>DXGF01000045.1 GCA_019114065.1 Candidatus Dorea gallistercoris
AATCGCATGTGAATTATAGTGAATTACTCCAACTCGCAAAGGGCTGGGGTAATTTTATTTTTTACCGCATTAATATTTGGCGCTTACAAAAGAAGAGCACGTGTGGTCCACAGGCAGCCAGAAGATTTGAGAAAGACTGGTTTACAACCAGGGGAAGAACTCTTATAATAGGATTGTATACATTAGCTGACAGAAAATGGACGACAGAATAGTTACAGGAGGTCTGACATGGAAGAGATCAACCTGGGAGCGAAAGTCCGGCAGTTTCGGATCACGAGGAATATGAGACTGCGGAAGCTTGTCGCAGAGGCAGGGATGACGCCGTCCATGGTAAGCCAGCAGGAAGAGCAGCAGGAGGAAAAAAGGATCGTTCGCAGTGAAAATTATAAGATCATCGGCCATCCCGATGAAGAAGTGGTCTATCAGCTTTTAACCCTGGATGTAAGCGGTATGATCGAGTACAGAAGGGATGTTATACTGAGAAAAAAGGAGGGAAATCTATGAATCTGGACATGCTGGAACAAAAAGCGCCTGTTGTAAAAAAGCTGTGTCAGGCGGAGGAAGTGAGCTGGATCAATCCTTACTATGGCAGGACACAGGAAGCGCTGAAGGATATGGAATTGACCATGGCAGATGTGGAAGACGCGGCGGAGCGCCTTGCCAGATTTGCTCCGTTTATCCGCAAAGCGTTCCCGGAGACGGAAGCGACGGATGGGCTGATCGAATCCCCTCTGCGGGAGATCCCTAAGATGAAGGAAGAATTAAATACGGCCTGGAAGGCCGGACTTCAGGGGAAACTGCTGCTGAAGATGGATTCCCATCTGGCGGCAGCCGGCTCTGTGAAGGCGAGAGGGGGCATCTATGAGATCCTGAAACACGCGGAAGACCTGGCCCTGGAGCAGGGAATGATCCGACCGGGAGAAAGCTACGAAAAGTTCGCGGATCCTTCAATGAAAGAATTTTTCTCAAAATATGCGGTGCATGTGGGATCCACCGGCAATCTGGGGCTGTCCATCGGGATCATCAGCGCGACCCTTGGATTCCGGGTGTATGTACATATGTCCCAGGACGCGAAGCAGTGGAAGAAGGAACTGCTCCGGTCTAAGAATGTTCAGGTGATCGAATACGCCGGGGACTATGGAGCGGCAGTGAAAAAAGGCCGGGAGGAAGCCCTGAAGGATCCGTACAGCTATTTTGTGGATGATGAGAATTCTGTGAGCCTGTTCCTGGGGTATGCGGTGGCGGCCCTGCGGCTTCAGGGACAGCTGGAGGAACTGGGGATCCTGGTGGATGAGGACCATCCGCTGTTTGTCTATATCCCCTGCGGAGTGGGCGGAGCGCCAGGCGGCGTTACCTTTGGGCTGAAGCTGTTGTACGGAGATCATGTACATGTATTTTACGAAGAACCGACTCAGGCCTGTTGTATGATCCTTGGGATTGCCACAGGGCTTCACAGTGAGATCTGCGTCCAGGATATTGGTCTGTCCGGTAAGACGGAGGCGGACGGCCTGGCGGTAGGGCGGCCTTCCAAATTCGTAGGAAAGACGGTGGAGCATCTCCTGAGCGGCGAGTTTACCATAGAAGACGAGAAGCTGTACGTGTATATGAAAGAACTTTTGGACCAGGAGAATGTCTTCATTGAGCCAAGCTCCTGCGCGGCATTTGCCGGACCAGCCCGGATCGAGGTCGATGAGATCTGCGAGGGATATATCGAAGAGCAGGGACTGGTATCTAAGATGGGGCAGGCCGCCCATATCGTCTGGGCTACCGGAGGGTCTCTGGTGCCGGAGGATGTGCGGGAGGCATATATTCAGAAAGCGGAAGAAGCAGGGACAAGAGTATAGATGTGAGCAGACAGGAGCGCAGGTCGGAGAGCCTGCGCTTTTTTCGGAACTGGGAAAAGAGGGAGAAAAAAAGAAATGACAGAGGAGCATTTCCCGATTTCCATAGGGCTCATGATGGTTTCCTTTATCTGGGCAGTGTTTGCCTTCGATAATATACTTGACACAGCCGGAAAGAAATTCGATATTGGGTCTTTTGTGATCAGTATTTTTGCCTTTGGCGGGATCACCCTTGGTATCGGAAATATCGGAACCTATGGCTGGAGGAGCGTCCAGGTGCTCCCGGTCCTTGTGGTCGGCTGTGTGGCCGCGGCGCTGTTTGTATACCGGCAGCTTCATTATAAAGAGACTTTTTGTAACTGCGTATTCGATGAGGGGGATCTTCCTGGTGGAACCAGAATCTGATCAACAGAAAAAAGCGGAGGCCCATAACCTTGCGGCAGGTTTGGTTCCTCCGTTTTTTCTGGTTTTCCAATTATAGTTTCTCACCTGTGAGCATCTCGTAGCCCTGCAGGTATTTGTCGATGGTCTTCTGGACAATGTCCTCCGGCAGAGTCCAGTCGTTTCCTGGGTTGGCTTTCAGCCAGTCGCGGGCAAACTGTTTGTCAAAGGATGGCTGACCATGTCCCGGCTCGTAACCTTCTGCCGGCCAGAAGCGGGAACTGTCTGGAGTGAGCATCTCATCCCCCAGCACCATATTTCCATCTTCATCCAGTCCAAACTCAAACTTCGTATCCGCGATAATGATCCCGCGGCTAAGAGCGTAGTCCGCGCACTTCTTGTAAAGAGCCAGGGTATGATCACGAAGCTTTGCGGCGTATTCCTCGCCTTTTCCTGGGAAATACTTTTCCAGATGAGCGATACTCTGCTCGTAGGAGATGTTTTCATCGTGATCGCCAATTTCCGCCTTGGTGGACGGAGTGTAGATCGGCTCCGGCAGTTTGTCCGATTCTTTCAAGCCTTCTGGAAGTTTGATCCCGCATACGGTTCCGTTTTCCTGATAGCTGGCCCAGCCGCTTCCGGTAATATACCCACGTACGATACACTCGATGGGGAGCATATTGAGTTTCCGGCACATCATGCTGTTGCCGTCAAACCTGGGCTGCTGGAAGAATTCCGGCATATCTTTCACGTCTGTGGAGATCATATGATTGGGAACGATATCTTTGGTCATGTCGAACCAGAATTTGGACATCTGGGTCAGGACCGTGCCCTTCTTTGTCACATCATTCTTCAGGATGACATCAAAGCAGCTGATGCGGTCGGTGGCCACCATGATCAGACTGTCTCCGTTGTCGTAGATCTCGCGTACTTTTCCTTCTTTGATCGGTTTCATAGTATATCCCTTTCTATTGCTTGTGATTTGGTTTGTAATCCTCTAAATAATAGCAAACCAGATTTCCAGATAAAAAGCAATAGGAAATTTCCAAAAAGTGAAAAAAAGGCTTGATTTTTGTTAAAACTTTGCTATAATAATATTTGTTCGCTAGCAAAATGCGGACAGAGTTAATGCGGATTGGTGTAATGGCAGCACAGCAGGCTCTGACTCTGTTAGTAGAGGTTCGAGTCCTCTATCCGTAGTTCCTTGGCAGGGGCGCCGGGTACTTGATCTATAAGTGTCCGGTCAACTTATCGGAGTGTGGCTCAGCTTGGTAGAGCGCTACGTTCGGGACGTAGAGGTCGCAGGTTCAAATCCTGTCACTCCGATTTTTTTATTGAGTACCACAAAACCCGTGGCTATGGGCTTTGTGGTATTTTTTATAAGCCGGAAAACTTGCCGTTACTAAAAACGTTATGATGAAGCTGACGATCACGTCTCCAACGTTTGCCACTGTCATGATCGATGCGCTGCTCTTCATCAGTGGTTCCAGATGATGGGGCAGGAAATTAGAGACACCGATGGATTTGATTCAGCCAGCTTTATAAAGCATCTGAAAATCGAAAGGTCCATGAAATTAAAACCGGCGATTCTGTGCCAGAATTTCCTCATCTGACGAATATGGAGGGGCACACTCTGATCACCACGGATGGCATTACACTTCTCGGGGCTGACGATAAGGCGGGGATTGCCGAGATCATGACGGCCGCGGAGGAAGTGCTGGAAGAAAGACCGGAGACGACAGAGGGATATGAGGGCTTCTATCATCTGATGAGTCTGCCCGGCAGCGTAGAGAAAGAAGAGATCGAAATATATCGTCCGGGATTATTTTTCGTCGCCGGCCAGTCCTTCGACGAAATCAATCAGATCGGCAGGAGTGGGCTCC
Organism: Candidatus Dorea gallistercoris; assembly: GCA_019114065.1. Lineage (GTDB taxonomy): Bacteria > Bacillota > Clostridia > Lachnospirales > Lachnospiraceae > Massilistercora > Massilistercora gallistercoris. Next base: position 4,106 of record DXGF01000045.1, read on the forward strand.
CCGATCTTGGGACGGGAGCGTATCACTTCCTCATAATAATGGCGGATGTATTTTTCGATGACTCTTTCCTGTCGGTCTGCCGCCATCACTTCTTTAAATAATTTGCTGAATTTTCTTGAACTGATCTCGTTGAATTTTTCTATCACAACGTCGATCTCGCTCTCCGACAGCATGTATTCATAGATCAGGTTTACGACCACTGCGTTGAACAGGCGGGAGAGAATGACAGAGTCGTCCTCCACGGCAGCGTCTCCGATAAATTTGATGGCTGTTCCGCCTACAAAGCCGCCGATCAGTCCGCCGCCGATCCCGATGGCGGTGCCTACTCCGGGAGCGATGGTGGTCCCGGCGGCTCCGGCGATCTTCGCCGCGGCGACCGATGTGGCAACGGTCCCGCCTCCCGCGGAAGCCATAGTGCCTACAAGGGACAGCATATTCTTGGTGTACTGGGCGGCAGAAAGTCTTCTGCGGAAAATGTTGTAAGTGTCTGGGGCGGAGAAGACAACAACGGTGATGGCTGAAGTGACCACATTGCTTCTCAATATCTTGGCAAGCTGCTTCATAGCCGCAGCTCCGGAGATAGAGGCCTTGCCGGCCATGGCGCGGATTGCGTTGACGATGGTCTGCACAGTCTTGTAGCCCATGGATTCCACGATATAAGTGCTGAGAGGGATCAGCTCTTTGGTGAGTGTAGTCCTTGCGACCTGCTGGGTGAAGATATGGGCGAAGAAAGAAAGCCCAAACACCTGGATGCCTGCGGCAAAAGCAGAGGTCATCGCCTCTCTGCGGTCCCCGCTCTGAGTATAACTCATGATAAAGGTAGACAGAAAGGTAAGACCGAAGGCAAAGGAGCAGTTGACGGCGCCGGTGGCGGTATCATAGGTCAGGGACTCAATGGTGCCCGGTTTGCACAGATTGCGGGCCTGTGGATAAGTCAACTTCCCGGCTTTTAAGTATTTTGCGGCATCGTCCGGGTTTGTGACGCCCGGGACTTTGCCCTCCAGGATTTTCTGGCGGAATTCATTTAAAGCTTCCGCGTATTTATCCTTTGGCACTTCGATCATCATAGGTTCCCCGTTTGGCATCTGATACCGGAACTGCCCGGTGGTCTTGTCAAAGCAGGAGTTGATGCAGGCCTTCCCGGTGGAATAGTATTTGGTCTGGATAAAAGTTCCGTTGACCAGACGGTCAGGTCCGTTCTTTGCCTGATCCCGCCCGACTACACGGGCGTCTTTGCCGGACAGCTTGTCCAGGAGGGTCAGGGCTTCCTCAGCCATTTCGCCGTGGCCGGTCTTCGTGTTTACAGCCGCGAAATTTTCCGGGATGACAGCCTCCAGATCGGCGAAGATGTTCGAGGCAGAGACAGCCGCCTCCTTGACGATATTCTGATAGGCGCGGCGGTATGCCTGGAAGAAGGTCATACCAGGAGAAGGTTTCAGCACTGGGCTTCCTCCGAAGAACACAAACGTCCCGCTGCTGGTCCTGTGAAGTTCAAAATCATCGGGAGAAAAATATTCCCATCGGATGTAATGGTAGATAACCTTGATCTTATCCTTTTTGTTCCCCGTTTTCTCGTTGGCCAGCTTGATGGCGTCTTTGCCGCCCTTGATGAAGATTCCCGTGTCTGTCAGGACCAGCCCGGAGATCCTGTGGCCAAAGTCTACATCTGCCCAGAGGATCTGCTGTTCTCTGGGAACGGGAAATTCTTTTCTGATTTTTTTTATGTTAGATTTCTTTAATTCCGTTGGAGATGTCCGAAAATGTTTTAATGTTTCTGTAAGTGTATAATCCATGACTTTTTCCTCTATTTATCTTTCTTGATCTTCCCGCTGTCCGCGGGAGTGTCTCCTTAATGTATAGCATAGCAGATTACCGGGCAAAAGTAAAAATTTATTTATAGAAAATGCAAATAAATATATATGGTTTTTCGATTGGACAGAATTCTTTAGGGAAGGGTAGAATGGCTTTGGGTGAGAAGCTTGAATATTCAGAATATTTATCCAAGTAAAAAGGACGAATTAGTGCCAGTAGAGCGGATGGAGAAAGTGGCGGAGCCTGAGAAGCTGGACCGATACCCCTGCGTTCCGTTTCTTGGAGACAGCAGCGCCTCATGGATCGGGAAAAATGTCCGCGAATACTGGCATTCTGTAGAATATATGGTAAATACGGAGATCGAAGTCTTTAACCGGCTTGGGCACGATGGCTTGGGACTTGGCCCGGATGCGTATGGAATCGCTGAGGCTCTGGGAGCGGACGTGATCTTCCCGGAAGATTCAGGCCCATATGCAGGCTGTGGAAGAATCGAGGATTATCGACAGATTTCTGAGAAGGAACTGCTAAATCCCAGGAAGGATGGTAGGATGCCCCTGTTTTTGGAGGCGTGTAAAGTCCTGCGGGATAAGGCCGATAGGATCGTGGGCGTTGGGTCAAGCATTGCGGGTCCATTTACGATCGCCGGATATCTGAGGGGCGTGGAGCGGATCCTGAGAGATGTTTACAGAGAAGAAGAGGATGTACATATCTTAATGCGGTATGTGACCGACAGCTGTAAAGTCTGGATTGATACGGCGGCAGGACTGGATGTGGGGATCAGTATGGCAGACCCGCTTGCGTCGCCAAGTATTTTGAATCCGAAGAAATATGCCAGACTGGTCTATCCATATACGAAAGAATTGGTCGATCATGTGTACGCTAAGACAGGTAAGAAGCCGGGGCTCCATATGTGCGGCAATACAGAGCCGATCTGGCCGTATCTAAAGCAGCTCAATGTGGCGAGTCTGAGTTTAGACAATATCATAGACTTAGGAAGGGCAAAGGAAGTATTCCAGGAGGCTTTCTGTATCATGGGCAATGTGGATCCGGTAAGAGTGATCTCCCAGGGAACGAGAGAAGAGATTGAAGAAAATGTCCGCCGATGCATCCGTACGATGGGAAGATGTAAGAATGGATACGTTGTAGCATCCGGGTGCCAGATACCGATCGGAACACCAAGAAAAAATGCTGAATATTTCGTGGACGCTGTTCGAAAATACTCCGGTGAGGGACTGAGGACATGAAAGAAGAAGTCATACTGGAATTAAAACATATCCAAAAGAAATACGGAAATCACCTGGTCCTGGATGACGTGACCTTTCGGCTTGGGAAAGGAGAAGTCCATGCGCTGGTGGGAGAAAACGGGGCCGGGAAATCTACCCTGGTGAAGATCATAGCGGGGCTTGTAAGGCCGGAGCCGGGTGCCCAGATCTATATCGACGGAGAGCTAGTACAAAAGAGCAGTCCTGCCGGGATGCTGGAAAAAGGTGTCACAGTCATGTATCAGGATATCAGTTTATTCCAAAATCTTTCCGTGGCAGAGAATATCTGTATGGACTGCCGGATGGGCGGAATATTCCCAAAGAAGAGATTTTACCGGGAAGCAAGGAAGATCTTGGATTCTATGGGCTGCCGCCAGATTGATGTGTCGACGCCATGTTCCCGCCTGAGTATTGCCCAGCAGCAGCTGGTCCTGCTTGCCAGGGCCGTCTGTTTCAAGGCGAGGATCGTGATCATGGACGAGCCAACCTCTGCTTTGTCCAGTAGAGAGGTCCAGCTTCTTTATGAGACGATCCGGAAGTTAAAGAAGGAAGTATCTGTCATCTATATCTCGCATAAGCTGGATGAAGTGTTTCAGATATCAGATCGGATCACCGTCTTAAGAGATGGGAAAGTGGCGGCAGAAAAGCCGGCTGCAGAGTTTTCTTACCAGGATCTGGTGGAGGCGATGCTGGGAAAGAAGATGGATCTCTCCCGGCCTCACCATACTGGAAGGAGAGGGAAAGAACTGTTGAGAGTGGAAGGGTTTACCAGAGATCATCAGTATCAGGATGTTTCCTTCTCCATTGCTGCCGGAGAGATCGTGGGTCTGATCGGACTTGTGGGGGCCGGAAGGACAGAATTAGCCCTTGGAATGATCGGGGCGCAGAAACCAAAGGAGGGTCAGCTTTTCCTGAATGGGAAGAAGGAAAAGATCCGGGGGATCAAAGAGGCGGTTGAGAAAGGAATCTGTTATTTGACAGAGGACAGGGCAAGATATGGGCTTTTCCTGGAGAAAAGCATCGAGCATAATATCACCTCAGCTTCTCTGAAGAAATTTGCGGGACGCTTGGGGATGGATCGGAAGAAAGAAGCGCAGGCTTCCGATGAAAGCATCGCTCATATAGGGATCAAAGCGCCGGACAGAACGGAGGCTGTCAAGAACCTGAGCGGGGGAAACCAGCAGAAGGTATTATTTTCAAAATGGATCCACTCAGATCCCAAGGTATTGATCGTAGATGAGCCTGCGGCGGGTGTCGATATCGGGGCCAAACAGGAGATATACCGCCTGTTGGCGGAACTTGCCGGGCAGGGCGTAGGAATCCTTATGATCTCTTCAGAGTTAAATGAAGTCCTTGCGGCAGCGGACCGTATCCTGGTCATGAATCATGGAAGGATTGTCCACACAGAAGTAAATGACGGGACAGAGGCAGACCGGCTTTTGGAAAAAATGATCACAGGATAAAACGATGAAAGAACGAAAACATATGAAACGATATGGCTTCTTATGGAAGAGGGAGATCCTGCTGTCCGTCTGTATCCTGGCCCTTGGGGCCATGGCGGCGGCACTGACGGATGAGTTCCTCCAGTTTGGAAATCTTGTCAATATTTTAAATAACAACGCCATCTATGGCATATTGGGAGTCGGCATGACACTGATCATGGCAACGGGAAATATCGATATTTCTGTGGGAGCTCAGTTCGCTGTGTCAGGGATCTGCACGGCAAAACTGGCGGTCTGGCTGGAAGAAGCCGGTCAAGATCCCTTATGGCTGCTGGTCTTGGCAGCGTTGGGGACAGGCATGGTCCTTGGAGCGAGCAATGGGCTTCTGGTAATATTTTTGAGATTACCATCCGTGATCGTGACACTGGGAACGCTCAGTGTGATCCGGGGAGGGCTTTATCTGGTGACGGAAGGAGCGTGGATGACGTATCTTCCAAGATGGTATACCTCTGTCTCCAATATCAGCTGGATGGGGATCCGGCTTGTGACAGGAGTCTGGTTTTTGGTTCTGGTTTTCATGATGGTCTTCTTTCGATTTTTTAAACTGGGCAGAGTGATTCTTGCTGTTGGAAATAATCAGGAGTATGCGAAACGGATCGGAGTATTTGTCCCCGGGGTCTGCTTTATTTCTTTTATCCTTTGGGGAGCCGTAATTGGAATCGCGGCGTTTTTTTTTGTGGCGCAGATTGGAACGATCCAGCCGTCCGCCGGAAACGGTTATGAGATGACATTGATCGCGGCAGTGATCATAGGAGGAAATAAGCTGAACGGAGGAACCTTCAAGGCGCTCGGGACCTCTATCGGAATCCTGCTCTTGGGACTCATCGGGAATATCCTGGTTTTGACAAAAGTGCCGATGTATTGGCAGAACCTGGCCACCGGAATCGTGATCATCAGCGCGATCGTGGTATCTATGCTGGCAGATCGCGGAAATCAGAGGGAGATATGAAAACAGTATTATATCCAGCAAAACAATGGAAAAGAAACAAAAATGAGATGGCGCTGGCGGCGCTGCTGCTGGTCCTGTGTTTGGGGTTCGCTTTTTTGACGGACAGTTTTCTCAAGACTCAGAACGTGCAGCAGATCTTAAAACAGTCGGCGGAACTGGGGATCATTGTCCTGGGTATGTCCGCCAGCATTATTTCTGGAGGGTTTGATTTGTCGATCGGAGCCTTGACCGGTCTGAATTCGGTGATCCTTGCTTCGATGCTCCAGCAGGAAAGTCCCATATGGCAGGCGGTTTTGGCGGCTTTCACATGCAGTCTGGTCTGCGGAGCGTTGAATGGTGTGCTGATCGGTACTTTCCGGCTTCAGCCGATGGTCATTACACTTGGCACATCCACCGTATTTACGGGGATCGGGACTGTGATATCAGAAGGGCACGCGATTTCAGATCTTCCAGAAGCTTTCTTGGTTTTTCACAGTACAAATATCCTGGGGATTCCAATCCAGTTTTGGATATTTCTGGCAGGAATGGCGGCCTTCGTATATCTCTTCCAGTATACCAAGTATGGACGTCAAGTCTACCTTCTGGGAAGCAGTTATGATGCGGCTGGTTATTCCGGGATCCCCTGCAGAAGATGTACCTTCTGGGTGTATGTGTTTTCATCTGTGATGGCCTTTCTGGCGGCGGTCATCATGACGTCCAGAATGGCTACGGGTCGGATCGACTTTGCGGATAACTATGTGATGCAGAGCGTTTCGGCGGCTGTATTTGGAGGGATTTCCGTAAATGGAGGAAAAGGCGGGATATTCGGAGCCGCCATAGGTGTTTTGGTATATAGCGTTTTATCAAATGCGTTTAATCTCCTGGGATTATCAAGATATCTGCATCAAGTAGTCATCGGTGTGGTACTTTTGATTGTTCTTGGGATTAGAAAAAAGATAGAGACATAAGAAAGTGAGGGCAAGCGAATGAAAAAAAGAAGCATTCTGGCGGCATTATTGTGCTGCTGTATGGTCGGGCTGATGGCCTGCCAGAGTAATGACACAGAGACAGAGGAAAGTGGAGGAGATGAAACTTCTGGAGATCAGATCCAGATCGCGTATGTGGCTCCGAATCTGGGGACGCCGTATTTTACCATTGGCGCGGATGGGGCGAAGGCCAAAGGAGAAGAGCTGGGGTATGAAGTGACCGCTGTGGGACCGGCAACGGAAGATGCGGCAGAACAGTCTCAAATGATCGAGGAGATCGTCAACCAGGGGGAGGCGGATGCGCTGGTAGTCGCGTGTCTGGACTCGTCTTCTCCGGTTCCGGCGCTGACAAAAGCAAGAGAATCAGGAATGAAAGTGGTGACCTGGGACCTGGATTGTGAGGCGGAAGGAAGAGACTGCTACGCTGGTCTGATGGATCTGGTATTGATGGGAAATGACTGGGTGGACAGTATGGTCCGCACGATCGGGGAAGAAGGGCAGTATGCCATCATCACAGCTACGACCACCAATGAATTTATGAACCAGAGGATTGAGAATATGAAAACGTACGCGGCAGAAAACTATCCAGACCTGGAACTTCTGACGGTGGAGTCTTGTGATGCGGATACCCAGAAAGCATATCAGATCTCCCAGGATCTGCTCACCCGGTATCCGGATATGGAATGCATCCTGACAGTTTCTACTGAAGCATACACGTCATCGGCAAAAGCAATCGAAGATATGGATAAGATTGGAGAGGTATACGTAGCCGGCGGTGTAATGCCAAGCATGGCAAAATCCGCGTTCGAGAGCGGCGCTGCGGAGGAATCTGTACTGTGGGATCCAGGACAGTGGGCCGGGTTTGCGGTTGAGGTGGCAGGACGCCTGGTGGAGGGGGAGACCTTTACTCCAGGAGAAGACCCGCAGATCCCAGGATTTGATAATGTGGAAGTTGTCAGTGAAGATACATTGTATTATCATGAACCGATGGTATTCACAAAGGATAATGTAGACGATTACGATTTTTAGGCCTTGTCAGACAGAGGGAAAAATCCTTCTGCTCCTTGGAGCGCTGGAGGCTGTCATGAAGAGAAATGGCGTGAAAGTCTCTACCGGGGAAGCGGTTCGGGCAGCTATGGATGTTTAAGAAAAAGAAGCAAATAAGGGAGACCAACTTTTTGAGAGAAGAAGGAGACCGCAGGAGACGCGGCCTCCTTTTATCAGGGGCTTTTTTATCCTGGATAAATATGATATAGTTAGAAAAGCAGACAGATAGATGGGAGATTAACAATGTATAACGATATTATTACGATCGGAAGATTTACGATACATGGATATGGATTGATGATCGGCATTGGATTCGTCGCGGCTTATCTTATGGCAGAATACAGAGCCAGAAAGCGGGGCATGAATACGGAGATGGTCTTTACGCTTTTCTTCACTTCTCTGATCTTCGGCCTGTTGGGAGCAAAAATATGCTTTTATCTGACGATCCTGGATGAGATCATCAAAGACCCTCGTCTTCTCTTGGAGAACGCAGAAGGATTCGTGGTGTACGGCGGGATCATCGGCGGGATTCTGGCTGGATATATCGCCTGCCGGATCAAAAAGGAGGACTTCTGGGAATTCTTTGATCTGGTAGTGCCATCCATTGCTTTGGCTCAGGGGTTCGGACGGATAGGATGTCTGCTGGCCGGCTGCTGCTACGGGAGAGAGACTTCGTCAGTGTGCTCCATTACCTTTCATAATTCGGATTTCGCGCCAAACGGTGTGGCTTTGATCCCTACTCAGATCTACTCCAGCCTGCTGGATTTCCTGAATTTCTTTGTGCTCTGTCTGATCGCCCGGCATACGAAGAAGAAGGGGGTAGTGGCAGGCTGTTATCTGATCTTCTACAGCATTGGCAGATTCATCCTGGAATTCTTCCGGGGAGATCTGGAGCGGGGGAGTGTAGGAATCCTGAGTACGTCTCAGTTTATCTCGATCTTCATCCTGGCGGCTGGGATTCTTCTGCTGGTGTGGGGCAGCGGGAAGGTGACGAGAGGGGAAGACTCGAGGGAGTAGAGTTCAGATCTGCACGGTGGAGACCGGGATGCTGGTCTTCTCAGACAAGGTGACCGCAAGGAAAGATTCAAAACGGATAAAGGAGTGGCTTATGTTAACGAAAGTTGGACAATTATTCGAGGAAGAAAAACTGGAGGCTATTCTTCAGGCGAAGAAAGACGATTTAATTTGAATTCCAAATAGCAGGACTGTTAAGATTGCGTGAGCACGGGAGAGGCCATCTCCTGTTCTCACGCAATCGGCGCTTTTCGGACCGCGTTGTCCTGGAAACGAAAGTAGTCCGGCCGGTGGCGGGACTGAGTATATTCGAACATGACCCCGTCGCTGTTGTATGTCTGGCTGGAGATCACGGCCATACAGTTATAATCATTCACGTCTAATTCCAGATACTTCTCATCGATCTGAGTGATCTTCATGACCGTTACCACACGTTTGCTGTTTACAATGGTCATATGAAGTGTATTCTCCAGGTAGTCATAGATAGAACCTTCCGCGATCTGGGCGGTCAGTCCGGGAACGGCGCTTTTGAGAAAATAATTATGGTTCAGGATCAAAGGTTTTTCGTCTAAATAATGGAGCCTTTGGATATAATATAATTCGGAACCTTCCGCAAAACCTGTCTGCCGGGCGATCTTATCGTCTGCCGTCAGTTCCATGAACCGCAGGACGCGGGTCCTGCCATTCTGGTGATTGCGCCGGGAAGCTTCCTGGAAGGACTCGATCCCGCCGATGGTATAGTAGGTGGGGGCCACCGGGAGATAAATATTGCGGACGCCTTTTCCCTGGATACTCTGTACATAACCGTCAGCCACCAACTGCGCGATGGCGCGGCGGATCGTATTCCTTGAACAGCCGTAAGCGGCCACCAGAGAGTGTTCGGAGGGGAGCAGATCCTGATAGGCATACTCTTCATTCTCTATTTTTAGTTTTAAATCCCGATAAATCTCATTATATTTTGCTTTTGGCATGGTGTCTCATCCTATCTTTTATCATTGATCATCACTTGTTTAAACATCTGCCTGATTCTTATTATAAAGGGATTGAGAGAAAAGTCAAGGAAATACATTGACATGTTTAAACAAGTGTGCTATATTCTGCTTGTTTAAACAAGCTATAGGAATCGGATAGGAGGTAGGGATATGTCAAAGTACACGGAGGACGTCAAAGAACTGCTGGAATTGATCGGTGGGAAGGAAAATATTTCAGCAGTGTCCCACTGTATGACAAGAATGAGATTTGTTCTTGTAGATGAGAAGAAAGCGGATACTAAGGGAATCGAGAAGCTTAGATCTGTGAAGGGGACCTTTACCCAGGCAGGACAGTACCAGGTGATCATCGGCAATGACGTATCCACGTTTTATAATGAGTTTACCGCCTGGGCAGGCGTGGAGGGCGTCAGCAAAGAGGCGGCAAAGCAGGCGGCCAAGACTAATCAGAGCTGGATCCAGCGTCTGATGAGCAATCTGGGAGAGATCTTCGCGCCGATCATTCCGGCGCTGATCTGCGGCGGTCTTGTGCTGGGCTTCCGAAATGTGATCGACAGCATCGCGTTCTTTGAGAACGGGACCAAAACTTTGGTAGACATTTCTCAGTTCTGGGCAGGAGTTGACAGCTTCCTCTGGCTGATCGGGGAAGCGGTGTTCTGGCTGCTCCCGGTAGGAATTGTCTGGTCCATCACGAAGAAAATGGGGACTACCCAGATCCTGGGTATCGTCCTGGGACTGACCCTGGTTTCCTCCCAGCTTCTGAATGGGTTTGACGTGGCTTCCACGCCGGAAGACCAGATCCCGGTGTGGGATTTCGGATTCGCCAAGGTCCAGATGATCGGATATCAGGGACAGGTGATCGCGGCCATGCTGGCCGGCTTTGTGCTGGTGTATCTGGAGAAATTCTTCCGCAAGATCACTCCGGCGGTGGTCAGTATGATCGTGGTGCCCTTCTGCTCCCTGGTGCCCGCGGTATTCATCGCTCACATGGTGGTAGGCCCAATTGGATGGACCATTGGAAATGCCATCGCAGATGTGGTATACGCAGGCCTGACTTCCGATTTCCGGTTTGTGTTCGCGGGGATTTTTGGACTTCTGTACGCTCCGGTAGTCATGACCGGTCTCCATCATATGACCAATGCCATTGACAGCCAGTTGATCGCCTCTACCCCCACCCAGACCACGATCCTCTGGCCGATGATCGCACTGAGCAATATTGCCCAGGGTTCCGCGGTCCTGGCCATGAGCGTCTTACAGAAGAAGAATGAGCGGGCCCAGCAGGTCAATGTGCCAGCCTGCATCTCCTGTTATCTGGGCGTTACGGAACCAGCCCTCTTTGGCGTGAACCTGAAATACGGCTTCCCCTTAGTCTGCGGGATGATCGGCTCCGCCTGCGCGGCCGTGATCTCTGTGGGATTTGGGGTGCAGGCCTTGAGCATCGGCGTGGGAGGTCTGCCGGGGATCCTCTCTATCGTGCCGAGATACTATCTGATCTTTGCCATTGCCATGCTGACGGCTATCGTAATCCCCTTTGTCCTTACCTTCGTGGTAGGAAAGGCCAAGCTGTCTAAGGCAGATCTGTACGGCGACGAGACAGAAGCAAACGAGGCAAAAGCAAATGAGGCAGTGGAAGCTGAGCCGGAAGAAACCACGGCGGCGCTTACAGATCTGAAAGCGGGCCTGACCGGGAAGGTGATCCCTATCACGGAGGTGCCGGACGAAGTCTTCTCCCAGTGCGTTATGGGAAATGGCGTTGCTATCGAACCGGAGAGTGACACGGTGGTGGCGCCGGGGGACGCGATCGTAGGCGTGGTCATGGCAGATACCGGACATGCCTGCGGTCTGGTCTTCGCAAACGGCGTGGAGCTTCTGATCCATGTGGGCATCGACACGGTGGATATGGGCGGAGACGGATTTGAACTCCTGGTGGAACAAGGCCAGGAAGTAAAGGAGGGACAGCCGTTGATCCGTTTTGACCAGGAGAAAATCCGTAAGGCAGGCCATCCTTCCGTGACCGTATTCATTGTGACGGATGAGGGAGAGGCCGGACATGTGGAGTACCTTTCTGGAATGGAAGCAGTGGCGGGAGAGACCCCGATCATCAGATTCTCATAAGGAGGAGGACAGGATGTCAGATTTTAAGAAAAGTGTGGTCTATCAGATCTATCCCAAGTCGTTCTATGACAGCAATGGCGACGGCCTTGGAGACTTAAGGGGAGTGACGGAGAAGCTGGATTATATCAAGGAACTGGGAGCGGATTATATCTGGCTGACTCCCTTCTTCGTATCTCCCCAGAGGGACAATGGGTATGACGTGGAAGATTATTACCGGGTAGATCCAAGATACGGGACCATGGAGGACTTAGAAGAGCTGATCCGGGAGGCGGACAAAAGAGGCATAAGCCTGATGCTGGACATGGTGTTCAACCATACCTCCAGCCGTCATGAGTGGTTCCAGAAGGCCCTTGCCGGGGACCAGAAATACAAAGACTATTACATTTTCCGGAAAGGGCCAAAACCGGGGGTGCCGCCCACCAACTGGGAGAGCAAGTTTGGAGGAAGTGCCTGGGAGTATGTAGAGCAGTTTGATGAATACTATCTCCATCTGTTTGATGTGTCTCAGCCGGACTTAAACTGGGACAACCCGGAGGTCAGGCGAGAACTCCAGAAGGTGATCCGGTTCTGGATGGACAAGGGCGTGAGAGGATTCCGGTTCGATGTGGTCAACCTGGTCAGCAAGGGAGCGTTCCAGGATGACTACGAAGGAGACGGACGCCGGTTTTACACAGACGGCCCTAAGATCCACGAATATCTGCGGGAACTGAATGAAACTACCTTTGGGACAGATGCCAGGATCATCACAGTGGGAGAGATGTCAAGCACGACACTGGAAAACTGCTACCAATACGCCGGAGAGGATGGAAAAGAGCTGTCTATGGTATTCAGCTTCCATCATTTGAAAGTGGATTTCATGGGAAATGAGAAATGGGTCATGGTGCCTTTCGATTTCCAGAAGCTGAAACAGATCTTGTTTGACTGGCAGACCCATATGGCGGAGCATCACGCCTGGAACGCCGTGTTCTGGTGCAATCACGATCAGCCAAGAGTGGTCTCCCGGTTTGGGAATACCGGAAAATACTGGAAGGAGTCGGCGAAAATGCTGGCCACCGTCATCCATTGTCTAAGGGGAACCCCCTACATCTATCAGGGGGAAGAGCTTGGCATGACCAATCCGGGTTTTACAGATATTACCCAGTACCGGGATGTGGAGAGCCTGAATCATTTCCAGATCCTCCAGGAGAAGGGGCTGACAGAGGAGAACGCCTATCAGATCCTCCAGCTCCACTCCAGAGATAACAGCCGGACGCCGGTACAGTGGACCGCCGGAAAGAACGGTGGATTTACCACGGGAGAGCCCTGGATACAGGTGAACCAGAACTGTCAGAGGATCAACGCGGAGGCGGAGCTTTCAGAGAAAGACTCCATCTTCCATTATTATCAAAAGCTGATCGCGTTGCGCAAAGAATATGATATCATAGGGTATGGAGATTTCAAGCCGCTGGATGTGCATCATCCGTCGGTGTTCGCTTACCGCAGGCGCTGGCAGAAGGAGAAGCTGCTTGTGATCTGCAATTTCTACGGGAAGGAGATTCTGTGGGAAGCAGATGAAAGCCTGGAAGGCTATCGGTGCCTGATCGGCAATTATGACGGCCAGAGAGTGTCTGGAGAGAAGATCACCTTAAGACCCTATGAGGCCGTGGTCCTCTTCCGGGAAGACTGATAAGGGAGAGAAAGAACAGCGAAATACAAAGGGCCTTAACGGTCCTAGTATCATAAATATAAAAGAATGAAAAGGAGAGATATCATGAAAACGATCAAGTATACCATTCAGGATGAGTTAGGGATCCACGCAAGACCAGCAGGAGTTCTGGTAAAAGAAGTAAAGAAATTCCAGTCCAAGATCACGCTGGAAGGAAACGGCAAGACCGCGGAGGCCGGGAAGCTTCTGGCAGTCATGGGAATGGGGATCAAACACGGGACAGAGATCACCATCACAGCGGAAGGCCCGGATGAGGACGAGGCGATCGCCGCGATGGAAACATTCTTTAAAGAAAATCTGTGATCATCCGGTGAAGGGAGAGCACAAAATGGAAACATATACTGGAAAATCCATTTTAAAGGGAATCGCGATCGGCAGGATCCTCTTCTACTCCAAGGAAGAGCAGGTGGTCCAGCGCAGGAGCGTCCAGGATGTGGACGCTGAGAAAGACCGGTATGAGCAGGCGAAAGAGACGGCGGTCCGGCAGTTAAACGAACTTTACGAGAAGGCCCTCAAGGAAGTGGGAGAAGTCAACGCCGCCATCTTTGAAGTACATGCGATGATGCTGGAGGATGAAGATTTCAATGATTCCATCCTCAATATGATCGAAGGGCAGAAGGTGAACGCAGAGTATGCGGTGGCCGCCACAGGTGATAACTTCTCTCAGATGTTCGCTCAGATGGAGGACGAGTATTTTCAGGCCCGCTCCGCAGATATCAAGGATATCGCGGAACGGGTGGTGAGGATCCTTCAGGGAAGGAGTGGAGTGGACACCCTAGGAGAGGAGCCGGTGATCCTGGCGGCCAAAGACCTGGCCCCCAGCGAGACGGTCCAGATGGACAAATCCAAACTGCTGGGCTTTGTTACAGAATTGGGGTCTTCCAACTCTCACACGGCGATCCTGGCCCGGACGATGAATATCCCGGCGCTGATCGGAATCCCGGTGGGAGAGGACTTAAACGGGAAGATGGCGGTGATCGACGGAAATAAGGGAGAGCTGATCGTAGATCCAGATAAGGTCGTGCTGGAAGAATACCGTGGCCGGCAGGAAGAGCAGAGACGACAGAGAGAACTGCTCCAGGAGCTGAAGGGAAAAGAGGACATTACCCTGGACGGCAAACATATCAAGCTGTTCGCCAACATTGGAAGTGTAGGCGATATCGCCAAGGTGCTTGAAAACGACGCGGACGGGATCGGGTTGTTCCGCAGTGAGTTCCTCTATCTGGAAAAACAGGATTACCCTACAGAGGAAGAGCAGTTTCAGGCCTACCGGTCAGCCCTGGAGATGATGGCCGGAAGAAAGGTGGTCATACGTACTCTGGATATCGGGGCGGATAAACAGGCAGACTATTTTCAACTGGATCACGAAGAGAATCCGGCTATGGGATACCGGGCGATCCGTATCTGCCTGGACCGCCCTGAGGTGTTCAAGACCCAGCTTCGGGCTCTTCTTCGGGCCAGCGCGTACGGGAATCTGGCCATCATGTATCCGATGATCATCTCGGTGGATGAGGTGCGCAAGATCAAAAGGATCGTGGCTTCCATCCAGGCAGAGTTTGATGCAGGAGAAATCCCCTATGGCAAGATCGAGCAGGGCATCATGATCGAGACACCGGCGGCCGTGATGATCAGCCGGGAACTGGCGGAAGAGGTGGATTTCTTCAGCATCGGCACCAATGATCTGACCCAGTATACCTTAGCCATCGACAGGCAGAACGCTAAGCTGGACAATATCTATGATTCCCACCATCCGGCGGTTCTGCGCATGATCCAGATGACCGTGGAGAACGGTCACAAAGGTGGATGCTGGGTGGGAATCTGCGGAGAGCTGGGGGCGGACACCAGCCTGACGGAAGATTTCTTAAAGATGGGCGTGGATGAATTGTCCGTGTCGCCCGCACAGGTGCTTCCGATCCGCAAGATCATCAGAAATACACGTCTGCTTTGACAACACCCTCTGGACAGAACCGGAATCTTACAGTAAAATAGGGGAATAATGTACAGAAGGGAAAGAAAAAGGTATGAAGAGAGAGACGTTTGGATCCAGGGTTGGTTTCATCCTGGTATCCGCGGGGTGTGCCATCGGGATTGGAAATGTGTGGAAGTTCCCGTATCTTTGTGGGGAATACGGAGGCGCGGCATTTATTTTGATCTATCTGATCTTCCTTTTGATCATGGGGATTCCGGTCCTGGTATGTGAGTTTTCCATCGGACGGGCCAGCCGCTACAGCGTGGCGGCGTCCTTTGAGGAACTGGAGCCGGAGGGGACGAAGTGGCACTGGATGAAATGGGTCGGCATCGTGGGAAGCTATCTTCTGATGATGTTCTATACTACGGTGGGAGGATGGCTCCTGTATTACTGCTTTAAGAGTGTAAAAGGGGATTTCAATGGGGCTTCCACTGAGCAGGTGACGGCCGCCTTCTCTGAGGTGATGGGGAATCTGCCGGTGATGGTCTTTTGGACCATCCTGATCTGCGTGGTGGGCTTTGTGGTGTGCATCTTTGGCATCCAGAAAGGCGTCGAGCGGGCATCTAAGTTCATGATGTCTATCCTGCTGGTGCTGATGGTGGTGCTGGCGGTCCATTCCGTCTTCATGGAAGGCGCGGGAGAGGGCATCCGGTTCTATCTGGTGTCGGATTTCGCAAAGATGGCCGAACAGGGCGTGGGCAATGTTATCTTCGCGGCCCTGAGCCAGTCCTTCTTTACCCTGTCCATCGGGATCGGCGCTATGATGATCTTCGGGAGTTACATGCCCAAAGAGCGGACCCTGGCAGGGGAGGCCGTCAGCATCACGGCGCTGGATACCAGCGTGGCGCTGACGGCGGGTTTTATCATCATCCCGGCCTGCTTTGCCTTTGGGATCGAGCCGGGCTCCGGGCCAAGCCTGATCTTTATCACGATCCCCAATATTTTTGCCCAGATTCCGGGCGGCGCGCTCTGGGGAGGGTTGTTCTTCCTGTTCCTAACCTTCGCTGCCTTTACCACAGTGGTGGCGGTATTTGAGAATATCATTTCTTTTGATATGGATCTTTTTGGCTGGTCCAGGAATAAAAGCGTGGCGGTAAGCGCGGTGCTGATCATATTGCTGAGCATGCCCTGTGTGCTGGGCTTCAATGTGCTGTCTGGTTTTCAGCCGTTAGGAGAGGGAAGCACCATCATGGATCTGGAGGACTTCATCGTGTCCAACAATCTGCTTCCGCTGGGGAGCCTGGGATACCTCCTGTTC
>DXGF01000046.1 GCA_019114065.1 Candidatus Dorea gallistercoris
ACCGGAAGTGACACCACGACCGGAAGCGGCGAGAGTGACACCACGACCGGAAGCGGCGGAAGTGATACCACAACCGGAAGTGACACTACGACCGGAAGCGGCGAAAGTGATACTACAACCGGAACGACTGGGAGTGGCGAAAGTGATACCACAACCGGAAGCGACACCACGACCGGAAGCGGCGAAAGTGATACCACAACCGGAACGACTGGGAGTGGAAGCAACACCACGACTGGAACGACCGGGACCAGCGGAAGTGGGACAAACAACACCAGCGGAGCGGAGCAGGTCTCCCAGACTAGGGAACTCTCGGCTTCTGAATACGGGATCACCGTCAAGGGAAACCTTTCAGAGGACGCTGTGCTGACAGCAGAGGCCATCCAGCCTAATACAGAGGCCTATGATACCTATGTGTCCGCGGACCCGGTCAAAGGGAAAGTGATTCTTGGCGTATATGAGATCACGCTTACGGGTACGCTGGACGGAGAGGCACAGCTGACATTCCAGGTGCCAGAAGGATATGACGGAAGGAAAACTCTGGTCCTGCACTATACCGGCGCAGACAGCTATGAAACCCTTTATGGAACGATCGAAGGAAATACCGTGACGATCACAGTGAATGATTTCTCCCCCTTTGTGATCGCCCTGGAAGATGAAAACGCAGTCAGCGCGCCCAAGACCGGCGACAGTTCTAACGCGGTGGTGTGGTCGGTATTGCTGGGAATCTCTGGATTCCTTGGAATATGGACGATGCGTAGAAGAAGGATTTCTTAAGAACATTTAAGTACATACTGATACGATTCCCCCGGATCAGGGACGAAAGTCTTCGGTCCGGGGATTTTATATGGAAGAGAGAGGACGGGAAGACTTATTTTGAAAAAAGTGATTCCAGCAAAAATAGCCTTTAAAAAAGGAGCATTTTAGTGTATACTTTATTAATGGCTGATGAAGCTGATGCGGGAAGGATTTTCTTGCCGCGTCAGCCCCGGTCATATGGAGGCGGAATCAATGAGAGAGAAAATCGTGTTGATCGATGGACACAGCATTTTAAACCGTGCGTTCTATGGGGTGCCGGACCTGACCAATTCGGAAGGGCTCCACACCAACGCTGTGTATGGTTTTTTAAATATCATGTTCAAGATTCTGGACGAGGAACAGCCTCAGTATCTGACGGTGACCTTTGACGTCCACGCGCCGACTTTCCGGCATGAACTGTTCCAGGACTACAAAGGGACCCGCAAGCCTATGGCGGAGGAACTGAGGGAGCAGGTTCCGGTGATCAAGGATGTGCTGAAGGCAATGGGCATCCGGATCATCGAACAGGAAGGATTGGAAGCGGACGATCTGCTGGGGACGATCTCCAGGCGCTGCGAGGAGCAGGGGCTGGATGTGTCGATCATCTCCGGAGACCGGGATACCCTGCAGCTTGCCACAGAGCATGTCAAGATCCGGATCCCCAAGACGAGACAGGGCCGGACAGAAATAGAAGACTACAATGCGGATCAGGTAAAGGAACGATATGGAGTCACCCCCACAGAGTTTATTGATATGAAAGCCCTGATGGGGGATTCTTCCGATAATATCCCCGGTGTGCCGGGGGTGGGAGAGAAGACGGCCGCCAAGATCATCCAGGAATACCATTCGCTGGAGAATGCTTACGCCCATGCGGATGAGATCAAACCGCCCAGAGCCAGCAAGAACTTGAAGGAATACTGGGAACAGGCCAAGATGAGCAAAGTCCTGGCCACCATCGAGACCCGGGCGGATATCCCTTTTGAACTGGAACAGGCCAGAAGGGGCGATCTCTATACTAAGGAGGCCCACGAATTATTCCAGAAGCTGCAGTTTAAGAATCTGCTGAGCCGTTTTGACGTCCGGGTGGATGCCAACGCGGTGGAGGAATACTTCCGGGAAGTGACGGACTTGGAGGAGATCGAGCAGGTCTTCCGGGAGGCGGCCAAGGCGGATGTGGTGGGAGCGGCGGTGTCGGAGGACCCGGAGGCGGTACTTCCACTGTTCACCCATTCTTCCGGATATGGGAGGATCTCTGTCGCCTACGGAGCAGAGCAGGTGGTGACGATCCCCTGCTCCATGGAAGTTAAGATGGACACGCTTCTTGAGAAGCTTTCGGATCTCTCGGGAAAGGTCCGGGTATTCTCCATGTGCGGATTGAAAGAATATCTCAAGTATCTGCCGGGGATAAAAGAAGAGAACTGCTTTGACGGCATCATCGCCGCCTATCTTCTGAATCCGCTGAAAAGCGACTATGATCATAGGGATGTTGCGAGAGAGCAGATGGATCTTCTCATTGATGAGAAGCTGGAGGCAAAGGATAAGTCCTGCTATGAGGCCTATACTTCCTGGGCGGCTTATCCGCGTCTGATGGAGAGACTAAAGGAAACCGGGATGGAACGGCTGTTCGCCGAGATCGAGATGCCACTGGTCTTTACGCTGCGGGAGATGGAAGCGGCAGGTGTAAAAGTGGAGGCGGAAGCGCTGAAGGTCTACGGAGAACAGCTGGGAGAGCGGATCGTGGATCTGGAGCGGGAGATCTATGATCTGGCCGGGGAGACCTTCAATATCAATTCCCCCAAACAACTGGGGGGGATCTTATTTGAGAAACTGCACATGCCCCATGCCAGGAAGACCAAGACCGGGTATTCCACGGCGGCGGATGTGCTGGATAAGCTGGCGCCGGACTATCCCCTGGTGGCCAAGATCTTGGAATACCGGCAGCTTACAAAGCTGAAATCAACCTATGCGGATGGACTGGCCAACTATATCGGGCCGGATGGGAGGATCCACGGGAAATTCCACCAGACGGTGACGGCTACCGGACGGATCAGCAGTACGGAACCGAACCTGCAGAATATTCCGGTGCGGGTGGAGCTGGGAAGGCTGATCCGAAAGGTGTTTATTCCGGAAGAAGGGTACGTATTCGTAGATGCAGATTATTCTCAGATCGAGCTGAGAGTGCTGGCCCACTGTTCGGGAGATCAGCAGTTGATCCAGGCATACCGGGAAGCAAAGGATATCCACAGGATCACAGCGTCCCAGGTGTTCCATGTGCCTTTTGAGGAGGTGACACCTCTTCAGCGCCGGAACGCGAAGGCGGTCAATTTTGGTATCGTCTATGGCATCAGTTCTTTTGGTCTGAGCCAGGATCTGAGCATTACGCGGAAAGAGGCGGCGCAGTATATCGAGGATTATTTTCAGACTTATCCGGGCATCAAGCGGTTCCTGGACGATACGGTGGCTCACGCCAAAGAAAAGGGATATGTGGAGACACTGTTTGGTCGACGGCGGCCGGTGCCGGAGTTGTCTTCCAGCAATTATACTCAGCGGTCCTTTGGAGAGCGGGTTGCTATGAACGCGCCCATCCAGGGGACGGCGGCGGATATCATCAAGATCGCCATGATCGGGGTGGATCGGAGACTGAGGGAACAGAATATGCGTTCCAGACTGGTGCTCCAGGTCCACGATGAACTTCTGATCGAGGCGTATCAGCCGGAACTGGAAGCGGTGGAGAAGATCCTGAGAGAGGAAATGGAGCAGGCGGCATCTTTGGATGTGCCCCTGGAGATAGATATGCACACAGGAGAAAACTGGTACGAAGCAAAGTAAGAGGTGGAAGCATATGAAGATCATTGGAATTACAGGCGGCATTGGAGCCGGGAAAACACAGGTGCTTGAATATCTGAACAACCGGTACGGAGCGACCGTATGCCAGGCGGATGACGTGGCGAAAAAACTCCAGAAAAAAGGCGGAGAATGTTATGATGCCATTGTAGAACATTTTGGAGAAGAAATCCTGGATGAAAAGGGAGAGTTGGACCGGCCCCGACTGGGAGAGATCGTCTTTTCCGACCGCGCTCAGCTGTCGGCGCTCAATGGGATCGTACATCCGGCGGTGAAAAAGGAGATCTTAAAGAA
Organism: Candidatus Dorea gallistercoris; assembly: GCA_019114065.1. GTDB lineage: Bacteria > Bacillota > Clostridia > Lachnospirales > Lachnospiraceae > Massilistercora > Massilistercora gallistercoris. Next base: position 3,934 of record DXGF01000046.1, read on the forward strand.
GATCCAGCAGGAAGAGCGCAGGAACACCAACCTGTTTATTCTGGAGGCAGCGCTTCTGATCGAGGATCATTACGATAAGATCTGTGACGAGCTGTGGTACATTTACGTGGAGGATTCGATCCGCAAGAACCGGCTGTTTTATTCCAGAGGCTATGGAGCCGCCACGATCGAGAGCATCATGCGGGCCCAGCTTTCCAAGGATATGTTCCTGAAGCACTGTGACCGGGTGATCGACAACAGCGGCGTGTTCGCGGAGACGATGCTGCAGCTTGACAATATTATCAAAGAATTGTAAAGGATGGATGACATACATATGAGACTATGCAGCATTGCCAGTGGAAGCAGCGGGAACTGCATTTATGTGGGAGATGACCACACCCACCTTCTGGTGGATACAGGGGTCAGCAAAAAAAGGATCGAGGAAGGGCTTTTGGCTCTGGATATCAAAGGGGAAGAGCTGACCGGAATCCTGATCACCCACGAACATATCGACCATATCCAGGGGCTGGGGGTGTTCAGCCGACGATATGAGATCCCGATCTACGCCACAAGAGGGACGATCGAGGGGATCCGGAACTGCAGGAGCCTGGGGAGGATGCCGGAGGGACTGCTCCACGAGGTGGCACTGGACGAGCAGTTTGATCTGGGCGGGATGCAGATACGGCCATTTGCCATCTCGCATGACGCCAATGAGCCATCCGGATTTCGGATCGAGAACCAGAAGAAGTCTGTCGCGGTGGCGACGGATCTTGGGATGTATGACACTTATACGGTGGAGAATCTGACGGACCTGAACGCGGTGGTCCTGGAAGCAAACCATGATATCCACATGCTGGAGGTAGGACCCTATCCTTATCCGCTGAAAAAGCGGGTCATGGGAGACAAGGGGCATCTGTCCAACGAGTGGTCCGGGAGACTTCTGTGCGATATCCTGCATGACGGTCTACAGTACGTGATGCTGGGACATCTGAGCAAGGAGAATAATTATGAAGAACTGGCCTACGAGACGGTGAAGCTGGAAGTGAGCATGGGGGATAATCCTTATCGGGGAGAGGATATTCCGATGATGGTGGCAAAAAGAGACAGTGTGTCTGAGATCATTACCTTATAAGAAAGGTACAGGAGGTATTGGAATGGAAAAGATAGCGATCGCGACAGACAGCAACAGCGGGATCACACAGGCAGGAGCTAAGGAACTGGGGATCCGGGTCCTGCCGATGCCTTTTTATATCAACGGGGAGCTGTATTATGAGGATATTACGCTGACCCAGGAGGAGTTCTACCAGAGACTGGCGGAAAATGCTGATATTTCCACCTCTCAGCCGGCGCCGGCCGATGTGACCGGACTCTGGGAAGAATTGCTGGAGACGTATGACAAGGTAGTATATATCCCCATGTCCAGCGGCCTTTCCAGTTCCTGTGAGACGGCTATGGGGCTGGCCCGGGACTATGAGGGGAAGGTTTATGTGGTGGACAACCAGAGGATCTCCATCACCCAGCGACAGGCGGTGCTGGATGCTATGGAGATGCGGGACGGCGGTCTTGACGCCCAAAAGATCGTGGATATCCTTATGAGGGAGAAGCTGGAGTCCAGCATCTACATCACTGTGGATACGCTGAAATATCTGAAAAAGGGTGGACGGATCACACCTGCCGCAGCGGCCATCGGGACGGTGCTGAACCTAAAACCGGTGCTCCAGATCCAGGGAGAAAAGCTGGATGCTTTTGCCAAAGCCCGGGGCATCAAATCGGCCAAGAAGACCATGCTGGACGCAATGGAGAGAGATATCCGGGAGCGGTTCGCCGGGAAACAGGTACATCTGGCGGCGGCTTATACCTGCGGGGAAGAAGAAGCCGGGGAATGGAAGCGGGAGATCGAAGAGCG
>DXGF01000047.1 GCA_019114065.1 Candidatus Dorea gallistercoris
ATTTCTCTTTATTATAGGCGGTTTCTGATGGAATAACAAGTAATTGGGGTCGTGGTATTTTTAAAAATACCACGACCCCAATTAAAAATACCCTGTCCCTTTTTAACTATTCTACCAGGTACTCCATCGGATTGATGGGCTGTCCGTCTTTTCGCATCTCGAAGTATACATTACATCCTTCTACGCTGTAATATTTGGTCGGCTGGCTGACGTAGCCCAGCACGGTTTTGGCTTCTACGTAGTCGCCTACTTTTACTGGCACTTCTTTGAGCTGACCGTAGAACAGTTCATAGCCATTTCCGAGATCTACATTGACGGTCGTCCCTGTCTCTGCTGTGACATCTATGGACTTCACGATCCCTGGCGCGGCGGAGATCACCTGATCTCCTTCTGCTCCGGATATGACCATTGCCGGGTTATATTTATACTGATCCAAGGTCGAGAAATATACTGTCTTATCCATGCTGTAGCTTAAAAGTACATTTCCGTCTACCGGCCACAAAAGCTGGCTGTCACTGGTAAAGCTGGGTGTCTGAGCGCCGCCCGATGTGCTCTGGGCCGCTGATGTGTCAGCCTCTACTGGTGCTTCTGCGCCGGTTTCTTCCTCCTGCCCGCTCTCTTCCTCTTCCGCCGCCGGCTCTTCTGTATTCAGGATCAGATCTGTGTTGGTCTCTTCTGCCCGTTCTGTGTCATTATCTTGTGTCTCGTCCGTTGTCTGAGCTTCTTCTGCCTGCGCAAGCTGATCCTCCCGCTGGGATTCTTTATAATCCCTGAATGTATATGTTCCAACGATCGCGATAGCGGCCGCGAAACTCAAGACTGCGGCGGCAGTAGCTCCTCTCCTTTTCTTCGGCCTTTGTTTTTGCCTCTGATTCATTTTTATATCACCACCTTTGCCTTTATTTTTGCCAGATAGTGATACACTTATTCTCATGAACCAAATCTTTTCCATCAAACTCTGGCAGGAATACTCTGACCGATCTACCGCTCTTCTTCCTGCACTACAATATCTGCCACTTCTTTTAGTTCTGTCCCTGGGAAGAAATAGGCTAAAATCTCTTCAAACGTCTTCCCCTCTTCTCCCATTCGCTCCGCGGTGTACTGGCTCATGCCAAGGCCATGTCCCACCCCACGGGTTGTGATCCTTAGTTTCCCCTCGTACTCCTGCAGGGTAAAGCAGCTGGAGGCCAGATGATACGTCTCCCGAAATTCTTCACCGCTGACGACCTCTTCCCCTACCCGGATACTCAGCACATACCCCACACTGTCGCATTTCGTCACTTCCGCGTCCAGAGCCTCGATCGTGACCGTCTGGATCTGCTCCACCGCTTCGATATCCAGAGGACATTCCACGATCTTAAGATAAGGATAGTCTTCCCCTAACACCTCCTTTCCATCCCGGGTGCTTCCATTGCTCAGTCGGAAAAATGGTGTTTTCGCCAGAGCACCCTCATACGTCAGCACCTGCCCTTCCGTTTCCTCCCAGGCATTCTCCAGCTTCTTGTAATTCCTGGAATATCCTGTCATTCCCCAGGCTTCTTCCATCTGCTCCTGGTCCCAGAACTCTTCTTCCAAAACCGTTCCCGTACCGCCTGCCTGCACCTTTTCATAGATATCCGTCCTTACCAGCACAGACTGAGCCTTTAACGCCTCTTCCCCATACTCCGCCGGGATCTCCTTTGCCAGAATGCCAATACAGTATTCTTCGATGGGCATCTCCACCTCTCCCGCATCGGTCTTTACCTTGATCCTGGTACTGTCCACCTGAGAAGAAGAGACAGTGCTTGGCCCATTTATAAATACGGTGATCACATAGGGCAGCAATACAATGATCAGGATATAACAGCCCAGCTTTTTTAACCTTTGACCCATATAAAAAGCCCTCCCATACACTTATATGGAAGGGCTTTGCGTTTTATTCTCCTTTTCCCGGATATGGTCCCGGCCCGCGGGCAAAATCCTGCGGTCCCTGGGGACCCATGCCTTTCTCCCGGTTTCGAATCAGGAAGAAATAGATCGACGTATACAGCGGGATGAAAAATCCCAGCACCGAATGGAGCAGCGCGTAATTATCGGGAGTATAACGCCCATAGATCTGGCGGTTCACCAAGATCTGAAGGGCTCCCGTCACAGCGCTTACCGCCACGGACAGCAATACCAGCATGACCAGGCCGATCACCAGCAGCGTCATTCCCGCTCCAGACGTTCCGCCCTGATAATGGTGATACATCTGAGAATAATCGTAAGTCTGGAAGACCAGATCCGTCACCTGCAGGGCGGCGCCGCCCCAGATAAAGATCATAAATACGCCCATCACCAGATTTCCGACTACGGGGATCACCAGAAGCCAAAGTCCTGGGTTCCTAAGCTCTCTTCTTCCAAAGTGCAGCGTGCCGCACAACTCTCCCTGGAAATAAGTCCTTGCGTAAGGGATGAAGGCAAGCCAGGGATAATTCATCCCCCGTCGCTTCCCCAAGGTATACATTCCCACGCCTCTTAAGATGTAGCTGACCAGACAGCCGATCCCAAACAGCGCGATGATCAGAAGATAAATCATTAAGATGGTAACAACTCCGGCTCCATATTCCATACTTATACCTCCACTGTGATCTTATCCAGATGCCAGATATCGTCTACATACTCCTGGATCGTCCGGTCTGAGGAAAATTTGCCGCAGCAGGCCGTCTGCATCAGGGCCATCCTTGCCCAGCGTTCCTGGTCCCTGTAGGCTGCCTCCACCTGCTCCTGCGCCTGGGCGTAAGCGCGGAAATCCTTCAGGATGAAATACATGTCTGCCCGGTCTCCCTGTACGCTGTTCAACAGGGAGTTATAAAGATCCCGGTACATCTCCGTGTTCCCCTGGGCGTAGGTGCCATCTACCAGCTGGTCCACCACCCGGCGGATCTGCGGATCATTATTGTAGATCTCTCTTGGATCATAGCCTCCATACTGCTCGAAATGGATGACTTCATCCGAGCTGAGCCCAAAGATAAACGCGTTCTCCCGGCCTACTTCTTCCACGATCTCCACATTTGCCCCGTCCATGGTCCCAAGGGTGGGGGCCCCGTTCAGCATAAATTTCATGTTTCCAGTACCGGAAGCCTCCTTGGAAGCGGTAGAGATCTGCTCGCTCACGTCTGCCGCCGCGAAGATCAGTTCCGCGTTGGATACCCGGTAATCCTCGATAAACACTACCTTCAGCTTCCCGTTGATGCTGCGGTCATTGTTGATCACATCCGCCACCGAGTTGATCAGCTTGATGATCTCCTTCGCCCGGATATAGCCTGCCGACGCCTTGGCCCCAAAGATAAAGGTCCTTGGATAGAAGCTTTTCTCTGGATGCTCCTTGATCTCATTATACAGGTACATCACATGCAGGATGTTCAGAAGCTGGCGTTTGTACTCGTGCAGCCGTTTTACCTGGACATCGAAAATAGATCTTGGGTCCAGCTCGATCCCATTGTGTTTCAAAATATAGTCTGCCAGACGTTCTTTATTTTTATACTTGATGCTCATGAATTCCTTCAGCACTTCTTTGTCGTCCGCCCATCTCTTGAGGCCGGACATGAGGGACAGGTTGGTGATCCAGTCTTTGGTCCCCAGCTTATCCGTCACCCAGTCTGCCAGAAGCGGATTTCCGTGCATCAGGAAACGTCTCTGAGTGATCCCGTTAGTCTTATTGTTGAATTTCTCCGGCATCATCTCATAGAAATCTTTCAGCTCCTGATGCTTCAAGATCTCTGTGTGGAGTCTGGCCACGCCGTTGACCGAATAACCCGCCACGATGGCAAGATGGGCCATCCGCACCTGGCCGTCCATCAGGATCGCCATCCGTTTTACCTTGCCTTCATCTCCCGGATACTGTCTGCGCACCTGCTCGACGAACCGGCGGTCAATCTCCTGTACGATCTGGTATATTCTTGGCAGCAATCGGGAAAACAGGTCGATAGGCCATTTCTCAAGAGCCTCCGCCATAATCGTATGATTAGTATAAGCGCAGGTCTTAGTCGTAATCTCCCACGCCTCATTCCATCCCAATCCTTCCTCATCCAGAAGAATCCTCATAAGTTCCGCTACCGCCACGGTGGGATGGGTATCGTTCATCTGGAACGTTACCTTCTCTGGCAGCTTCATGATATCGTCATGGGTCTTCTTATACTTGACGATCGCCGCCTGGATGCTGGCGGAAATAAAGAAATACTGCTGTTTCAGGCGAAGCTCCTTCCCCGCGTAATGGTTGTCGTTGGGGTAAAGGACTTCTACGATGGTCTTGGCCAGGTTCTGCTGTTCCACCGCCTTGTGATAGTCCCCCCGGTCAAAGGAGTCTAACTGGAAGTCCACGATCGGCTCCGCATCCCAGATCCGCAGGGTATTGACCATATGGTTGTCATACCCCACGATCGGATAATCATAGGGAACCGCAAGGACGGATTCGTAGTTCTCCTGCACGAAATGGGTTTTGCCGGTCTCATCATATTCTACCCGGATATTTCCCCCAAACCGGATCTCCTTAGCATACTCCGGCCGTCTCAGTTCAAAAGGATTCCCGTCTTTGAGCCAGTTGTCCGGTGTTTCTACCTGATAACCATCTTCGATCTTCTGCTTGAACATTCCGTACCGGTACCGAATACCGCAGCCATAGGCCGCATACCCCAGGGTGGCCAGAGAATCCAGGAAACAGGCCGCCAGACGGCCAAGGCCGCCATTGCCCAGCGCCGGATCCGGCTCTTCGTCCTCGATGGCGTTTAAGTCGATTCCCATCTCGTCCAGCGCCTCCTTGACCTCTTTGTAGGCGGTCATGTTGATCAGGTTATTTCCAAGGGCCCTTCCCAGCAGAAATTCCATCGACATATAGTAGACCATCTTAGGATCGTCTTCCTCAAACTGCTTCTGGGTGACGATCCAATCATCAATGATGGCCTCCTTTACCGCAAGCGATACCGCCTGAAACAACTGCTGAGGCGACGCCTCCTCGATAGTTTTCCGAAACAGGGTTTTCACATTATTGGTAACTTCTTTTTTAAATATTTCTTTCTCAAATCTTGGATTATACATTTTTAATTATTCCTTCCCTTCGTCAGTCGCGCGGCAGGTCTGATCAGTTCTTTTCTACTCCAAGAACAACCGTTTCCCCATTGATCTTCCACTCCTTCACATAGCCTGTGGGAGCTGCTTTCAAAACCGTGAGCGCCAAAGTCTCCTTACCGATCTCGTCCGCGTTTTCCGCAAAGATCTCTTCTGAGCGCTCTGTGCCTTCGTAGGTGATGTAGATCTTATCGGTCACCTCGAAGCCGGCTTCTTTGCGCATGGTCTGCACCTTGCTGATGATCTCCCGGACAAAGCCTTCCCGAAGAAGTTCCTCTGTCAGGTTGGTGTCAAGCACAACGGTAATGCCATTGTCATCCTCAGATACATAGCCTTCCGTCTGCGCGGTCTCGATCAACAGATCTTCCCTGAATAGAGTGATCTGCTGCCCGTTTACATCCAGTTTCAGAGAATCGTTCGCGTTTAACTCATCCATAGCGGCATTTCCATCGATGGAACTGAGCGCGGCCTTGATCCCGCCTAACAGTTTACCATATTTAGGTCCCACTGTCTTTAACTGTGGTTTAAAAGTATATGAAGTAAATGCTCGGACTTCCTGGGTAAATGTGATCTCTTTTACATTCAGCTCGTCTCTGACGATCTCCTGATAGAAGGCAGGAAGCTCAAAATCTGCTTTCACGTACATCTGGCCGATGGGCTGACGGTTTTTGATATTGGCTGTATTTCTACAGGCCCGGCCCATGACTACCAGCTTCAGGACTTTCTCCATGTTGGATTCCAGCTCTTTGTCGATGTGATCTTCATTGACGGTCGGGAAGTCGCACAGATGGATGCTCTCCGGCGCCGACGGATCAATACTGCGCACCAGATTCTGATAGATCTCCTCCGTCATGAATGGGATCATAGGCGCCGCCGCTTTGCTGATATTGACCAGAGCCGTATAAAGAGTCATGTAAGCGTTGATCTTATCCTGCTCCATGCCTTTTGCCCAGAAACGGTCACGGCTTCTTCTCACATACCAGTTGCTCATATCATCAACAAACTCCTGGAGCGCCCTGGCCGCTTCCGGGATCCGGTAATTGTCAAGGTCATCGTCCACTGTCTGGATCACCGTATTTAACTTAGACAGGAGCCATTTATCCATTACGGATAATTTATCGTATTCCAATGTGTATTTCGTTGCGTCAAATTCATCGATATTTGCGTACAGCACGAAGAAAGCGTAGGTATTCCACAGTGTTCCCATGAATTTTCTCTGGCCTTCCACAACTGCTTTTCCGTGGAAACGGTTGGGCAGCCATGGCGCGCTGTTCACGTAGAAATACCAGCGGATCGCGTCTGCTCCGTATTTCTCCAAAGCATCGAACGGATCCACCGCGTTTCCTTTGGATTTGCTCATCTTCTGGCCGTTTTCATCCTGCACATGTCCCAGCACGATCACATTTTTATAAGGCGCTTTATTAAAGATCAGGGTAGAGATAGCCAGCAGAGAGTAGAACCATCCTCTGGTCTGATCCACCGCCTCGGAAATAAAGTCCGCCGGGAACTGCTTTTCAAATAATTCCTGGTTCTCGAAAGGATAATGATGCTGGGCAAACGGCATAGCGCCTGAATCAAACCAGCAGTCGATCACTTCCGGAACTCTGTACATCTCTTTGCCGCATTTCGGACATTTGCTGGTTACACCGTCGATATACGGACGATGCAGTTCGATATCATCCGGGCAGTTATCGGACATTTCCTTTAATTCCGCGATGCTTCCGATGGAATGCTGGTGGCCGCACTCACACTCCCAGATATTTAAAGGCGTACCCCAGTAACGATTCCGGCTGATGCCCCAGTCCTGGACATTTTCCAGCCAGTCGCCAAACCGTCCTTTGCCGATGCTCTCCGGAATCCAGTTGATGGTATTGTTATTGGCGATCAGATCGTCTTTTACCGCCGTCATATTGATAAACCAGGATTCACGGGCATAGTAAATCAGAGGCGTATCACACCGCCAGCAGTGAGGATAACTGTGCTCAAACTTAGGCGCGTCGAAGAGAAGCCCTCTCGCCTCCAGGTCTTTTAGTACCTCCGGATCCGCTTTCTTTACAAACAGACCGGCAAACGGCGTAGTCTCGCCCATATTTCCTTCCTCGTCTACCAACTGAACGAAAGGCATATCATATCTGCGCCCTACCTTGGCGTCGTCCTCACCAAAGGCCGGAGCGATGTGTACCACTCCAGTACCGTCTGTCAGCGTTACATAGGTGTCACAGGTGATAAAAAAAGCCTTCTTATTCTGTTTGGCCGCGCAGTCCGCCGCACACTGAAACAGGGGCTCGTATTCCTTGTATTCCAGATCCTTCCCTTTGTAAGTCTCCAAGATCTCATAATCCGGCGCTTTATCGCCGTCCGCTTCCGCCGCTTCAGCTCCGGCGGCTTTCGCTGCCAGACCTCCGAGCACGGTATCCAGAAGAGCACAGGCCATATAGTATACATTTCCATCGGCTGCCTTTACCTTTGCGTAGTCTTCCTCCGGGTTCACGCACAGACCGATATTCGAAGGCAGGGTCCATGGCGTGGTGGTCCATGCCAGGAAATAAGCATCCTCGCCGATTATCTTGAAGCGGACGATAGCAGAGCGTTCCTTCACGTCTTTATAACCCTGGGCCACTTCCTGAGCAGACAGAGGCGTACCGCAGCGCGGGCAGTAAGGCACGATCTTAAAGCCCTTGTACAAAAGACCTTTCTCCCAGATCTCTTTTAACGCCCACCACTCAGACTCAATATAATCATTGTGATACGTAACATAAGGATGCTCCATGTCCGCCCAGAAACCAACGGTAGCGGAGAAATCCTCCCACATCCCCTTATATTTCCAGACACTCTCCTTACACTTATCGATAAAGGGCTCCAGACCATACTCCTCGATCTGCTCCTTGCCGTCCAGACCAAGAGCACGCTCCACTTCCAGCTCCACCGGCAGACCATGAGTGTCCCAGCCCGCCTTCCGGGGCACTTCGTACCCTTTCATGGTTCGATAGCGGGGTATCATGTCTTTGATGACACGCGTCAGCACGTGGCCGATGTGGGGTTTCCCATTGGCTGTCGGAGGGCCGTCGTAGAACATATAGATCTCATTGCCCTCCCTCTCTTCCATACTCTTTTCAAAAATGTGATTTTCCTCCCAGAACTTCTCGACGGCCTTCTCCCGGTCCACAAAGTTCAGGTCCGTAGAAACTTTCTTATACATGACTGCCTCCTTTTTCAGTTGGGGCCGTGGTATTTTTAAAAAGGCCCCGGCCCAGATTGAAAATGCCCTGTCCCTTTTGGATCAAAAAAGCTT
>DXGF01000048.1 GCA_019114065.1 Candidatus Dorea gallistercoris
ACTATTTCTGGTTTTCAAGAAAAGCGCCTACGCCGTTCACCGCGTTTTCTTCATCTTCCCCTTCTGCAACTACCGTCAGACTGGTGCCCTCTAATAAATCCAAGCTCATCATGCCCATGATGCTTTTTGCATTGATCTTCTTATCTTCCATCTCAATATACACATGACTTGCGTATTGGCTTGCTTCCTGAACGAGATGGGCGATCGGACGTGATTCCATATCCATGTTCGTTCGAATAGTAACAGGTTTCTTAATCATAATGTTGTTCCTCCTTACTGTTCCCTCATCTGATCCGCTATTTCACTCAGTCTGCGCAGACGATGGTTTACCCCCGACTTGCCTACCGGCGATCGTAGCAGTCGGCCAAGCTCAGCCAGCGCAGCTTCCGGATATTCAAGACGTGTAAGGGCGACGTCTCTCAATCCTTCTGGCAAACAATCAAGACCGATGGTGTCCCTGATATACGCGATATCTTCCATCTGCCTCACAGCAGCAGAAACGGTCTTGTTAATATTTGCCGTCTCGCAATTCACTTTGCGATTGACAGAATTCCTCATCTCCTTCAAGATCCGGACATTCTCCAATTCCAGCAATGCCACATGAGCCTCCATGATATTCAAGATGTCTACGATCTGCTCCCCCTCTTTCAGGTAAACAACAGACATCTTCTTACGCTGCACGATCTTGGCATCCATATCAAAGCTGTTTATCATATCTCTCAAGTAACATGCGTTTTCTTTCGAATCACACACAATCTCAAAATGATAGGACTTTCTGGGATCACTCATGGAACCCGCTGCCAGGAAAGCACCTCGTATATACGCTCTCTTGCAGCACACTGCCTGTACGATCGTATTCTTCACCGCCAGCAGCTTGTCACCTTTCCAGTACAGAAAGTAACCGCAGCTTCCCCTGGTCGGATTTCTTCGAATTACGATACCAGTCTTTATATTAAATGTTTTTTTCATTAATGTAAAGCATTTTCTTGCAACCGAAAAATTTTCCGTGTGAAATTTTATCGCGCAGACCCCCGAAGAATCTTCCGAAAACTCCCCGCACATATGCAAAATCGCCGACAATTCCGCCAATCGGCAGTGCCGCGCCTTTCCATAGTGGTCCGCCAGTTCTTCTTTGATCTTTCCAGAAAATGACATGTCTGATTCCTACCTTGCCTTTGTGACCGCGTCTTTTCCGATATCCCGATGTTCGATCCGGATTCCGTAAGTTTCCGCCTGCTCCAGTTCCGCAAACAATCCATTGGCCAATGTCACGGAACGGTGTTTCCCTCCTGTGCACCCGATCCCGATCACCAACTGAGTCTTTCCTTCTATTATATAGTTGGGGATCAGGAACTCCACCATATCGATCAGCTTTTTCAGAAATATTTCCGCTTTCTCATTCCCCATCACATAATCTCGCACTTCCTGGTCATTCCCATTCTTGGCCCGGAGCTCGTCGATATAGTACGGATTGGGCAGAAAACGCACATCAAACACCAGATCCGCGTCTGCCGGGATCCCGTACTTAAACCCAAAGGACAGTACGGTAATATAGAGATTTTTGTATTCTTTGTTCAGAACAAATATTTTATTTAATTCTTTCTTCAGCTCTCTGGTAAGCATATGACTGGTATCTACCAGATAGTCCGCCTTTTTCTTGAGAAACCCAAGTCTCTCCCGCTCTCTGCGAATCCCCTCATCCACCCGGCCGCTGCTTCCGGACAGCGGGTGGAACCGTCTGGTCTCCTTATACCGCTTCACCAGCACATTATCGCTGGATTCCAGATATAGGATCTCATATTTCGTTCCCATAGAATCCAGCTCTTCCAGAACCCTCTCCAGTTCCCCGAAACTCTGGCCGCTGCGGATGTCCACGCCCAGAGCGGCTTTATTGACTTCCGCGCCGCTTACCGTCAGCAGTTCAGCCAGCTTCGGGATCAGCGGGACCGGAAGATTGTCCACGCAGAAGTAGCCCATATCCTCCAGCATCTTCAGAGCTGTTGTCTTCCCCGCTCCCGACATTCCTGTTACGATCACAAATCTCATCCTGATTCCCCTCTTTTGTTCTGAATCAAAATTCTCCCAGCCGCTTCACTTCCGGTTCCAGTTCTACCCCGGAATTCTCCTTGACTCTCATCTGTATCTCACGAATCAGCTGGCTGATCTCTGTTGCTGTCGCCTGATCCCTGTTGATCACAAATCCACAGTGCTTCTCCGACACCTGGGCGCCGCCTATCCGGAATCCCCTAAGCCCTGCATCCTGGATCAGTTTCCCGGCGAAGTATCCTTCCGGCCGCTTAAAGGTACTGCCTGCGCTTGGATACTCCAGTGGCTGTTTAGTCACCCGCCGTTCTTTCAGATCTTCCATCTTCTCCCGGATCACTGAGGCCTTCCCCCGCTTCAGTTCCAGCGCCGCTTCCAGCACGATATACTGCTCCCGGGCGATCCTGCTGGTCCGGTATCCCATTTCCAGCTGCTCTTTTTGAAGTGTTATGATCTCACCCTGACGGGTCAGGACCTGTACTTCTTTCAAAACATCCTTCATCTCTCCACCGTAAGCTCCAGCGTTCATCACGCAGGCTCCTCCCAGTGTTCCGGGGATTCCAGCCGCGAATTCAAATCCGGCAAGTCCCGCTTCCAGCGCCCGCGCCGCCACTGCCGACAGTAGCGCCCCCGCCTGGGCTTTGATCTTGGCCCCCTGGACTTCGATCCGGTTCATTTCCCGAAAAATCTGAATGACCACTCCTTCATAACCCTGGTCGGACACCAGAAGGTTGCTGCCATTTCCAATAATATAGTAAGCGACCTCTTCTTCCTGACAGCAGCGGACTACTTGCCGCAGCTGCTGCGAAGTCTCCGGCACAACAAAAAAGCGGGCCGGGCCGCCTACCCGGAAAGTGGTGTGCAGCCGCATAGGCTCCTCTTCCCTGACCCTGTTCTCCGGAAGAATCTCTGTCAGCCGGCTGTAGAATTTCTGATCCATAAATTCATATTCTCCTTATTCAACTTCCATCTTTACATCATACACGAAACCTTCTCTGAATTCAACGCACACTTGCAAAATAAACGAAAATGCGGTATATTCATGATACTAAGGTCAAAAAAGGAGTTGAACGATTTTTGGACCCAAATGATGTCATACAAATTTTAATCCTTGTTATCTTGTTGGCTTTTTCTGCCTTTTTCTCCTCCGCGGAGACTGCTCTTACCACATCTAACAAACTTCGTATGCGCGGTCTGGCTGAGGAGGGCAACAAACGCGCTCAGGCAGTTCTGGAAGTTACAGACAACTCCGGAAAAATGCTCAGCGCCATTTTGATCGGCAACAATATCGTCAATCTGTCTGCCGCTTCTCTTACAACTACTATCGCATATAAATTTGGCGGCTCTATGGTGGCCGCGGCAAGCGCCGCCATGACGATCCTGATCCTCCTCTTTGGAGAGATCACCCCAAAGACCACCGCCTCGATTCACGCGGACGGCATGGCTATGATCTACGCGCCGATCATCCGCGTTTTCATGAAGATCATGACACCGGTCATAATCGTGATCAATGGTCTGTCTACAGGAATCCTGACCCTACTCCATATCAATCCGAAAGGACGGAGCAAGACCGTCACAGAAGAGGATCTCCGCACCATCGTGGATGTCAGTCATGAAGACGGAGTCATTGAATCGGACGAGAAGGAGATGATCTATAATGTGGTTGATCTGGGAGATGCCATCGCCAAAGACGTTATGGTCCCCAGGGTCCACGTGACATTCGCCGATGTCAGCAGCACCTACGAGGAACTTCTGGCCATCTACCGGGAGGAGCGCTACACCCGGCTTCCTGTTTTTGAGGAGACCACCGACAACATCATCGGCACGATCAATATGAAGGATCTGCTTCTTTTCGACAACACTAAGGAATTTCACGTCCGCGACATCCTGAGGGAAGCATATTTTACTTATGAATACAAACGCATCTCCGAACTTCTGGTAGAGATGCGCCAGGCTTCCTTTAATATTGCCATTGTCCTGGACGAGTATGGAGATCCTTCCGGCATCATCACACTGGAAGACATCCTGGAAGAGATCGTAGGGGAGATCCGGGATGAGTACGATGAAGATGAGGAAGAGGATTTCATCCACAAGATCAACGACAGGGAATATCTGGTGGAGGGATCCATGAATCTGGAAGATCTGGACGAGCGCCTGAATCTGGATCTAGAATCTGAGGAGTATGACTCTCTGGGCGGATTCATCATCGAACGTCTCGACCGTCTTCCGGAAGCCGGCGATGCGATCGCGACAGAGTCGGGACTCCGGCTGGTGGTCGAATCCCTGGATAAAAACCGCATCGAGCGGGTCCACATTTACCTCCCAGAGGCCGAGGATCCCGAGCCTCCACAGGCGCAGCAGGACTCACCTCTTCCTTCGCAATGATCAGAAGCGGCCCAGAACTACCCGTTCTGAGCCGTTTTGTATTTGGCCGCTTTACTAAACAGCACGAATCCGATCACGAACAATACCGCGATGATCGCCACTCCCGCATTGGCCGCGTTTGTGATCTGAGCCACGATCCCCACCAGGGTCGTTCCCATGAAGGATGCCCCTTTCCCGCAGATATCATAGATCCCAAAGTATTCTCCTGACTTCTCTGCCGGAATGATCCTGGCAAAATAGGACCGGGACAACGCCTGGATGGCTCCCTGGAACATCCCTACCATCACCGCCAGGAACCAAAACTCCCACTGCTTATCCAGCTGTATCGCAAAAAGAGCGATGCATGTGTAGGCCAGGATACAGACTTTAATCAGCCGGGTCGTCTCCTGGCGCTTCGACAGCCTGGAGAAGATCAGGGCACAGGGGAACGCCACGATCTGCGTGACTAACAGAGCCAGCAAAAGTCCTGTTGAATCCAGCCCCAGGGCGCTCCCATAAGCAGTGGCCATCTCGATGATGGTATAAACCCCGTCAATAAAGAAGAAGAAAGACAGCAGATACAGGAAGATATGCTTTTCCTTCTTCACATCCCTCAAGGTCCTTCCGAGGCGGCGGAAGCTGTCCTGGAATGGGTGAGAAGGCTGCTGGGCGTAATTTTTCTGACGGTAATTCCGGAGCAGCGGCAGGGTCACCAGCAGCCACCAGGACGCGTTCAGGAAGAAGGCGATCGTCATCGCCGTCCGCATGCTGATCCCCAGACTTTCATTCATCAGCACAAAAACCAGGGAAAGGATGAACGGGATACAGCTTCCGATATACCCCCAGGCATAACCGTGGGAGGACACAATATCCATCCGTTCCGGATCTGTCACATCTACCAGCATAGAATCATAAAAGATCAGACTGGCGCTGTAGCCTACCCTGGCGACTACGAATACCGCCAGGAACACGATCCAGGAGGTGGGTAGCGAAAGCGCGGCGCAGCCGAGCACACCAATGATCATACTCACAGTAAACAGCGGTTTCTTATAATTCTGAGTATCCGCGATGGTTCCAAACACCGGTCCGATCAATGCCACGATCACCGTTGCCAGAGACGCCGCATAGCCCCAGTACGCCAGATAGTCCACTTCCGAGATTCCGGCGCTTCCCGCCAGAGAATTAAAATAGATCGGGATGATCGTAGAGATCAGCAGGGTAAACGCCGAGTTCCCTACATCATATAAAATCCAATATCTTTCCAATTTTGTCAGTATCATTTTCTCCACCCTTCCCTCTTACACTCTTTTATCTATTCAAATGTACGATCAAACCGTTCGCCGAGACGGGCTCCATCCTGTATTCCTTCGTCCAGGTTTTTGATCAGAGATACCGCCACATCCTCCGCCCCCTGGAGGCGTTTCCAGAGCCCCAGATTACTCTTTGCGCATCGAGGATTGTCTGTATGCTGATTCAGCAGTCCTTTATAATAAGGATATTTCTTTCCACCCGCCTTCATGAACGTGTTCAGCACATGGAACTTGGCTTCTCCCGGGGCAGTAAAGAACCTTTTGACTCTCCGCATCCACCGCAGAGAGCTCTGCACTGTCTCCCACGAGATACCTTCGTAGAAAGGACAGATCGCTTTCGACGTGGCTTCGTCCGCCGGGATCAGCCTGGCTGTCTCAAACGCAAAGGGATCTTTTCCGTCCAGCCTTAAAAGCTTCTTCTCAAACTCTTCTTCGATCTCCAGATGTTTTACCCCGCTCTTCCCGATCATCTCGTCCACATAAGGATGACACTCACTGTCCAGGACAAAATGGCAGAGAAAACCCAGCAGATAGGCGTATTCTCTGCTGTCTCTCCCTTTTTCTCCCACAACCTTGATCCCCCGCTCAAAGAAGCTCCTGGCAGGGATCTCATGCAGATGGCTTCCGTAGCGGATCACCGGATTCTTCGTGAAAGGTCTGTAGAAGAAGAAAATATCGGGCCCCTGCAGTCCGATCACGAACTGGGGATGATATTCTGTCACGATCGCTTTTAAATCTCCTTCCAGCTTCCTGGACACTTTTGCTCCAAATCTGTAATGTGCATATACTGCTGGCATTTTCTTTCCTCTTTTCTCTACTTTTATTCTGTATATTTAACTCTATCAGTATACTTCCCGGATGTAAAATCCGCGCCCTTCTATTGTTAAGGCTCTGTAAAATTGACCACCAGGACCTCTCTCGTCCTGCTCTCCTTGTTCTTCCCATGATAGCTGGAATTGCCATATCCGTAATCCAGAGAGATCACTCGAAACCGCGGGTGCTCTCTGACCCAGTCTTCCAGGATCTCGTTTTTCCTTCCTTTGCTTTCCAGCACATTGGACAGGGCAAAACGGATTCCCCGCCTGTCTGCCTCTTCCAGATAGGCCAGCAGATCTTTCTCATCCTGACTGGTCCATCCTCCCTGCTCATTGTATGTGGCACAGGTGATCAGGTATGGCGGGTCCACGTAGAAAAAACTGTCCTTGGTAAACCCATCCAGGGAAATCTCACGGAAATCCCGGTTTACAAAAGTATAATCTCCTGAATGGAGCCGGTCAATAAAAGCCATCAGCTTCTGCTGTAACTTTTGATTATAATCTCTCTTCCCCACTGGAAGATTGTACTCTCCCTTCTGGTTAAAAC
>DXGF01000049.1 GCA_019114065.1 Candidatus Dorea gallistercoris
AAGTCCTGATTGTGACAGACCCTGCGAATATGTGCTATTTGACAGGGTTTGACGGCTGGTCCTTTTATGTACATCAGTGTATCATCGTCATTGATACGGAAGAACAGCCGATTTGGATAGGAAGGGGACAGGATGCCAACTCTGCGAGACTGACGACCTGGCTGGATGATGAAAACATTTACGCTTATACGGATGATTATGTACACTCCTTGATCAAACATCCTATGGAATTTGTGGCTGATGTGATCCGAGGGAAAAAGGCAGATAAAAAAGTGATTGGAACAGAGATGGATGCCTATTATTATACGGCGAAATGCCAGGAGCGATTGGAGGCTTCCCTCCCGGATGCTAAATTTGCAGATGGAAACAACCTGGTGAACTGGGTAAAATTAGTAAAATCTGATAAAGAAATAGAACTGATCCGCAAAGCGGGGAAAATCGTAGAGCTAGGAATGGCAAAAGCATACGAGGCGGTGGATATTGGCGTCAGACAGTGTGATGCGGCGGCAGAAGTTTATGGAGCTCTCATTAGAGGAACCGAAGAGTATGGCGGAGACTATGCTTCGATCATTCCTTTGATGCCTGCGGGTGTGCGGACCTCTACACCTCACCTGAGTTGGACTGACGAGGTTTATAAAGACGGCGACACCGTGATCCTGGAGCTCGCTGGCAATTATAAAAGATATCATTGCCCGTTGGCGAGAACGATGATCCTGGGCAATGCTCCGGAGCGGGTGAAGGAGCTGGGCGCGGTGGTTACAGAAGGAATTGCCAAAGCACTGGAGGCGGTAAAGCCGGGTGTAACCTGTGAAGAAGTAGAGCGGGTGTGGGCGGCGAGCATTGCTAAGAGCGGATTTATTAAGGATTCTCGAATCGGCTATCCGACAGGATTGAACTTCCCGCCGGATTGGGGAGAGCATACCGCAAGTCTGCGGCCTGGGGATAAGACTATTTTGAAGCCCAATATGGTCTTCCACATGATTCCGGGAATATGGCTGGATCAGTTTGGTGTCGATATCAGCCAGACGTTCCGTGTGACGGAGAACGGCTGCGAGGAGATGACCTCCTACGAGCGAAAGTTATTGGTGAAGTAAAGTGGCCGGAAAAGGGAAGGAGTGGTGAGGATGAGTTGGATCATCGTTGCGGAAATCGTATTATACTGCATCTGTATGATTGGGATTGGAGTTTATTTCAGCCGTAAAAAATTGTCCCAGGAAGAATTTATGCTGGGCGGAAACAAACTCCCGGGGTGGGCGCTTGCTTTTTCCGAGAGAGCGGCTTGTGAATCCGTATATCTTCTGATGGGACTGACAGGGTTTGTCTATGCAAACGGCGTGTCGGGAGCCTGGGTGCTGATTGGATCCGCTATGGGTACAATGGGGTTCTGGCTGTTTTTTGGCAAGAGGATCCGGCAGGACAATGAGAAATATGGAGCATTGACGTTGACGGAATATATTGCCATGAAGTTTGGGGCGAAGGCTAACTTAATTCGATGGTTTATCAGCATCAACGTAGGAATCTTTTTCATGTTCTATCTGGGGGCGCAGTTTTCGGGAGCTGGAAAAACTCTGCTCACTGTTACGGGATTAAAACCAGCCTATGGTATGCTTATTACGGTAATCGTAGTAGTCCTGTACACTACGATGGGGGGATTTATGTCGATTGTATGGGCAGATGTAGTTCAGAGTATTCTTATGGTGGGAACACTGGTGGTGGTTCCAATTACAGCCTTTTTTGTAATACAGGCTCAGGGGATTGACATATCGGCCGCCTTGCTGGAAGCGGGCCCGAATATTTCCTCCTGGACAGGCGGAATGAACGGAATGGCGGCCTTCCTTCTGATCTTTGCTAATCTGAACTGGTGCTTTACTTTTTATGGCGGCCAGCCGCAGCTGACTTCCCGTGTGATGGCCATGAGGAGTGTGAAAGAATATAATACGAGCAGGAATGTGGCGGTGGGATGGATTGCCGCCGGCTACACAGGAGTCTTTTTCATCGGGATCTTGGGTGTGGCGCTTTATGGCTACGATGCTTTGGCTGATCCGGAAACCTTACTGCCTTATATGATCCAGGATCTCTTCCCGGCTCCGCTTGCAGGGATTCTGATCGCGGGGATCTTCGCGGCCATGATGTCAACCTGCGCCTCTGTGATTATGGTAGTATCAGGAACTTTAAGTGAAGATATTATTCATAAGGCCCTAGGGAAAAATTTGACCAGCGATCAGCTTGTCCGCTTGTCTCGGATCGTAATCTTATGCGCAGGTGCTCTGGGACTTTTTGTGGCCATGACGTCAGGAAAACTGATCTATTACATTACCAGTTGGATGAACGCAGGCGTTGGAAGTGTTCTCTCGGCGATTGTACTGCTGGGATTGTTTTACAAGAAGTCTTCAGCCAGGGGGATTGCATGGTCAATTCTGATTGGGACGATCTTTACAATTGGCTGGATGATCACACCTTTAGAAAATATTGTGAGCGCACGGTTTATGTCTTTTGCGGTAACAATTCTCAGTGGAATTTTGTTGAGCCATCTATGTCCGGACAGTAAATATGAGACAGAGATGTCAGAAAGTCAGGCGGCCGGATAAGGAGGAAAGAGACATGGAAATCAGGACAAGAGTTTTGGAGCTGGAGCCGGAATTGATCGCGTTGAGAAGAGACCTGCATCGCCATCCGGAGCTTGGGTATGAGGAATACCGGACCTCTGATATTGTGTATAAATACCTGGAAGCCTGCGGTCTGGAGGTGGAAAGAATCTGCAAGACGGGCGTGGCCGCTTTGCTCCGAGGGGGCAGGCCTGGAAAAACGCTTCTTCTTCGGGCCGATATGGATGCGCTTCCAGTGGAGGAAGAGACAACGGTAGATTACCGATCGGAGGAAGCGGGGAAGATGCACGCCTGTGGACACGATGCCCATACGGCTATGCTTCTTGTGGCGGCCAAGATTCTGGCGGAACGGCAGGAGGAGATCTCTGGAAATATAAAGTTCCTTTTTCAGCCAAACGAGGAAGGAACGGCGGCGAGAGATACGATCCGGGAGGGGATTTTAGAGAATCCCAAGGTGGATGCGGCGTTTGCTATGCATATATGGTCCCAGTTAGAGAGCGGAAAAATCGGAATTTCAGACGGGGCAGTCATGGCGGCCTTGGAGGAATTTAAAGTCACCGTTTATGGAAAAGGCGGACATACGGGAGCGCCTTATGCGGCCATTGATCCGGTGATTGCAGGGTGCAGTATTGTGCAGGCTGTTCAGCAAATTCAGACAAGGGAGATGGACCCCAGGGAACCTACGGTAATCATGGTGGGAAGGTTTGCGGCTGGAACAGCTAGCAATGTGATTCCGGATAAGGCTGTACTGGAGGGAACGATGCGTTTCTTGTATGCAGATGAAGAAAGTGGCAAGAAACGGCTGAAGGAGAAATTCGAGAAGATTGTACAAGGAGTCTGCCAGGCCTCTTCTACAGAGTACCAGATTGAATACAGCGGGGATGACAGCCCGGCGGTCATAAATGATGCGTTGTTGGCAGAAAATCTGCGGAAGACTGCGGCGAGGGTTGTGGAAGCAAAGGACGTAGTTCGATATTCGTATATCGCAGGAGAGGATTTCGCAGAATTTACCAGGAAGGTTCCAGGGGTGTTCTACTTTTTGGGAAGCGGAAACGTTGAAAAAGATACTTGTTATCCTCATCACCATCCTAAGTTTAACGTTGACGAAGAGGTGATGAAGACTGGAGTGGAAATGCATGTACGTTCTGCGTTGGATTATTTGAGAAGCTAGAAAGGAGTAAGTCATGGAGATCAAGAAATTATATATTAACGGGGAATTTGTGGATGGAAACACCGGTCAATATATTGAGATTGAGAATCCTTATACAAGAGAAATCATTGCAAAAGTTCCAAGAGGAGACCGAGAAGATGTGGAACGGGCGGTGCGCGCCGCCAGGAAAGCTTTTGAGACTTGGCAGGAGGTGCCGGT
>DXGF01000050.1 GCA_019114065.1 Candidatus Dorea gallistercoris
GTGAAAGCAAAACAGAATATAACATCAAATATGCTAAAGAAAAACTAAAGCGTATTCCTTTGGACGTTCAAAAAGAAAAATATGAGGAAATAAAATCGGCAGCAGAACGCTCCGGGGAGTCTGTGAACGGATATATCAAGAAAGCCATTGATGAACGAATGGAGCGCGACTCCGTATAACCACTATGCAACTGTCAACACTCTCACCATGAAAGGATGTGTTACTATGCAATCACTGCAACAGAACAAAGAGTATACCATTGAAGATATCTATGCCCTGCCGGACGGACAACGGGCGGAGCTGATTGACGGCCAGATGTACATGATGGCCCCGCCGAGCAGGAGACACCAGCGCATCACTCTTGAGCTTTCAACTATCATCAACAATTATATCAAGAGAAAAGGCGGCTCCTGTGAAGTCGATATTGCCCCATTTGCCGTGTTTTTGAACGAAGACGACAAAAACTATGTCGAGCCGGATATAAGCGTTATATGTAGCTCTGAGAAACTCACAGACAAAGGATGCGCAGGCGCTCCAGACTGGATTATCGAAATTGTCTCTCCTGGCAGCAGGCGGATGGACTATTTTACAAAGCTGTTCAAATACCGTACTGCAGGTGTTCGAGAATACTGGATTGTTGACCCGGAGAAAAATCGTATCCTCGTTTACAATTTCGAGTCTGAAGATACGGGAGATTATTCTTTTTCCGACACGGTTAAAGCCGGAATCTATGATGATCTAACCATTGATTTTAACTCAATAGCTATCTAAGCAGCAGACTGCTGCCCATGCTATCACTAGCGGGGCAGCTTTTAATTGACCGGGGGCTCTCACATGGTCTGCTGCCACTCCTTCAACACCTCATATCCTTGGATGAACGTCCCACCATTCGCTAATCTGATCTTTGTTTGTGGTTGCCGCTTCACACCCATTATTAGCCATCCTCCCCTGCCAGTGCTTTCTTTGCGCTTTGTATAGCGGATAAAGTATTTGAAGCCCTATTCTCCAAGGAACGACAAAATTCAGCTATCTCTGTTTTATTAACCGGACAGAAGCAGCCCCAGCATTTCGTTCCAAGGATATTCTTTCTTGCAACTCCCTGGCTGATTTACAGCCCGTCAGTCGTACCAAATCCGCTGTACTAATCGCATTTTCTTTCCCTACTGGCAGCAGGCCCATTATTGGAAATTCAGTCTTGCCGGACTGATCCCTTTTTGGTACTTTTCTTGATTTCCTGCTGCCGCCGTGCTATACCCCGAGTTTGCAAGTGGCAAACTCGTTTTTGTCTATATGTTGCATTTCTGCCATTTCCATGCTATACTATCCAACGTTGCAAAGCCCGTCTACAAGCAGGCTGTCGCTGGCAGCCTGCTTTGCACGCCAAGGCGAAAACCAAGGTCTATAGGGCTTGCCGCCCATTCCCGGCGTTATGGGAAGTTCCAAAAGCCATCCGCGGGAGGCCTTTTGGAACCGCTTAGGCGCGAGTGTTCGAGACCTTCCACTCGTAAAACAAAACTAAAGGAGAATCAAAATGAGAAATCAAAAAATCACTTTCATGACTCAGGCCGCCATGATTGCGGCTATCTACGTAGTGCTGACCTACGTCTTTGCCCCCTTTTCCTTCGGGGAAGTCCAAGTCCGCCTTGCGGAGGCTCTGACCATCCTTCCACTTTTTACTCCTGCCGCCGTACCCGGCCTGTTCGTTGGCTGTTTCATCGGAAACATCCTGGGAGGCGCAATCCTGCCGGATGTTCTGTGCGGAAGCCTGGCCACCCTGATCGGTGCAGTCCTCACTTATCTGCTGCGGGAGAAAAGTCCCTTTGTGGCTCCATTGCCACCTATCCTTGCCAATACCATGATTGTTCCTTTCGTGCTCCGGTATGGCTACGGCGTGGCCCTGCCGGTTCCTTTCATGATGCTGACCGTAGGGATTGGAGAAATCCTTTCCTGTGGAGTATTGGGACTGGTTCTTTACTATGCTCTGAGACGCTATAGCTATCAATTGGGGACAGGGCATTTTTAATCGGGGACAGGGTTTTTTCAATTTGGGCCGTGGTATTTTTAAAAATACCACGGCCCAAATTAACAAATTAAAATCATCCCACGTATGTGTGCCCGCTTCCCGTTGTCATTTCATCGATTTCTTCACAGGAAGCAGTGCGTCTCTCCCCGCTTGTCCCATCCATGTAGATGACTGTGGAATCTTGGTATCCGATCAGGATGATCCCATCCCGGGCATTTTCCATCGCGATCACCGGCCGGTCCTGATTGATGATATACAGCAGATCCTGGCAGGCACAACCGGTCAGATCCAGGGCACCCTCATCTCTGAGCCCTTCCATGATCTCCATAGGCGCAGTCCCGGCCGCCAGCTGATTCCGAATACTCTCTATCTCGTCATCTTTGCCTTCTATCGTATATTTCAGGTCTCGGTTTCCGCTCTCCCAGATGTACTCCTGGTCGGCAGACACCACTACTCCTTCGCATTCCAGCGCTTTGTTCACCGCATCCCCAGCCTGTCCAAACACTCCCTGAAGCCTTCCCTGCCCATAGACATAACATTTCCCTGTATCGTCAATCCCATTGAAATCAATACTCGTCGGGGCCTCTGCCTGTACCTGCTTTGGCTTCAGGAGCTTTGGGCTCTTATCGCTGATTCCGTCACTGTAGGTAAGCCGCATCTGCGTCTCTTTCAGATCTGTAGAATACGCTTCCAGCGTGATATTGCTTTCTTCCTTCTGGGTGTTATTCGTAATATAGTCTTCAGACGCTGTTGTGTAAACATTCCCGCTTTTCGTCGCCCGCTCCAGAGTGATCATATTGCCGTCAAACAGCGCTCCTAAAATATAAACATCTGCCTGCTCATAGGTCTTGATGATCTCGCTCCTGCTATTTTGTATCTCTACCTTATACATCGGTTCCACAGCCATTCCGGATATGGTCTCTCCGGAATCTTCCTCCCTGGATACTCCATAGACGAAATCGTTATTGATGAATCCAAGGGGCCGGATCGTTTCTCCTTCCCCGCCTTCAACCGTCCGCTCATTGCCACTGGACAAATTTCTGACCACAATACAGCCACCCGACTGATAGGCAACAATATGCCCGTCCTCAGATACCACATACTGATCATCCGCAAGGCCTTCCGCAAGGACATTTTGCTCATCTCTCTTCACATCTATTTCATAAAATGTTTGATCCGCCAATACATACAAGATATCCTCATCCACATTATAGTAGACTAATTTCCCCAGTTCCTCAATGGCATTGCCCCAGGACTTATCCGTGGAAAGGAATACCTTCTCTTCCACAGAGCTGGTCTCGATATCATAATAGTAAATGGCGACCCCAACCTCGCCTTCATGTCCTCCCCGGTTCATGTAGCCATACACCGCAAAGGTCAGGTTCCCCTCTTTATCCCCCTCGACCAGGCGGATCTCATGCTGGGAAGTGTCGTTTCGCTCATCCGTATTTTCTGCGGAGGAAAAGCTGAACACCAGGGAAATCTCATCCGTATTCTTATTGTAATTCCACAGTTCTCCGGCCTGTATAAAGGAAACGATGGTCCCATCCTCATTGACCACATAAGGAACGTCATAGTCTGCAATCCCCAGCAGGATTCCCGTTGCACTCAGCACTTGTCTGGTGGGATCAAAAATCTGCTCCATCCTCCGGTCATAATCCAGAAGATAGGTGTGATCCCGCTCACTGTCATGGCGGACCCGGAAGTATTCCGTAACCTTGTACAGATCGTCCTCATTTTCTTCTCCCTGACAGCGCACCAGGTATTCCAGCTGCGCACATGTGTAAGTCCCTCTCAGCTCTTTGACGCTCCATCGCTCGCCGCCTTCCACACGCGGAGCCAGATCCCCCCAGGTCACATGGCTGTAGTCCGAATGGATCGTCACGTGGGCAAATGTGGTGTTATCCTCCTCATCGCTGGGCTCAATAGCGGAGCTGATGGACACTCCTTCCCCTTGGTTCAAAGCCCCTTCATGAAAATCTTGGATATAATCCAGACAATGGGACACATTTGTTCCCGAATCCAAAGCAATCCTGGTATAATAATACACCTTTTTATCCTCGGAAATGTACAGGATGATCTGGAGGACCCGCTCTTCTGCCAGCAGGCCTTCCTGGGACAGGTCCAGAGTCTCCATCTCTCCTGGTTTCTGGATTGTTTGCTCCAGCAGGATTTCTTCTCCGCCCAGTGTGCAGACCTTATACTCCAGACTGCTGACCGCATTTTCGTAAGCCTGGATATTTACGCTCAGCCCCTGTGTCCCCACAGGAGTAATTGTATCCCGGATAGAAGGAATATCCATTTCCTTTACGTAGCCAGGCACACTGTTCAGCAGATACCCATCGTAGGAAAAGGAAATCTGCGGATAAGTAGCAGCGCCCATATCTGCAGTCACACTATCATTACCATTGTTTGTCAGATAGCTGAAAAAAATGACCGCCACAATAAAGACTCCTGTCAGGATCCCCCCGTTGATCAGCCGCGTTTTCCAACGTCTCTTTATCTTCATTGCAAATCCCCTTTTTGATCTAACAGCCGGCCAAGTGTGGGAGAAACATGGAAGAATTCCTCACATGCTCTGATCGACGCTCCATTCTCTCCTGCCTTCCCGGTCTTGACCGCCCGGAGCAGAATATTTTTCGGTGTATGTTCCATATCGATAAACTCCATCACCTGCACATCGTAACCTTCCCGCTCCAGGTACTGAGCCCGCAGTCCGTCCGTCAGGAGGGCCGCCATCCGTTCCTTGATAAGGCCATACTTCAAGATCGGTCTCAGAAGATCCTGTTCCATCTGCTCATTCAGCTCATGCTGACAGCAGGGCACAGACAGGATCACTTTGGCGTTCCAGCCCAGCGCTTTCGCCAACGCGAAATCCGTCGCCGTGTCGCATGCATGGAGTGTGACCACCATGTCCACTTCCTCCACCCCTGCATAATCCGCGATATCCCCTTCCAGAAAACGCAGTTTTTCATAACCATACTTTCGCCCAAGCTGACTGCATTTCTCGACCACGTCTTTCTTCAGATCCAGACCGATGATTCTGATGTCACATTTTTTCAACTCATGGAGATAGTAGTACATGGCAAAGGTAAGATAGGATTTCCCACAGCCGAAGTCCAAGATCCGAATCTCCCGGTCGCGCGGAAGCTGAGGCAGAACGTCCTGGATAAACTCCAGAAACCGGTTGATCTGTCGAAATTTATCGAATTTTGAGTGAACGATGCGGCCATCCGCTGTCATCACACCAAGATCCTGCAGAAATGGAATGGCCGTCCCTTCCTCCAGGATATACCGCTTCTTCCGGTTATGTTCCAGATCCGCCGGCCCTTTCCTAGCCGCCCGCAGTTTTTTCTTGATGGTCATCTTTCCCTTTTTACTCACCAACGCGGACACCATACGTTCCTGCGTCTCCAACTGCATCTGCCGGTACGTCTGCATATATTCCATGATCTTACCACAGGCCTCTTCCTTTTCCAGATTCTGGTGGAAGACCTGGGCCCCGCGAAACATTTCAAACTGATATATCAGACTCTCCTTCTTTAAGACCGGCCGGATGCGCACTTTGGATGGGGCTGCCATATCTCTGGGATTGCTTAGCACCGCAAACAGAAACTCTCTATTTAAATTGTCCTCTAATATCGTTCTTAATTCATCCATAGTATCATTATTGTAATGTTTTTTGGAAATAAGTGCAAGTAGGGACAGGGTTATTTCAATCTGGGCCGGGGTATTTTTAAAAATACCCCGGCCCAGATTGCAGATTGATCAAACTCTTGGAAAGCTGATAGTCACCTTGAACAGGTCCCCGTACAGATACAGCTCGAATTTACCGCCCTGCATCTCAGTCAAGGTCTTTGCGATCGACAGCCCCAGCCCGCTGCCTTCTGTACTTCTTGAGATATCTCCCCGGATGAAACGCTCTGTCAGTTCATCCGCTGAAATATTCAACTGCTGCTGAGAAATGTTTTTCAAGCTGAAGATCACTTGGTTATCTATGACCTTCAAGTCCGCGTAGATCCTGGTGCCTTCCATCGCATATTTTGCCGCGTTGTTATAGACATTTTCCAGAATGCGCCAGGTTCTCCTGCCATCTGCCCGGATATAGGCTTCTTCCTCTGAAATATTCAGCACTTCCGTCAGATTTCTGGCCTGGAACTTCTCAGCGAATTCTCCGCTGGTCTGCTGAATCATTTCTATAAAATTAATATTCATATATTCCAGAGAAATGTTTCCAGAACTTACTTTTGACGCTTCCACTACATCTTCTGTCAGAGTCTTCAGTCTCTGGGCCTTATTCTCCAGAATCTCCAGATACCGCTGGATCTTAGGATCTTCAAAATTTTCTTTCTTCAGAAGGTCTACGTAATTGATAATGGAGGTCAGCGGGGTCTTGATATCATGGGATACATTGGTGATCAGGTCCGTTTTCAGCCGCTCGCTCTTCATCCGTTCCTCCATGGCCGCATCCAGTCCTTCTCCGATCGAGTTGATCTGTTCCCCGATGACTTTCTGTTCTCCCCGCAGATGTTCCACAGAAATCTTATAATCCACCTGGCCTCTCGCTATCTTTGTGATACCAGTCTTGATCTTCTCTCTCCCGATGGCCTCATGGACCAGATAGACCAGAGCAGCGCCCTCCGCCAGCAGCATACACATCGCCCAGAAGCCGCTGGGCCAGCACAGGATCGTGATCCAATGGATCACCACGAATCCGCCAAGCAAAAGAATTCCTCTCCAGACGCAGTGCAGATTGGTGAAAATCTTTCTCACAAACGTCACGCACCCTCGAAGGATACTATTGTTCCACAGATTTCTCGCTTTGATCCTGCGGACCAGACTCAGATATCCGATCAGGAATATGCCGCAGGAAACAGCCGCCGCCACAGCGCTCAAGACCATAGCCGGAAGTATCCTTTCTCCAGAATAAGTGACCGAGGTATATCCTGTAGAATAACTGTTCCCGATCCACAGGCTGCCTTCATTGACAAACAGCAGCGGAATACACCACAGCAGTACGATGACGATCCCTGCGATCTCCGTCTTCCATCGATCAAACCAGCACAGATGGAGTTCCTCGTCTTTGGCCCTTCTGCCTGCGACAAAAGTCAACCAGATGATCCCTACCACCGCCAGAATTCCTGCCGCCAGTCCCAGGAACGCCACCTCCCTTGCGCTGGACCCATACTGCTCATACAGCCGGTTTTCCGCGTAAAAGCTGTCCTGGATCGGATAGGCGGTGTCCACTGCCGCCGCAAACACAAAATCATCCTCGTTCGTTCCAGTATATTTTGCCATATCTCTCCAGGCAGACGCATCCGTTTCCTTTATATTTGAATCAAAATCTGCCAGTGTCGGCCGCACGATGACATATTTCCCGGTTTCCTTTAAATGCTCCAGATTTGCATCCAGATCCGCAAAATCCTGATATTCTTCCCGGTTGGTATAGACCCTCTTTTCCGCCATATCCGCGTAAATATAAGCATAATTGGTATCGCCTTCCTGCAGATCTGACGCCCAGCTGTCATATTCGGAATACTGTATCCCGATCATCTCAACACAGGCCCTCACCTCTTCATAAGCCTGCTCCAGCCTTCCATTCCAGCGGCTGTCCTGATTCACCACATCCAGCACACTGTCCCTTCCTATGGGCGCGAAACTTTCCTCAACGCGGAAGCCATCATAGTTCCAATAGTCGACAAACATGGTTTCTCCCTGGGCATCCAGAATCTCTTTGGACAGTTCTTCTCCCTCATCATCATAGGATTCTGTCCCCTGATATCTATAGCCATCCTGCAGAGACTGCAGAAGACCTTCCTGGGTATTTCCGTCCATTGTATCGGCAAACTGCAGTTCTCCACTCTGAATCAGAGCTTCGAAATCTGAATATTTGTAATACTGATATATTTTCCCATCTTCGTCCGCAGAAGGTCTCTCACAGACAATAATACTATCCTCGCTCCCATATTCAACGGAATTTGCATCGTAAGCGATCATGTTCCCGCTCCACTCGATCAGGTCCCCCAGGCGATAGGCCAAGCCGCTTGCATTCTCTCCCAAAGCCTCTCCGTCTGCAAACCATCCATCGATATCGATGATCTTCTCTTCATCCAGCTTTCCATTGGTCTCAAAAAAATTCGAGGCGCTGATCCCGTTCAGCACCTGCTCACTCCTGCTCTCCATCTGCACAGCAAAGCCAGCGGAATCCTCATATTTCCTCGCCGCATCTCCCTCGAAGACCTCTTCCCGCAGCGCCGGATAAGAAACCAGCCACAGAAAGCTGAGCACCAGGGCGATCACCAGAATGTGCTCCAAGATAACCAAAACCATTTTTGTCAAATTGGTTTTATACCAGTGTTGTTTCATAAATACTCCCTTCTAGAACTTCTCCACCTTATATCCCACACCCCACACAACTTTCAGATACCGGGGCTCCTTGGGATTGATCTCTATTTTCTCCCGTATATGGCGGATATGTACCGCCACCGTATTGTCCACGCCGATGGCATCCTCGTTCCAGATACTCTCGTAGATCTGGTCAATGGAAAAGACTTTTCCCTGATTTTTGACCAGGAGCAGCAGGATGTTGTACTCGATTGGAGTCAATTTCACCAGTTCCCCGTCTACTCTGACCTCTTTCAGATCATCGTTGATCGACAAGCCGCCCGCCGAATAGATCGCCTCGCCAACTCCCTGCACCGTACTGCCAAGCTGAGTGTATCTGCGCAGCTGAGATTTGACTCTTGCCACCAGCTCCAGCGGATTAAACGGCTTGGTCACATAGTCATCCGCTCCCACATTCAAGCCCAGAATCTTGTCCGCATCCTCCGACTTCGCAGACAGAATGATGATCGGAATATTATTGGCTTCCCGGATCTTCAGCGTCGCCCGGATGCCGTCCAGTCTTGGCATCATGATATCTATGATCAGAAGGTCCACCGACTCCTTTTTCAGCACGTTTAGCGCTTCCTGTCCGTCATACGCCTTGAACACCTCATATCCTTCCTGTGCTAGATAGATGTCGATCGCTTCTACGATCTCCTTGTCATCATCACATACTAAAATCTTTGCCATTTCTCTCACCTCCCTTATACTATACAAGAATAGCAGGGAAATTTTAAGATAGATTCGGGGAAATTCTTAAGATATTATGAAAAGGGACAGGGCTTTTTCAATCTGGGCCGTGGTATTTTTAAAAATACCACGGCCCCAATTGAAGGATCTGCCCCGGATAGATCTTATCCGGGCTCTCAATGTTATTTAGCTGTTGCAGCTTCTTAACAGTGGTCTTGTATCTGCCGGCGATCCCACTTAAGGTATCTCCCGGCTTCACCGTGTAATACCGGATCGCGGATGTGTTTTCACCATGTGGGATATAAAGGACCTCCCCCGGAAAGATCCGGTTTGGGTCTGAGAGGTGATTATAGGAAACCAGCCGCTCCGCCGTAACGTTTTGTCTCTTGGCTATCTCACTGAGTGTGTCGCCTCTTTGTACCACACACCGGATCACATCATTTGGCTCTGGCGTGGCGGATTCCGGCGTTGACTCTATTTTCTTCAGATTATTTAATCCGGCCTTCGATATCACTCTGGCGAAGTCCTCATAGGCGATATCCATATCTACATTTCCCCGGATGCCATCAATCCGGCCATTGTCCCGGTACTGCCACATCCCCATCCCTGTTACAGATGGCAGGGAGGAATACTGCGCATACCAAAGCGCGTATTTCTTCCGAAGTTCATCGGAGAACATCCGCTCCAGATAGTCCCGATTGCTGTAAAACATAGCGAAGTATCCCAATTCTTCCACACGGCCGCAGAAAGCCTCTGTCAACTGGGAGGCTAGCGACCTGGTCACCCTGACTCCATTTTGTTCCGCATACCTTACAGAATCATACTCAAAATCGAAGCACACCGGATACTGTACCTTATGCTCCCTGATGGCGGAAACGCACCATTCCGCTTCCTGGCACGCCATTTCCACAGTGTACGCGTAGGAAAACCAGTATACGCCAAAAGGAATCCCTGTCGATCCGCAGCCTTTGGCATTCCTCTGAAATTCCTCATCCGGCATATTTTTGCCAAAGCCTGCCCGCAGCATAGCAAACTGTATTCCCGCCGCTTTAACTTTTGACCAATCTATTCTCCCTTGATGTTCACTGACATCAATCCCATGAATGCTCATAAAAATCTCCTTTTTTAATTACTATATGAAAAAAACAGGATCCTGCAACCTTTTCTGCGTCCTCCTTTATTAAATTGTCGATATCCGTCGAATAATGTCTTATATTGTT
>DXGF01000051.1 GCA_019114065.1 Candidatus Dorea gallistercoris
TCTGGATGATGATCTGGCAGATCTGGATTACGATGATGGCGCTGGAAACTATGAGGATGAAATGGGGTATACCGGCAGAGGGCTTGCGGACGAACTGCCGATCGACGATCTGGACGCGCTCCTGGGTGAGACACCTAAGAAGAAAAAGGGACATGTGGAAGATGACGACACCTTCAAAGTAGATTTTGTAGATCTGGATTAGCGCAGCCGGACCCCGTGGCAATCCCGGGGAGCAGTCTGGAGAACTGTAGACGGGGGAGAGATGGGGAGAAGAGGAAGAACGATCATAAAACTGACGCTGGGTTGCGCGCTGTTCCATTTGGTTGTTTTCAGCGCCGTATTTCGGCGGCCTGTGACCCAATGGAAGAAAGAGAGCTATGACTGCGCAGTGGTCTGTGGTTATCCGGCCTGTGAAGACGGGAAACCCTCCCGGATCATGAGGACCCGTGTGGAGCGGGCGGTGGAACTGTGGAAGGCAGGCAGGGTGGGGCTGCTCCTGTTTTCAGGAGGGGCGGCAGCCAACTCCTTCGTGGAGGCGGATGTGATGAAAGAATACGCGGAAGCGCTGGGGGCAGAGCCGGACGCTATCCTGACAGAACGGCGTTCGGTCAGCACTTATCATAACATGAAGTATTCCAGAGAAGTAATGGAAGAACATGGCCTGAAAGACTGCGTAGTGGTCACGAACCGGTGGCATTTGCGGAAGGCAGACCATTACGCCAGGAAGTTTGGACTGGATTACGTGATGTGCCCCGCCAGAGACGGAGAAGGGCGGGGGAAGGCGCTGTGCAGGCAGGCTGCCACGAATCTGCACATGTATCTGAACCTGTATCGGGGGTATTGTTGACGTCAATTGGGGACGTAGTAAAATGCAGTTTTACTACGTCCCCAATTGACTTTTGCACTGTACCTGATCAGAACAGCAGGCCGATGTGATAAACGATGCAACTCATTGCCCAGGCGGTCATAAGCTGGAACAGGATGATCCCGAGGGTCTGTTTCCAGCTCCCAAGCTCCCGGTGGATGGTGGCGATGGTGGCAGTGCAGGGAATATACAACAGGCAGAAGACCATCAGGGCGTAGGCGTTTGCGGCGCCAAAGCCCATGGAGGCCAGGAGGCCGGACATGGTCCCCATGCCTTCGGGAGTGGCGATGTTCTGGATGCCAAACAGTACGCTGCAGCTGGACACCACCACTTCTTTGGCGGCGATCCCGGCGATCAGGGCCACGATGATCTGCCAGTAGCCAAGTCCCGCCGGACGGAACAGAGGGACGATCGTGCGGCCGATGACGGCGCCGAAACTCTGACTGATGTCGGTGACATATCCCTGGGGCCCGAAGTTCAAAATGAGCCACATGATCACCGAGGCGATGAAGATCACTGTTCCGGCCCGGGTCAGATAATCTTTGACCTTTTCCCACACATAGATGCCGATGGTCCTGGCGTTGGGGGATTTATACTCCGGCAATTCGATCAGGAGGGCGTGTTCGGCCCGGCTCCCATCCAGCTTAGACAGGATGAATGCCGTGGTGATCGCCACCAGGATGCCCAGCAGATACATGGAATAACAGACGATCATGGCATATTTTCCAAAAAACATGGAGGAAAACAGTACATAGACCGGAAGCCTGGCGCTGCAGGACATAAATGGAGTGACCAGGATGGTTTTGAACCGGTCCTTCCGGTGTTCTAGAGCCCGGGAGGCCATGACAGCAGGCACGGAACAGCCAAACCCGACCAGCAGGGGCAGGAATGCCCTGCCGGAAAGGCCCAGACGGCTCATGATGTCGTCCATGACGAAAGCCACTCTGGCCATGTAGCCGCTGTCCTCCAGAAGAGCCAGGGCAAGAAACAGGATGAAGATGTTGGGGAGGAAGGTCAGGATCCCTCCCACACCCGCGATCACGCCGTCCACCACCAGCGAGGTGAGCATCGGGCTGGTGTGGACCGCGGCAAGGCCATCGGAAACGGCGCCTGAGAATAATTCCAGAACCATTTCAAAATACCCCTTCAGCCAGTCGCCGATCGTAAAGGTGAAGAAAAATACCAGCGCCATGATAAAGAGAAAGATAGGCAGACCCAGCCACCGGCTGGTGAGATACCGGTCGATCTTGTCGGTGGAGGCTTCTTTCTTGCTCTTATTGACCAGCACCTCCCCGATCACGTCCTCGATGAAGTCGTATTTCTGGTTGATGATGTCTTTCTCATAGCAGCGGTCGATGATACCGGAAGTGTCCAGAGGGTAGGTCTGGGATATATTTTTATCTCCCTCTAGGAGCTTGATGGCGTGCCAGCGCTTATTATCCAGATCCGGATACTGTTCTTCCAGCGCCTGGATCAGTTGGTCGATCTTATCCTCTATGTAATCCTCATAGACCATGGCGTACTCTTCATGGTGATTGTGAGGATGGGAGGACTGTTTGTCCGTATGATGATGGATGAAGGGGCCCTGGTTCTGGTATTCCGCATGATGGGCCACGGCGTGCATCAGGATAGAGAGACCGGTCTTCTTCCGGGCAGAGACCGGGATGGCCGGAACGCCCAGCATTTCCGGTAGACGGTGCAGATCGATCTCCAGGCCTCGTTCCTCCACGATGTCCATCATGTTCAGTGCCAGCACCACAGGCTTTCCAAGCTCGATGAGCTGGAGGGTCAGGTAGAGATTGCGCTCCAGGCTGGAGGCATCCACAACGTTGACGATCACGTCCACTTCTCCGCTCATGATGCATTCCCGGGCCACCGTTTCCTCCATGGTGTAGGAGGTCAGGCTGTAAGTGCCGGGGAGGTCGATCAGTTTGAATTCCTGTCCCTGATAGACAGTCTTTCCTTCCTTTTTCTCTACTGTGACGCCGGGCCAGTTCCCGACCTTCAGATTCGCGCCGGTAAATACGTTAAACAGTGTTGTCTTTCCACAGTTGGGATTTCCGATGAAACCCACGGTAACAAAACGATCTTCCATGATCAGGCCTCCTTTACTTCGATGTTATCGGCGATCCGTCTGCCCAGGGCAAACCGGGTGCCGCGGAATTTGGCGGTGAGAGAGCCCTTTTTGTCATTGTTCAGTATGGTGATCTCCGTCCCTTCCGTGAGGCCGAGAGCTTCCAGACGCCGTTCCAGCTTCAGATCGATGTCGATGGAAAGGACACGGTAGGTCTTGTTGTTTTGTCCTTCTTTTAATGTCATGTCAAGCACCTCTGTTCAGTCTTTTGTCTTGCGTTATCGAGAATAATTCTCTATAATAATAGCATTATTTGACGCATCTGGCAATGTGAAGTATCCTTGACGGAGAGACTTGCTAGATAAGGCAATTTTAAGGTGGAGGAGATGAAAATGGGACTTTATGATCTTCTGTTGTCGTTTTTTTTGTACGGATTCCTGGGATGGTGTACGGAAGTGGCTTTTGCGGCTGTCAAAACCGGGAAATTTGTAAACCGGGGCTTTTTAAATGGGCCGATCTGCCCGGTTTATGGCATCGGTGTAGGTCTGGTGGTCTGGCTGCTCACCCCCATTGAGGACCAGCTGCTCCTGCTGTACGTAGCCTCCGCGGCGCTGGTGACCCTGCTGGAGTGGGCAACTGGCGTGGTCTTGGACCGGATCTTCCACCACAAATGGTGGGATTACTCGGATCAGCCCATGAATATCGGAGGATATGTGTGCCTCCCCTTTTCCCTGGTCTGGGGCCTGGGCTGTGTCCTGATCATGAAGTTCCTCCATCCGATCACACAAAAAGGGATCGATCTTCTCCCTGTGCCGCTGGGGATCGTCCTCATCATCGGACTTGGAGCGGCGCTCGCTGCGGATATTTCTGTGACCGTATCCGCGATCCTGAAGCTGAACCGTCAGCTGGAGGCCATGGAAAAGGTGGCCGCGGAACTGCGGGAATTATCGGATAAAGTGGGCAGCAACATTTATGCGAATGTGTCCGAGGCGAAGGAGAAGCTGCGGGCCCGATATGAGGAACTGTCTCTTCCAAAGAGCAGAGTCAGCGCCAGACTGCTAAAAGCCTTCCCCAGGATGGAATCCCGGCGGCATAAGGCTATGCTGGAAGAACTTAAAAAACGGATGTGGGGCAGAAGATGATTCTGCCCTATTGACAAACAATCAAAATCCATTTATGATAATAACACTCGTCTAAGAAATGGAAGCAAATCTGATTTTTCATGGGGTATCCCCAGAGGGAGTCTTCATCCCTGATTTCCCAAACGAGCAATTTTACAAGGAAAGGGGGCAGTAAGTTTATTTCGGCAGTAACCAGCAGACTATCTCACAGATTCTAATATCTTATCAGTTCAAGATCAGAGCGTCAGTTCCGACGCGCAAATCAAAGGAGGAAAAATATTTGAAAAAATGGAAGAAACAGTTGGCGATAGGGATCGCGGCAGGATTATGCCTGGCATCGATGCTGAGCGGCAGTGCGGTCGGTGTGGCTGCTTTGGAGGATGAGCAGGCTGAAGCGCTGCCTGAAAATGTGCGGAAAGAAGTAGACCGGCTGCATGATCTGGCGATGGAAAAGGCACAGCAGCAACTAGGTGTGAGAAAAGGCAGAGCGGTTTCGAGTAAGACGACAGCAGGGTCTACCGTGTATCTGGACCGGGGAGACAGATTGAGATATTCGAATTATTCTACGTTTATCTATAATATCAACAGCAATGGAGAGGTAAGAGAGGGATATTGTGTAGAGCCTGCGAAAGGATCTCCCAATGATGGGGATTATCAGGCGATCAATGCGTACACGATCGATGGAAGTGGGAATGGGGCGCTGGACATACAGTTTTTAAGGGCGGCATTGTGGTTTTCTTACGGCGCGCCCGGGTTCGACGCGTCCTTGTTTCCCAGCCAGTATTACGACGGGTCCCCCATGGGGCCAAACGAGTATCGGATCGCAAGCCATCTGCTTGTGTCAAAGGTGTTCCAGAATGATTCCATGGTCATCCAGACAGGGACCACACCGGAATATTTCAATTGGTATTATACCAAATTGACAGGAGATAAGTTTTCCGATTCTTATATTGATCAGAACAATGCCTGGAATCAACTGATCTACGGAGGGCGATATCGGGAAGTGCCGGATTCGTTTGAGGTTTATTTCGTGTATTCCGGAGGGAGACAGTTGATCGCCTTCTGGGAATATAACCCGATCGGCTATGCCCACCTGACAAAGCAGTCATCGAATGGGGCCATTACAGAGGGAAATGCCTGCTACAGCCTGGAGGGTGCCCAATACGGAGTGTATACGGATGAGGCTTGCAAGAATCAGGTCGCCGCGCTGACCACAGATCCTTTGGGAAGCACCAACACGGTAGAATTGGAAGAAGGAAGATATTATGTCAAAGAGATCAAGGCGCCGGAAGGCTATTATCTGGATGAGAAGGTATATCCGGTTGATGTGACAGGCGGGGAGATAATAGAAGTGCCGGTCAGTGATGAGCCGGGCAATGATCCCGCGGCCATCACTCTGGATAAGATAGACGCGGAAACAGGGAGACCGGCCGCCCAGGGAGGGGCTTCCCTGGCAGGAGCCCAGTTTACGGTCAAGTACTACGACGGATACTATACAGAAAATGATCTGCCGGCAGAACCTGAGAGGACCTGGGTGATCGAGACGAAGGAAGTCAGGCTGGAGAATGGGGAGGCCGCGTACCGGGCCGCTCTCTCAGAGGCCCATAAGGTAGGGGGCGATGAATTCTATCAAGTAAATGGGCGTCCGACCCTCCCGCTGGGCACGATCACGGTAGAAGAGACCAGGGCGCCGGAAGGCTATCAGCTGGAACATGGGTATCTGCAGTCAGAGGGAAGCGCAAGGAAGGCAGAGGGAGTGTATGTCAGTCAGATCACCATGGAGGGTCAGAACGTTTCTTTGAAGGGTGGTAATAGGTATATCTATAACGAAAAAGTGATGCGCGGCGGCGTGAGCATCCAGAAACGGGATCTGGAGACAAAAGAAAGCAGGGCTCAGGGCAATGCGTCCCTGCAATTTACTGCTTTTGATATTGTTTCCATGAACGATGCCCCTGTCGTCGTAGAAGGAAAGCAGTTTGAAAAAGAGGAAGTCGTAAAGCGGATCTATACGGATATTGCCGGGACCGCGGTGACCGCGCCGGATCTGCTGCCTTATGGAAGCTATCAGATCAGGGAAAGCAGCGCGCCGGAAGGTTACCTGGTGGAGGGGGCCTATCCCATTGAGTTTCAGATCGTGGAAGAGGGGAGGATCGTGGACCTGACGGGAGCGGATCGGTCCATCCACAACCAGATCAAGCGGGGGGACCTGGAAGGTGTGAAGATCGGAAGCGGCAGCCATAAGCGGCTTGCGGGCGTTCCCTTTGAGATACGGAGCAAGACCACAGGAGAAAGTCATCTTGTGGTGACCGATAAGAATGGACAGTTTTCCACCAGCGCGGATTGGGCGCCCCATACGGAGAATACGAACCGGGGAGAGACCAGCGAAGACGGCGTTTGGTTTGGGACAAGCGCGCCGGATGACGCATACGGGGCACTGCCCTATGACACCTATGAAATCATCGAGCGGGAATGTGAGGCAAATGAGGGATATGATCTGA
Source organism: Candidatus Dorea gallistercoris (assembly GCA_019114065.1). Lineage (GTDB taxonomy): Bacteria > Bacillota > Clostridia > Lachnospirales > Lachnospiraceae > Massilistercora > Massilistercora gallistercoris. The sequence goes on from DXGF01000051.1 coordinate 6,559, forward strand.
TCCCGCCGTTTGAAGTGACCATATACCGGGACCGCCAGGTGATCGATCTGGGGACGTTAGTGGACGAATCTCCGAAAGTGCCTGAACCGATCAAGATAAGAACGAATGCCGTGAATCAGGAAACGGGAGAAAAAACCATCGATCCGAAAGAGGGACAGATCATCGAAGATACAGTTTCGCTGGAAGGTCTGACGGTCGGCGTGGAATACAAACTGGTGGGCTGGCAGATGATCGCCCAGAATCGTGCGGAACTTCTGGACAGTGAGGGGAAGCGGGTGGAGCATACGGTGACATTTACGGCGGAAGAAGAAGCAATGGAAATAGCGATGCCGTTTACGATCGACGCTTCCGAACTTGCCGGAAAGGATCTGGTGGCATTTGAAGAATTGTATGAGATGACAGATCCGGAGAGCCCGGAGAAAGTCGCGGAGCACAAGGATATTGAGGATGAAGGGCAGACGGTGACAGTAGGGGAACCGGTAAAGCCGGAACCAGAGCCGGAGGAACCGGAGGTTTCAGAAGCCCATCTAAAGGCCGCTAAGACGGGAGATAAGGGGAACTTGATAGTTCTTGCCCTATTGTGCATCTGTTCTTGCGCCGTCCTGATCATCTGTGTTAAAATATCCTGTAAGACTAAGTAAGAAGAACAGGAGGTTGTCGTGATGGGAATGACAATGACGCAGAAGATCCTGGCCGCTCATGCGGGACTGGACCATGTGGAGGCCGGCCAGCTGATCGAGGCGAAGTTAGACGTGGTGATGGCAAATGATATCACAGGACCAATGGCCCTGCCGATCTTCCGGCAGATGGCAGAAAATGTGTTTGATAAAGATAAAGTCGTCCTGGTGCCGGATCATTTTACCCCGAATAAGGATATTAAATCGGCGGAGAACTCCAAGGCGATCCGGGAATTTGCGAAAGATCAGGGACTGACCTGGTATTTTGAGCAGGGCAAATCCGGTGTGGAGCACGCGATCCTTCCGGAGGCGGGCGTGGTGGCGGCCGGCGAGTGTATCATCGGCGCGGACTCCCATACCTGTACCTACGGGGCTTTGGGGGCTTTCTCCACCGGTGTGGGGACAACGGATATCGCCACCGGGATGGCAACAGGCGAATTGTGGTTCAAGGTTCCCAGCGCCATCAAATTCGTGCTGACCGGCAAACCAGGGCCGTATGTGAGCGGCAAGGATATCATCATCCATATCATCGGAAAGATCGGTGTGGATGGCGCTCTTTACAAATCAATGGAATTTGCGGGAGACGGGATCAGCGCCCTTTCCATGGATGACCGATTTACCATGGCCAATATGGCGATCGAGGCCGGGGCAAAGAACGGGATCTTTCCGGTGGATGAGAAGACGAAGGCTTATCTGGATGAACATACCAGGAAGGAATATCAGATCTATGAGGCGGATCCCGATGCCCAGTACGAGGCGGTAGTGGAGATCGACCTTGCGAAGGTCCGTCCTACCGTTGCGTTCCCCCACCTTCCGGGAAATGCCAAAACGATCGACGAGATCGAGGCCATGGAGCCAATCAAGATCGATCAGGTGGTCATCGGTTCCTGTACTAACGGCCGTATGGAGGACATGCGCAATGCGGCGGCGATTCTAAAAGGGCACACCGTACACAGAGATGTGCGTGTCATGGTCATTCCCGCGACACAGAAGATCTACAAGCAGTGTATGAAAGAAGGTCTTCTGGATATCTTCGTGGATGCGGGATGCGCGGTCAACACGCCAAGCTGCGGCCCCTGTATGGGCGGACATATGGGCGTGATGGCAGCGGGTGAGAAGTGCGTGTCCACCACCAACCGGAATTTCGTGGGCAGAATGGGACATGTGAACTCCCTGATCTATCTGGCTTCCCCGGAAGTGGCGGCGGCCAGCGCGATCGCGGGCTATATTGCCAATCCAGAGAAAGTAGGTGACAGAGCATGAAAGCAAAAGGACATGTATTTAAATATGGAGACAACGTAGACACGGATGTGATCATTCCGGCCAGATACCTCAACTCCTTTGATCCGGAGGAGCTGGCAAGCCATGCCATGGTGGATATCGATCCGGAGTTCGTAAAGAAGATGCGGAAGGGGGATATGATCGTGGCCAACAAGAATTTTGGCTGTGGTTCTTCCAGAGAACACGCTCCTCTCTGTCTGAAGACGGCGGGCGTAAGCTGTGTCATCGCGGAGACCTTTGCCAGGATCTTCTATCGGAACGCCATCAACATCGGTCTGCCGATCATTGAATGTCCGGAGGCGGCCAAAGAGATCCAGGCTGGAGATGAGGTAGAAGTAGATTTTGATACGGGCACGATCTATGACCATACTAAGGGAACCCAGTATAAAGGGCAGCCATTTCCGGAGTTCATGCAGAAGCTGATCGCGGCCGGCGGGCTGGTAAACTATACTAACAGTAAGAAATAGAAGGAGAGAAGACGTGGAGAATGAGAGAGGGAATGGGGCGGCTCTGCTGCCGATCGGTGTGTTTCTGGTGATTTTTCTGGGATCTGGGATCCTGACCGGGGATTTCTATGCTATGCCGGCCATCGTAGCGTTTCTGATCGCTCTGGCTGTGGCGTTTCTGCAGAATCGGGATCTGGACTTTGCGCAGAAGATCACCATCATCTCCAAAGGGGTGGGTGATGAGAATATCATCACCATGTGTCTGATCTTCCTGTGTGCCGGCGCTTTCTCCGGCGCGGTGACCGCCGCCGGAGGGGTGGACAGTACGGTGAACCTGGGACTTTCCATCTTGCCGGCAAAGGTGGCGGTGGCCGGGCTCTTCGTGATCGGCTGCTTTATCTCGGTCTCCATGGGAACGTCCATGGGAACGATCGCGGCCCTTGCGCCGATCGCGGCCGGGATCAGCGAGAAGACTGGTTTTGGCCTGGCCATCTGTATCGGGGCGGTGGTCTGCGGCGCCATGTTCGGGGACAACCTGTCTATGATATCGGATACCACCATCGCGGCGGTAAAGACCCAGGGGTGCGAGATGAAGGATAAGTTCCGGGAAAACTTCCTGATCGTGCTGCCCGCCGCGCTGATCACGATCGCGCTCTTTTTTATCATCACCACGCACGGGGATTTTGAACTGACAGAGGAACTGACCTATAATGTCTGGCGGGTGATCCCATATATCCTGGTGCTGGTGGGGGCTTTGATCGGGATCAATGTGTTCGTGGTACTGCTGGGAGGCACGGCAGTGTCTCTGGCGGTAGGCGTGGCCACCGGAAGTCTGACTCCCGCGACCATGTTTTCCGCTGTGGGGGACGGGGTGACGGGCATGTATGACATAACGGTCATCTCTATTGTGGTGGCCTGCATCGTGTCTCTGGTGCGGGAAGGCGGCGGCATCCATTTCATCCTGAACCTGATCCGCAGGCGGATCAAGGGGACCAGAGGAGCAGAAGCGGGCATCGCGGGGCTGGCCCTTCTGGTGGATCTGTGTACGGCCAACAATACGGTGGCGATCGTCATGTCGGGGCCGATCGCGAAAGAGATCAGTGAGGAATTTGATGTATCTTCCAGACGGTCCGCCTCCCTGCTGGATATCTTTACTTCCGTGGGACAGGGCCTGATCCCCTACGGGGCACAGCTGTTGTCCGCCGCAAGCCTGACGGGCCTGACCCCATTTGAAATCCTGCCGTACCTGTATTATCCGTTATTGATGGCGGTGAGCGCGGCATTATTTATCGCGTTTCGAAGAACTGACAGAGGAAGGGAGAGAGCATGAACCTGTATTACAAAAGCACGAGAGATTCCAAACTGAAAGTAACGGCTTCCCAGGCGATCCTTACCGGTCTGGCGCCGGACGGCGGCCTGTTTGTGCCGGAAGAGATCCCTAAGCTGGATGTGGACATGGAACGCCTCAAGACCATGAGTTATCAGGAGACGGCGCTGGAGGTCCTGAAGCGGTTCCTAACGGATTTCACGGAAGAAGAGTTGAAAGCCTGTATAGAGAAGGCCTATGATGACAAATTTGACACAGAAGCGATCGCGCCGCTTGCAAAGGCGGGAGACACGTTTTACCTGGAGCTGTTTCATGGAAAGACGATCGCGTTCAAAGATATGGCCCTTTCCATCCTGCCCCATCTGATGACCACGGCGGCAAAGAAAAACCAGGTGAACAAGGAGCTTGTGATCCTTGCCGCCACCTCCGGAGATACAGGGAAGGCGGCCATGGCTGGTTTCGCGGATGTAGAAGGGACCCGGATCATCGTCTTCTATCCCAGGGACGGCGTCAGCCAGGTACAGAAGCTGCAGATGATCACCCAAAAAGGAGAAAATGTAAATGTGGCCGCAGTGACAGGAAATTTTGACGATGCCCAGAGCGGTGTGAAGGCTCTGTTCGAAGACCGGGAACTGGCGGCGGAGCTGGAGAAGAAAGGATATCAGTTTTCGTCTGCCAATTCCATCAATATCGGACGGCTGACGCCTCAGATCGTCTACTATGTCTACGCCTGCGCCAAACTTCTGGAAAGTGGAGAGATCGGGCCGGGAGAGAAGATAAACGTAGTAGTGCCGACGGGAAATTTTGGCAATATCCTGGCTGCCTATTACGCGAAACTGATGGGGCTTCCGATTGACAGGGTGGTCTGCGCTTCCAATGATAACAAAGTCCTGTTTGATTTCTTCCGGACTGGTGTATATGACAGGAACCGGGAGTTTCTGCTGACCATATCGCCCTCCATGGACATTCTGATCTCCAGCAATCTGGAGCGGCTGATCTACCAGATCTCCGGAGGCGATGAAGAAGCGACCCGGCAGCGGATGGAAGCACTGAACCGGTGCGGGCGCTATGAGATCTCAGATGAGATGGAGCAGAAACTGGGAGACTTCCGGGCCGGATACGCCACAGAGGCGGAAACCCTTGTTCAGATCCGAAAGGTCTATGAAGGGACCGGATATCTGATCGATCCCCACACAGCCGTGGCCTCTAAGGTATGCGAGGACGTAAAAGCCGCGGGGGAGGAAGGGGCATATCTGGTCGTTTCTACCGCAAGTCCCTACAAATTCGTAAAAAGCGTGCTGACAGCCATCGACGAGAGGTACAAAGACCAGGATGACGTAGAACTTCTGAAAGTGCTGGAGCAAGTTTCCGGGATCCCCATGCCGGAAGCAATCCGGGAGATCCTGGATGTGAAGGCGCGGCATAAGACCGAGTGCGGTCCGGATCAGATGAAGGAGACGGTCCGGAGATTTCTCGGGCTGCCAGAAGCAGTTTGAGACAGGGGTTACAGAGACACTGTGAAAATGATCTGAAAAAGGAGTAGACATAAGATGGAAGGTTTGTTTGGAATTGTTGGCATTGGATGTGGTCTGTACTGCTTGTATGGCTATTATCTTTTGAAATTCAAGGGAGAGATCAGCTCATCGATCCTGCTTCCCAAAGATGTAAATCCCAAAAAATGCAAGGATTTCCGGGGATACTGCCAGGAGGCCCAGTGGCCGCTTCTGATCCTCGGGATCATTGCCACGCTCTATGGAGCGGTGGATCTGTATAATGTGTATGTGGGGGGCGTGGACCTTCTGTTTCTCATCATGATGGGCCTTTTGTTTGTGGCGCTGGTGATCTATGTGATCCTGATACGTAAGATCAACCGGAAGTATTTTGGTATATAGAGATTCCAAGGTCGGCGTGATGAAAAATGAAAGTTTGAATCGAGAAACTTGCAGAATAGATGGGAGTTTTTTCATGTTTCAGGGTGAATAGAAAATAGAAATGAATGATGCGAAAGATAAACTTTCGAAAAAAGATTGTTAAACAGTTGACTTTTTTGAAGGGCAATGAGATAATAGAACCGAATGCTGTTGTGAGGGCAGGAGGCAGAAAGAGAAATCCTGGAATTGCGGCAGGAAAAATAATAAAAGAAAAGAGGTTAAGTGTAAGATGGCGAAAATCGATTTGAGCAAGTATGGTATCAGCGGAACGACAGAAATTGTGTATAATCCTTCTTATGAAATGCTGTTCGAGGAAGAGACGAAGCCAGAACTGGAGGGCCTGGAAAAAGGACAGGTGACTGAGCTTGGCGCGGTCAATGTTATGACAGGTATCTATACAGGACGTTCTCCCAAAGACAAGTTCATTGTCATGGACGAGAATTCCAAAGACACAGTATGGTGGACCTCAGATGAGTATAAGAATGATAACCACCCGGCCTCAGAGGAAGCCTGGAATACTGTCAAAGATATCGCGTTGAAAGAGCTTTCGGGCAAGCGGCTTTTTGTTGTGGATGCGTTCTGCGGTACGAATAAAGATACTCGTATGGCGATCCGCTTTATCGTGGAAGTGGCGTGGCAGGCTCATTTTGTGACAAATATGTTCATCCGTCCCACAGAGGAAGAACTGGCGGATTTTGAGCCGGATTTTGTCGTATATAACGCTTCGAAAGCGAAGGTGGAGAATTATAAAGAGCTGGGATTGAATTCAGAGACGGCTGTTCTGTTCAATATCACAAGCCGTGAGCAGGTAATCGTGAATACCTGGTACGGCGGAGAGATGAAGAAAGGTATGTTCTCGATGATGAACTACTATCTGCCCCTGAAAGGCATCGCTTCTATGCACTGCTCCGCAAATACAGATATGAACGGAGAAAATACCGCGATTTTCTTCGGGCTTTCCGGCACAGGGAAGACCACTCTGTCTACGGATCCGAAGCGCCTCCTGATCGGGGATGATGAACACGGCTGGGACGACAATGGCATCTTCAACTTTGAGGGAGGCTGCTATGCTAAGGTCATCAACCTGGATAAGGAATCTGAGCCGGATATCTACAATGCAATCAAGAGAAACGCCCTTCTTGAGAATGTAACGGTAGACGAAAATGGCAAGATCGATTTCGATGACAAGAGTGTGACGGAGAATACTCGTGTATCCTACCCCATCGATCATATTGAGAAGATCGTACGTCCTGTTTCCGCAGCCCCGGCGGCGAAAGAAGTCATCTTCCTGTCCGCGGATGCCTTTGGCGTGCTGCCTCCGGTATCCATCCTGACACCGGAACAGACACAGTATTATTTCTTGTCCGGATTTACCGCAAAGTTGGCTGGAACTGAGCGTGGGATCACAGAGCCGACCCCGACCTTCTCCGCATGCTTCGGACAGGCGTTCCTGGAACTGCATCCGACGAAATACGCGGAAGAACTGGTGAAGAGAATGGAAGAAAGCGGCGCGAAAGCGTACCTGGTAAATACCGGATGGAATGGAAGCGGAAAGCGTATCTCCATAAAGGATACCCGCGGCATCATCGACGCGATCCTGAACGGAGATATCTTGAAGGCACCGACGAAAAAGATCCCTTACTTCAATATCGAAGTGCCTACAGAGCTTCCGGGCGTGGATACTGATATCCTGGATCCACGGGATACTTACGCGGATGCTTCTGAGTGGGAGGCAAAAGCCAAAGATCTGGCGGGAAGATTCGTCAAGAACTTTGCCAAATACGAAGGAAACGAGGCCGGAAAAGCGCTGGTTTCCGCCGGACCGCAGGTATAAGGAATTTTCTGCAAATGAGTTGTAAAATCTATGTAAATGAGTTATAATACTTTCAGATGAAAACCTGGGATGTACGACAACTCCTGTAATTTTGAACCTACAAAACTTTAAACGGGACTCTTATATCTCTGTAATATGTCAGGCCTCCTTGGAGAGGAAGACAGAAAAGCAGATGCGGACACCCACCTGGCTGCGGCTAGGAGTCAAAATACAGGAACCGGCATTTTGGGCTATACAAAAGAGAAGCTGGTGTCGCATAATACGCGGCACCTCTTTTTTTGTGCTGTGGGGAAACTCCTCGGGCAAGGGAGGAAAAGTGCCAAAATGCCACTTTTTTTCTTGCCTGCCAGCAGATATAATAGAGGTAGAAGGCAGGTGATTATTGTGGAAATTCTAGTGGGAAAAGAAGGGGCAATAGGAAGATTGGATGGTCAGAGATCCGATGATGACCGGGGACTGCTGGCGATTGGCATAGGGCTCCTTATCATTTTGCTGCTGGCCTGCTGTGGAGCCTCCGATCGGATTTCGCTTCCCGTTGCGCGAAACACGGGGGTAGTATCAGGCAGACTGATAAGAGTGTGTTCTCTGACCGCTGTCGGGATAGCGGCGTGTGATTGGATGAGCCTGACCGGAGAGACGGCATTGGTGGAGATGATGTTACCGGGACTGGAAGGAGAGATCCAGAAAGGAGCGCAGACTGCCGGAGAAACTACAGTGACGGAGATCCCTCCGGCAGTTGAAAGGACGGAATTGGTCTCTGAGGTGGTCGCTTCAGCGGGCATGAAGACGGAAGAAAGCGATGGGGAACCAATCATGCCGGCCGCGGGAGTGAAACTGATCCTCCACGGCAACGGAGGAATACCGGAAAGAATGGAGTATACCTATGGGGCTTTCAGTATGGAAGAACTGGAAGCGCTGGAAGAGCCAAAGCGGCTGGGCAAGCTGTTTGACGGCTGGTATCTGGACGGGGCATGTGAGGTTCCATTTTCCGGGGACGCAGCGGAGGGGACAACCCTGGAACTGTATGCGGGATGGAAGGAATTCCCAGGCTATCTCTGCGACGATGCGGGATATGTGATCGGATATTCCGATGCTGGCCTGGTGCTGACAAACGGGTTGGCAGCCCTGCCGACTCATGAAAGCTGTGTGGGATTGAAAAAGGGCGCCTTTGCCGGGATCGAGGAGGGAATCTTTGAAGTGTACATTCCGGCTAACATTACGGAGATCCAGGAAGGAGCGTTTTCCTCCATGACTAATCTGTTCTTTATCGAGGCGGCGTCAGGAAATCCAAAGTTCTACAGTGAGAGCGGAATCTTGTATCACAAGGATGGAACTCTGGCGGTGATGCCGCCTGGGCGGATTTTCTGACCTTTAGTAGTGATCAGGATAGGGAATGGCGCCATACGAGGAGGTGGGAATATGGAGATGGTTATGGAACGGCTGGGGAAAAGGCTGATGACAGAACGTGACCTGGGAAGGCCGCGCTTGGAGCGGATACTCCAGGGCATTGGCCTGTTTGTGTTTCTGCTGGTGGTCTGTTATGGAGCGACAGATCAGGCGGTTTCTCTCGCAGAGAAAAACAAGGGAGAGGTGAAGGCGAGTGTTCCCCAGACTGATTCTGTGAGCGACAGGGATTTGGCGGACTTTGTCCCGATGCGAAGGGACTGGGCCAATCCGATGGATCATTCTGTATTGGGGTCCCTAGAGAAGAAAGGATTGATCTTGGAGACGGACTCTCCCACAGCCGTCTTGCCGACAGAGGGGACGCTGGAAGGGGCGGACCAAGAGGCTGTGTCAGAGGAAAAGGAGTCAGTGTCTGTGCCAGTATCCGTGCCAGTAATGGTACCAGTATCAGAATCTCCGGAAGAATCGGCTGCGCTGCCCACAGGAGTGGAGCTGGTCCTCCACGGCAACGGAGGAATACCGGAAAGAACAGAGTATACTTACGGATCCGGGATTTTCAGCATGGAAGAACTGGAAGCGCTGGAAGAGCCAAAGCGGCTGGGCAAGCTGTTTGACGGCTGGTATCTGGACGCGGCATCTGAGAATCCATTTACCGGGGAGGCGACGGAGGGGACAACCCTGGAACTGTATGCGGGATGGAAGGAGTTCCCAGGATACCTCTGTGATGACGCGGGATACGTGATCGGATATTCCGATGCGGGCCTGATCGTGACAGATGGGTTAGTGGCACTGCCAACCCATGAGAGTTGTGTAGGAATTAGGAGCGGCGCCTTTGCCGGGGTTGAGGAGGGGATCTTTGAAGTGTACATCCCGGCCAATATCACGAAGATCGAGGAAGGAGCGTTTTCCTCCATGGACAATCTGTTTTTCATCCAGGTGGCGTCAGGGAATCCCAAGTTTTACAGTGAGAGCGGGATTTTATATCATAAAGATGGAAGTCAGGCGGTGATGCCGCCTGGGAGATGATCTTTGATCATGCTATATGAGATAGTACGGGGCTGCCGCGTTTGTGAGCGCGACAGCCCCATTTTCAGTTCCATAACAGTCTATCTTACAGGTATCCGTGCTTTTCCAAGGTGTTCAGGATATTGCGGCCTTCGTCAGTGCCCTCAATGATTCTTCTGGCGCGTACGCTGTCGCCCATATTAACGATCTCTACCTTATTATCATCTTCGAATGTCTTTTTAAGATCATCAAGCACAGGGGCATTGGCTTTCATGCCAAGGCAGACAAAGCCGTAATCAAAGTCTAAGATTTCGGAGCCTTCTTTGGTCTCTACCAGGAAGGAGTCCGGGCGTACTTCCTTAAGGCCGGTATTTGGCATCTGGCGTATGCCATATTTCTCCATCAAGGCGAAAGTACCTACTTTTGAAATAGGGTCGATGCCGTTCCCAATGGCGGGGAGCATCTCTACAATAGAGACCTGGGCTCCTTTAGGGGCAAAGAATTCCACTACATCAAGGCCAACGGCTCCGCCGCCGATCACAACAACTTTCTTTCCCTTCATGTC
>DXGF01000052.1 GCA_019114065.1 Candidatus Dorea gallistercoris
TTCATGAAAGAGGAAGAAATGAGCGCTCTGATCCAGGCTATGGAAGGAGAGAGCGGAGACCTTCTCCTGTTTGCGGCGGATAAGAAAAAGATCGTCTGGGATTCACTGGGCGCCCTGCGTCTGGAGCTGGCGCGCCAGATGGAGCTTTTGGACAAGAGCGAATATAAGTTCCTGTGGATCACAGAATTCCCCCTTCTTGAGTGGAGTGAGGAGCAGAACCGGTTTACAGCCATGCACCATCCTTTTACTATGCCGATGGAGGAAGATCTGCAGTATATTGACAGTGATCCGGGAAGAGTTCGGGCAAAGGCTTATGATATCGTGCTGAATGGAAATGAGATCGGAGGCGGAAGCGTCAGGATCTTCAATCCGGAGGTGCAGAATAAGATGTTTGAGGTCCTTGGATTTACAGAGGAACAGGCCCAGGCTCAGTTTGGCTTCCTTTTGACCGCGTTCAAATACGGAGTGCCGCCTCACGCGGGGCTGGCTTACGGGCTGGACCGTCTGGTCATGCTGATGGCCAAGGAGGACAGCATCCGGGACGTGATCGCCTTCCCGAAGGTAAAAGATGCCTCCGACTTAATGACCGAGGCGCCGGCCAGAGTCACCAAAGAGCAGTTGGATGAACTGGGGGTCACGGTAGTAGAAGAAGAAAACGAATAAAAGATATAGGCAGAAGCCCGTGGGAATGAAAGGATTTCCCGTGGGCTTTTGTCTGTATCACAATGGAAGTGGCAACGGTAAGTTTCCGAAAAACAAAACCGGAAGCGTTCCACTTCCGGTTTTTAAGAGAGCGACAGACGGGGCTCGAACCCGCGACCCCGACCTTGGCAAGGTCGTACTCTACCAACTGAGCCACTGTCGCATATAGTTGTCTTGTGCTCCTCAGCACAATAAACAATATACTATATGGGAAAAGATTTGTCAACAACTATTTTTCTTTTTTTGTAACTATTCAGCCATGGAGCTGACTGAAAAAAACAGTATGGCAAGTTTAATTGCAAGGGGCAGTTTACTGGAATGTCCAAACTGCTTCTATGAAGATGAGGGGAATATGGTTAAGAAGAGTTCGCGACATAAAAAGAGAGAAAGGACAAAAAAACAGAAAAAATCTTCCTGGGGAGCTGTTTTAGTGTCGTTTTTGAAAGAATTATTCCTGAATTTCTCCGGTCCAGGTCGTCTTTATTATGATGAAAACTTGACCGAAGCAGGGAAAAAAGGAAGAAGTTACTTTGGGGTTCGATCATGTTGATAGTTACGCTGGTATCCGCTTTGCTTCCATTGAAAATTTGGAACATGATTGTTTCAGATGTGTTGACGGGAAAGATATTTATCGCTGTGATATGCGAAGATTTTGCTGTTTTTATCGGAAGCATCGGTATCATAATGATAAAAGATGCTTTAAAGAAAGAGTTAATGAACAATTTTCGCTTGAGGCACTATAAAAAGATATGGAAAAATGTAAGCGGGTTGTGTTACGATGTAGAGAGCAAACAGCAAAAGAAGAACAGGCGGGAGGAACGACTATGACAAAGACGGTGAAGGCGGCCCTTCTCGGTCTGGGGACCGTAGGGACTGGCGTATATAAACTGATCCAGGGACAGAAAGAAGAGATGGTCAATAAGGCGGGCGCTAAAGTAGAGATCGCCGCCATCTTAGTCCATGATCTTCAAAAGCAGAGAGAAGGAGTGGACCAGACCCTTCTGACGGACCGGTGGGAAGACATCATCGATCAGGAAGAGATCGAGATTGTGATCGAAGTGATGGGCGGCATCGAGCCGGCTAAGACGATGATCCTGGAGGCGCTGAATTCCGGTAAGAATGTGGTGACTGCCAACAAAGATCTGGTGGCGGAGTATGGGAAAGAGCTTCTGGACGCAGCGGACAACAACGGAGTGGATTTCCTCTTTGAGGCGGCGGTAGGGGGAGGAATCCCGATTATCCGTCCTCTGAAGCAGTGTCTGGCTGCCAACGAGATGGATGAAGTCGTAGGGATCGTTAACGGGACCACCAACTATATTTTGACGAAAATGTTTGAGGATGGAATGGATTTTGAGGAAGCTCTGGCGAAGGCCGCGCTTCTTGGGTACGCGGAGGCAGATCCCACGGCGGATATCGAGGGGCTGGACGCGGGGCGCAAGATCGCCATCCTTGCATCCATCGCCTTCCACTCTAGAGTGGTGTTCTCTGACGTACATACGGAAGGAATCACCAAGATCACGGCAAAGGATATTGCCTATGCAAAGGAGCTGGGCTGCACTATCAAGCTTCTGGCCGCGGCCCGGAACACCCCGGAGGGCATCGAGGTCGCGGTGTACCCAATGCTTCTGCCTAAACACCATCCGCTGGCATCGGTGCGGGATTCCTTTAACGCGATTTTTGTCCACGGAGACGCGGTGGACGACGCCATGTTCTACGGACGGGGAGCGGGACAGTTTCCAACAGCCAGCGCGGTCATGGGAGATGTGATCGACGTGGTGCGAAATATTCAGTATCACTGTACTGGAAGGATCAACTGCACCTGCTACCGGCAGACGCCGGTGAAGCCGTTTGACCAGGTGAAGAATCCCTTCTTCCTGCGGATGCAGGTGGAGAACAAGCCGGGTGTGCTGGCGGCGATCGCCAGTGTATTTGGCGTTCACAAGGTAAGTATTTCGAGAGTGGTCCAGAAGATCATCACGGATGGGGTGGCAGAGCTGGTCATTGTGACAGAGGCGGTAAAAGAATTTCATATGCAGGACGCCCTGCGGCATCTGGAGGATATGGAGGCCATCCGGGAGATCAGCAGTGTGATCCGGGAATACGGAAAGTAATTGTCTTTTGATGCAAAATATGCTAGAATGAGATTCAGGCAGGAGATGGAAGAGGCCTCCTCCTGCCGTAAAAAAAGAATAAGCAGAGTAGGAATATGTGCGTTAAGTGCCGTGCGGACGGGGAGTTGCCGCATGGACGAAGGAACGCCGCAGATGGCGCCCCGCGGTATATGTTCCGCATCCCGCTGCTACACATAACAGAGAAAGATACCTGCTTATGCGTAGCTTTACGGACTACTGCGAAGGAGGTATTTTTTATGAAACGATGGAAAACATCATTTGGGGATTCCTTCCAGGAGATGAGGAATCTCAAGAATCTGGCCGCGATCTCCATGCTGCTGGCGATCACGGTGGTATTGGGTTTCTACCGGTTGCAGATCACAGACTACCTGCGGATCGGCTTTGATTCCCTGGCCAAAGAATTGACGGGAATGTTATTCGGGCCGGTGGCCGCCTGCGCGGTGGCTGGACTTGCGGATATCATTTCTTACATTCTGAAGCCGGTCGGGGCATTTTTCCCGGGCCTGACCTTAAGCGCTATGCTGGCCGGTGTGATCTATGGAGTGGTACTCTACCGGAAGCCTCTGACCCTCAGGCGAGTGATCCTGGCAAATGTGCTGGTGACGGTGTTTGTCAACCTGCTTCTCAACACCTACTGGATGAGTGTACTGTACGGGAACGGATTCTTGGCGATACTCCCGGCCCGGGCGGTAAAACAGGCGCTGATGCTGCCGATCGATATTATTTTATTCTACACGGTGGCCAGGCTCCTGGGGAAAGCCAATATCCTGAGGATGATCAAAAGGACGGCCCCTTAGGCCAGAGGCAGAGGAGGAACTATGCAGAAAAGAAGGACCATAGGATTCCAGATCAAGCAGATCAATAATGGATATGAGAAGGAATTTAACCGGCGCCTTAAGACACTGGGGATCACTGCCTCCCAGTGTGAGGTGCTTGACTACCTTCTTGGCTGCAGCAAAGAAGAAGTGACCCAGAAGGATATCGAGAAGGCGCTGAATCTGAGAAATCCAACGGTGACTGGCCTTCTGAAGCGCCTGGACGAGAAAGGATTCATTCTGTCTGTTCCAAGCAATAAAGATAAGCGCTGTAAGAATATCTATCCTACGGAGAAAGCCTACGACATCCAGCGCAGGATGGAGGCAGACCGGAAGCGGCTGGATAAGCTGCTGACCTTGGGACTTTCGAAGAAAGAGACCGCCGCTCTGGAGCGGATGCTGGACAAAGTATTGTATAACATAGCCGAGCCGTGATGGCTCGGCTTTTTCATTTGGGTACAGGGCAAAAGTCAATTTGGGACGTAGCCTTTTGCAAAAAGGCTACGTCCCAAATTGCGTATAATCGAACACAATTGAGAAAATCCTATCATTTATCAACTTGCTTTCTGTGCACATGTATGATATATTTTTAATTGCAAATGATAATCATAATCAAAATAAAACTATAAGGAGGTTTTATGCCGATCGAAGTTGTATCTTATCTGCTGGCCAGCAAGGATGTCAGAAAAAGGCTGCAGTTCCAGCTGGTCCTGCAGTGCGCTCCTTTCCTGAAGGGAATCAAGAAGGCCAGTATCACCAATATCGAGCGGGATGATCTGAAGGAACTCTGGGCGCTTCTTGCGGGGACAGGGATCATGTTCCGTGTGCTGGCGGTCCTTAGAGGGAAATATCTGGTGTTTTTCTACCGCAGACGGGAGATGCAAAGCTATCTTGGCAGGCCGAAGGTTCAGGCTTTTTTGAAAGATTATGGTTATGAAAGCGGCAAATTTGAAGAGATTCTGGAGCATCTGGCATTGCGTGTCCGGCAGCATTCCATTGAGGAACAGAATTTCCCCCATGAGATCGGGGTATTTCTGGATTATCCTCTGGATGATGTGGCAAGCTTTATCCAGCAGGAGGGAAAGCACAGTCTTTTTACAGGATACTGGAAGGTTTACCACAACCCCAAGCAGGCCCATATGACATTTCTTGCATACGATAAGGCGAAGGACAGCGCGGTCAATGAGTTTCTGATGGGAAGGCCCCTGCGGGATATTGCGTCCGGAAGCGTGTAAAAGGAGGATTTTATCATGAGTATCTCAGTGGTTTACTGGAGTGGAACTGGAAATACAAGGGCAATGGCTGAGGCGGTAGCGGAAGGGATCCAGGCGGCCGGCGCCCAGGCGGAGATGCTGAGCGTAGATCAGGCGGACGCGGACGCTCTGGCATCGGAAAATGTGTTCGCCCTTGGGTGTCCTTCTATGGGCGCGGAGGAACTGGAGGAAAGCGAGATGGAACCTTTTGTGCAGGCGCTGGAGGGAAAGGTGTCCGGCAAGAAGCTGCTTCTCTTTGGCTCCTACGGCTGGGGAGACGGAGAGTGGATGCGCGCCTGGACCCAGCGGATGAAGGATGCGGGAGCCATCCTGACAGAAGAAGAAGGCGTGATCGCTAACGAGACACCTGGGGAAGAAGAATTGGAGAAATGCAGAAAAGCAGGAAAGAAACTGGCAGGATAGCCGGCGCCGTACAAGGGACGGACAGAAGATACATAGAAGCTGGCGCGAAGACGGGAGGTCGGAAGCATGAGTGTCGTGATCATAGGTGGAAACGAACGGATGGAGCAGCAATACAAACAGATCTGTAAACGCTATCGATGTAAGGCGAAGGTATTTACCCGGATGTCTGGAAATCTGAAGACTCAGATCGGACAGCCGGACCTGATCATCCTATTTACTTCCACGGTGGCCCATAAAATGGTGCACTGCGCCCTGAAGGAGGCGGAGCGCCACAATATCCGTGTAGAGCGGGCTCACAGCAGCAGCGCCAATGCCCTGGACAATGTGCTGAAGGACTGCTGCTGTTAGGAAAAGTAAACAAAAAACAGGCAAGAGGGAAGTGGTCACGATCAAAACCGAAATCGTAACCACTTCTTTTTTTTCTTTCTATTTCGTGATACAATGGGAGAAGTGAACGTATGGAGGTAGGGAACATGAGTTATGCGGACCAGGTGTTTATTGCTATGTGCAGAGATATCATAGATAATGGAACCGATACAAAAGGGGAAAAAGTGCGGCCGGTATGGGAGGACGGAACACCCGCCTATACTGTGAAAAAATTCGGCGTGGTGAACCGGTATGATCTGTCAAAGGAATTTCCCGCCCTGACCTTAAGAAGGACAGCCATCAAAAGCTGTACCGATGAACTTTTGTGGATCTGGCAGAAGAAATCCAACAACATCCATGACCTGAAGCCCCACATCTGGGACAGCTGGGCGGATGCGGACGGCTCCATCGGGAAAGCCTACGGTTATCAGATGAAGGTGAAGCACCAATATCGAGAGGGAATGTTCGATCAGGTGGACCGGGTGATCTATGACCTGAAGAATAATCCCTACAGCAGGCGGATCCTGACCAACCTGTATGTCCATCAGGACCTCCACGAGATGAATCTTTATCCCTGCGCCTACAGCATGACCTTCAACGTGACAAAACAGTCGGACAGCGAGAAGCTGACGCTGAACGGCATCCTGAACCAGAGATCCAATGACGTGCTGGCCGCCAACAACTGGAATGTGTGCCAGTACGCGGTGCTTCTGCACATGCTGGCCCAGGTGTGCGACATGGAGGCAGGCGAATTCGTCCATGTGATCGCCGACGCCCACATCTACGACCGGCATATCCCTATGATCGAGGAACTGATCGCCAGAGAGCCGCTGCCGGCGCCCAAGTTCTGGCTGAATCCAGAGGTGAAGGATTTCTATGAGTTTACGCCGGAGGATGTGAAACTGATCGACTATGAGACCCATGAACAGATCCAGGACATCCCGGTGGCGATATAAGGAGGAAAACGATGAATCTGATCGTAAATGTAGATAAGAACTGGGCCATTGGCCTTGGAAATAAACTGTTGGTGCGGATCCCCCAGGATATGAAATACTTCCGGGCCATGACAACAGGCCATGTGGTCGTCATGGGGAGAAAAACCTTGGAAAGCTTCCCAGAGAGCAAGCCCCTCAAAGACCGGGTGAACATCGTCCTGACCACCGATCCTGATTACCAGGCGGCGGGGGCGGTCATCGTACATTCTGTGGAAGAACTGAAAGCAGAACTGGAGAACTATCCTTCGGAGGAGATCTTTGTGATCGGCGGCGGCCAGATCTACCGCCAGCTTCTGCCTTTCTGTGACAAGGCCTATGTGACAAAGGTGGACCGGGCGTTCGACGCGGACACCTATTTCCCCAATCTGGACGAAGACCCCCAGTGGCGGATGACAAAAGTCAGCGAAGAAGAGACGTATTTTGACTTGGAGTATGTCTTCGCGGTGTATGAGAGGGTATCATGAGGATTTTAAGTATTACGGCTCAGAAGCCGGACAGCACGGGAAGCGGGGTCTATCTGACGGAATTGGTGAAATGCTTTGCGCATATGGGGGAACAGCAGGCGGTAGTGGCAGGCGTCTACCGTGAGGACCAGGTGGAACTGCCCTTGGGGGTGAAGTTCTATCCGGTCTATTTTGAGACGAAAAAGCTGCCCTGGCCCATCGCCGGCATGTCGGATGAGATGCCGTATAGAAGCACCCGCTACCGCGACATGACAGAAGAAATGGTCCAGGAGTTCCGGGAAGCTTTCCTGGAGGTGATCAGCCGGGCAGTGGAAGAACTGGACCCGGACCTGATCTTATGCCACCACCTCTACCTGTTGACCGCCCTGGTGCGGGAGAGGTTCCCCAAGCGGAGGATCTATGGGTTCTGCCACAATACGGATATCCGTCAGATGGAGAAGACCGCTCTGGAGCGGGAATACATCGCGCGGCAGATCCGGGGGCTGGATGGGATCTTCGTGCCCCAGAAGGCCCAGCGGGAGAAAGTCATGGAGATCTACCAGGCAGAGCAAAAGAAGATCTGGGAAGTGGGAGTGGGATATAACAGCCAGATCTTCCGGCCTGTGGGGGAAAAGGCGAAGGACGGCGTCACCCGGATGGTGTACGCGGGAAAGATCGCGGAGAAAAAAGGGGTTTTAAGTCTTCTTAGAGCCCTGCGCCGACTGGAAATCCCGGAAGACAGCCTGACTCTTTCCCTTGCCGGAGGAGCGGGAAATGATGAGGAATATCAAAGGATCCAGGAGGCGGCAGAGGAATGCCCCTATCCGGTGGAATTCCTAGGGCGGCTCTCCCAGGAGGAACTGGCGAAGGTGTACAACCGCTGTCAGATCTTTGTCCTGCCGTCCTTCTTCGACGGCCTTCCCCTTACGGTCATCGAGGCCCTGGCCTGCCATGACCGGGTGGTGGTGACAGATCTTCCGGGAATCCAGGAGTGGCTTGGGACTCACGCTCCGGGAGGGGATGTGCGGTATGTGACTCTGCCCCGGATGCGCGATACCGATGAACCGGTCCTGGAAGAACTGCCAGAGTTTGAAGAGCGGCTTGCCAGAGCCCTGGAAGAAAGCATCGAGAAGCCCCTGGGGACATTCGCGGATGTCAGAGGGATCTCCTGGGAAGGGATCAGCAGGAAGGTCCTTGGGATGGATGAGCAGGAGGAAAAGCCGGAACTGGAAAAGAAAGGTCAAGAATCTTAAAAAAGAACGGTTGACAAAGACAGAGGGCTTCCACTATAATAAGGATAATTTATAGAGAAATGCTATGACAGGGAGGAGTACATAGATCGCGGACGCAAAGAGAGAAGATGGCCGGTGAGAATCTTCGGGAAGGATCTATGGAAGTAGCCCTCGAGCAGTGAACCGAACGGATGGATATCCAAGTAGACTTCAACGTGTGTCCCAGCGTTAGAAGGGAGCGGTATCGGAGGCAGGAAGAGGATCTTCCCGTACCGGCAGAGTGCAGAGAGCTTTCTCTGAAGTTAGGTGGTAACACGGATGCAGTATTCGCCCTAAGCTGATGGCTTAGGGCGTTTTTATTTCTCGGGAAATGAGGAAAGGGCTTTCTTAGCGGCGGATGACCGCGGGAGAGGTAAGAAGCAGGCCACAATGGGGAATAGAAGGAGGTTGGACATATGAAGAAGATGAGTGGGAACAAATTGTTGGTAAAGGCGCTGAGAGAAGAGGGCGTGGATACTATATTCGGCTATCCAGGCGCCTGTACGATCGACATTAGCGATGAACTGTATAGGCAGGATCAGATCAAGGTGATCCTCCCAAGACAGGAGATCGCCCTGGTCCATGAGGCGGACGCCTATGCCCGGTCTACCGGCAAGGTGGGGGTCTGTCTGGTGACCAGCGGCCCAGGGGCCACCAATCTGGTGACCGGACTTGCCACCGCTTACTACGACAGCGTGCCGCTGGTGTGCTTTACCGGACAGGTAGCAAGGCATCTGATCGGAAACGACGCGTTCCAGGAAGTAGATATCGTAGGGATCACCAGGAGTATCACCAAGTATGGCGTGACGGTGCGCAGGCGGGAAGACCTGGGAAGGATCTTAAAAGAAGCCTTCTATATCGCCCGGACTGGAAGACCGGGGCCGGTATTGATCGATCTTCCCAAGGATGTGATGGCTGAGCTGGGAGACGGAGAGTATCCCAGGGAAGTCAATATCCGGGGATATAAGCCCAATACCCATGCGCATATCGGACAGCTGAAAAGGGCGATCAAGATGCTGGGAAAGGCAAAGCGGCCCCTGTTCCTTGTGGGTGGCGGTGTGAACATCTCCCACGCCTGGAAGGAATTTACAGAAGTGGCGGAGAAGACAAAGGTCCCGGTGGTGACAACGGTGATGGGCCGGGGAGCGATCCCCACGGACCATCCACTGTATATCGGCAATCTGGGAATGCACGGCGCCTATGCCTGCAACATGGCGGTGAATGAGTGCGATCTTCTGTTTTCCATCGGGACCCGGTTCAATGACCGGATCACCGGGAAGCTGCATTCTTTCGCGCCCCAAGCCCAGATCGTCCATATCGATATCGATACGGCGGCTATTTCCAAGAATGTGCAGGTGGATGTGCCGATCGTGGCGGACGCCAAAGAGGCGGTGATAAAGATGCTGGAGTATGTTACGCCCTGCGAGACAGAAAGATGGAGGGAGCAGATCAACGACTGGAAGAGGGAGCATCCGCTGGCGATGAAACCCCGCCCGATCATGACGCCCAAGGATATCCTAGATGAGATCAATCAGATGTTTGAGCAGGCGATCGTGGTCACAGATGTGGGCCAGCATCAGATGTTTACGGCTCAGTTCTTAGAAGTCAATGAGAAGAAACGGCTGTATATGTCGGGAGGACTGGGTACCATGGGCTATGGCCTTCCAGGGGCTATCGGGGCCAAGATTGGGAATCCGGACACACCGGTCATCTCCATCTCCGGGGACGGCGGGATGCAGATGAATATCCAGGAACTGGCGACGGCGGTCTTAGAAGAGCTGCCCATCATCTCCTGTATCTTTAATAACAGTAATCTGGGCATGGTCCGCCAGTGGCAGAAATTGTTCTACGGCAAGCGTTACTCCATGACCTGTCTTCGGTCCGGCGCCGCATGCCGGGGCAGATGCGGCCAGGTAGAATGTCCCGAGTATACACCGGATTTCGTGAAACTGGCGGAGAGCTACGGAGCCAAGGGGATCAGGATCACGAAGAAAGAAGAGATCAGGCCTGCCTTCCAGGAGGCGATGGAGAGCAGGAAGACTCCTTATATCCTGGAATTTATCATCGATCCGGAGGATCTGGTCTATCCGATGATCGAACCAGGCGGAACCTTAAAAGATATGATCATGGACTGCTAAGGAAGGAGAGGAAGAGAATGAGCGGAAATGGTATGAAGAAACGCTGGATATCCCTGTATGTGGAGAATCAGGTAGGAGTTCTCTCGAAGATCTCCGGTCTGTTCGCGGGGAAATCCTATAATTTAGACAGTCTGACGGTGGGGACCACAGAAGATCCCACAGTCTCCCGTATGACCATCGCCACCGTCAGCGACGATGAGACTTTCGAGCAGATCAAAAAACAGCTCAACCGGCTGGTGGAAGTGATTAAGGTCATCGACTTTACCGACATTTTTGTGCGAATGAAGGAAATCCTGTATGTGAAGGTGCGCAAATGCACGCCCCAGGACAAGGTGGAGCTCTTCCAGATCGCGGAGACCTTCAAGGCAAAGGTGATCGATTACGGCAAGGACAGTCTTCTTCTGGAGTTTGTCCAGACTGCTACTAAGAATGACGCGGTGATCAAGCTGATGAAAGAAGAATTTAAGAGCATCGAAGTAGTCCGGGGCGGAAGCGTAGGGATCGAGTCCATCAGCATGATGGAACGATGACCGGCCGGCAGCGTATTCTTGAATTTTTACAGTAACCGTATTATAATGAGGCGTAGGAAAAGCCATTACGAATGGAGGAATCAAGATGGAGAAGAAAAATATTGACTGGGCGAATCTGGGATTCGATTATGTAGAGACGGATCAAAGATATGTATCTAATTATAAGGACGGCTCCTGGGATGCGGGGACCATGACGGCGGATCCCAATGTGGTGATCAACGAGTGCGCCTGTGTCCTTCAATACGCCCAGACCTGTTTTGAGGGCCTGAAGGCTTATACGACAGAGGGCGGGAGCATCGTGATGTTCCGGCCGGACCTGAACGCGGCTCGTATGGCAGATACGGCCAAACGTCTGGAAATGCCGGTATTCCCGGAGGAGCGGTTTGTAGAGGCGGTACATAAGACGGTGGAAGCCAATGCGGCCTATGTTCCTCCTTATGGATCAGGAGCTACCTTGTATGTGCGTCCTTATATGTTTGGCTCTAACGCGGTCATTGGTGTAAAACCGGCGGACGAGTATCAGTTCCGGGTATTTACCACACCGGTGGGGCCCTATTTCAAAGGCGGAGCTAAACCCATCACCATCCGGGTGTGCGACTATGACCGGGCAGCGCCCCATGGGACCGGTCACGTAAAGGCAGGATTAAACTATGCCATGAGCCTGTACGCGATCGTGGAGGCCCACGCGCAGGGCTATGATGAGAATATGTATCTGGATGCGGCCACCAGGACCAAGGTAGAGGAGACCGGAGGCGCCAACTTTATCTTTGTGACAAAGGATAATAAGGTAGTTACACCAAAATCTAACACGATTCTTCCATCCATCACCAGACGTTCTCTGATGTATGTGGCTGAAAAATATCTAGGCCTGGAAACAGAAGAGCGGGAAGTTTATTTCGACGAAGTGAAGGATTTCGCGGAGTGCGGCCTGTGCGGAACGGCGGCCGTCATCTCGCCGGTAGGAAAGGTGGTAGACCACGGAAAAGAGATCTGTTTCCCCAGTGGAATGGATGAGATGGGCTCCATCACGAAGAAATTGTATGATACCTTGACGGGCATCCAGATGGGTCATATCGAGGCGCCGGAAGGATGGATCCACAAGGTCTGCTGACAAAAACAGAGGGATTTTTGTATAAGAAAGTGATGCATTGTAAAGACTGATAAACTGAGGATTTTATGACTACTTGGCCACAGCTTATCAGTCTTTGCGCGTTAATCCCCAAACCGTTCACGAAGTTTATCTAGGAATAACTCCGCTGCCGAAGAAAATACTTGGTATTTCTTCCAAATGATATTTAATCCTGAATCAAGTCGTGGTTCTAATGGACGGAAGCAAAGGTTACTGCTTTCTGCGGTATTAACGATCCGATCGATCGTCAATGCATAACCAATACCAGCTTCCACCATGATAGCGGCATTATAGATGAGATTGAATGTCGTTACGATATCCAACTTATCAAAATCTTCACCAAACCACCCGGTAAACTCATTTCCATGCCGTTCCCCAGAAATTGCCTGACGGGAACAGATGAGGGGCACATCCAGCAGATCCTCTTTTCGGATCGCTTTTTTTGCGGCTAATGGACAGTCACGCCGCATGACAACTCCCCATGTATCTTTGGCGGGAATGTTAATATAGTCATACTTGGAAATATCTGCGGGCTGAATCAAGATTCCAAAATCTAACAACCCTTTGTCCAAACGCTCGGTTACATCTTCTGAATTCCCACTGTATAAATGATAATGGATTCCTGGATAATTTGTCCGTACTTCGTGCGCGATCCGCGCGATCAGTCGGATGGCCTCTGTTTCCCCTCCCCCGATATATATGTCGCCGCTGACCACATTTTCCATAGCATTAAATTCCGCTTCTGTTTTGTCAACCATAGAGATGATTTCTTCTGCTCGTTTCCGCAGAATCATCCCTTCTGTGGTTAAGGTCATATTGTGGCTGCCGCGGGTAAAAAGTTTCTGCCCCAGTTCTTCTTCTAAATCGCGGATCTGCCTGGAAAGCGTTGGCTGTGTTACATGCAGAAAACTGGCCGCATTTGTAATGCTTCCTTCTCTGGCGATCGCGAGAAAATAGCGCAATACTCTGATTTCCATAATAGTCCTCCTGTTCTCAATCCCTTTTCAATTAACCAAATTATAATCATAAATGTAAAGGAGGTAGTCAAATGGGCGAAATACCAGCGAAGACACGACTTCTTCGGAATCTGCGAGATGCTGGCTGCGAGGAAGCCATGATTCAAAAATATCTGCAACTGCAGGAGGAAGGTAACCGGCAGGAGCAATTCAGGCTTCTTGCCCAACATAGAATTTCCCTTCTCGACCAGGTCCATGACAGCCAAAATAGGATCGACTGTCTTGATTATCTGGTCTACATCATGAAAAAAGAAGAAAAATAAAATAATTTTAGGAGGTATTCTTATGAACATGAACTTTGATTTCAACAACCCCACAAGAATCCTATTCGGCAGCGGAAAGCTGAAGGAACTGGGAAGCCAGTCTATGCCCGGGAAAAAGGCACTGCTTCTGATGTCCGGCGGCAGATCCGCGAAGGTGAGTGGAGCCTATGACCGCACGCTGGAGCAGCTTCATAAAGCGGGCGTGGAAGTGGCGGAATTCGCCAAAGTAATGGAAAACCCCGTCAAGGAAATGGTGATGGAAGGAGCGGCCTTCGCGAAAGAAAACAACTGTGATTTTATTGTGGCGCTGGGCGGCGGGGCCGTTCTGGATTCCGCTGTCGCTGTCGCGGCGATGGCAACCAATCCTGGCGATCTGTGGGACTATGTAAACGGCGGAACCGGAAAGGGACAGCCCCTTGTAAATCCCGGCCTGCCGATTGTCACCATTACCCTCACCGCGGGTACAGGCTCTGAAGTCAACTGCTGGGGCGTGATTTCCAATCTGGAAACCAAAGAAAAGATTGGATTCGGCTTCCCGGAGCTGACTCCCGTCCTCGCCGTTGTAGACCCAGAGCTGATGAAGACGGTTCCCTCAAAATACACGGCCTATCAGGGCTTTGACGCCTTGTTCCACAATACGGAAGTGATGATCTCCAATGGCATTAACATTTTGAGTGAAACCATCGCGTTGTCCGCGATTGAGAACATCGTTCAATATCTGCCCCGTGCCGTACAGGACGGAGGCGACCTGGAAGCGAGAGAGCACATCGCCTATGGCAGTACCATGGCCGGCATCACTATGCAGCTGACTTCTACCACCGCACAGCACTCCATGGAACACGCCATGAGCGCCTACCACCATGATCTGCCCCACGGCGCCGGACTAATTATGATCTCCAAGGCATTTGCAGAGTTCTTCATCGAGAAACACGCCTGCGACGAGCAGTTTGTCAAGATGGCCCGCGTGATGGGAATCCCGGATGCTGACAAGCCGGAGGATTTCATCACCGCGCTGGTACAGCTTCAAAAGGACTGCGGTGTGGATGATCTGAAGATGAGCGATTATGGTATTACCACTGACGAATTTATGACGTTAGCCGTCAATGCACGGGAGACCATGGGCGGACTGTTTTTGGCCAATCCCTGCACCATGTCTGACGAAGAGTGCGCGGGTATTTTTGCGCAGGCCTATCGCTGATGAGATCAGGAAACGGCTGTTTTGACGCAGAGGTAAGCCTGAATTTATTGTCGCACCGCTCCATTCGGGCCTACCAAGACAAACGGCAGTATGATGAACAATATGCCTTATATCTTAAGGAGCGTCCCTGGAACAGCCGGGGTGGAAACTGGACGGGATTGGCGGCTGATTTCTATAAACCGCCTTACGAGCATTATCCAGAAGTTCCTGCGATGCAGAAATAGCAGGGGTTCAATCCCGGGATACAATGGGAAGGAGGGAACATCCTATGATGTCAAAATGGATCTCGATTCTGATTTCTGGCCTGTTCTTGATCGGGTGCTTGGCGGGATGCAGCGGCAATACAGCTTCTCCTTCGGAAAACGAAAGCTCCGGCGAAGAGACATCCGTTCCCGTCTTTGATCTTGAAAGCGGGACGGTAATTCTGAACAGCGGCTATGAAATGCCCATCGCGGGTCTTGGCACTTATGCCCTTTCCGATGAAGAATGTTATAATTCCGTTACAGCACTGTTAGAAGCTGGAGGACGGCTCATCGACACTGCCTCCTACTATGGCAACGAGGAAGCCGTCGGCCGGGCCATCCGAGACAGCGATGTGCCCAGAGATGAAGTTTTCGTGACTACAAAACTCTATCCTACAGAATTTGATGAGCCTGAGGCGGCCATTGAAGGCTGCTTAGATCGTCTGAATATCGGCTATATCGACCTAATGCTCCTGCATCATCCCGGTTCCGGGGATGTAGAGGCATACCATGCAATGGAGCAGGCGGTGGCAGATGGGGAAATCCGCTCCATCGGGCTGTCTAACTGGTACATTGAGGAATTGGAAGAATTTCTGCCCCAGGTCAATATCACGCCGGCCGTGGTGCAGAATGAGATTCACCCCTACTATCAGGAGCAAGAGGTTGTTCCCTATATTCAAGAACTTGGTATCGTGGTAAACGGCTATTCCCCCTTTGGGGGCAGAGGACACACCAGCGAGCTGTTCGCAGATGAGGTGATCTCTGCCATCGCAAAAGATCATGGCGTGACTTCGGCACAGGTGGTCCTTCGGTGGAATTTACAGCGGGGAGTGGTAGTAAATCCAGGTTCCAGCAATCCAGATCACATCCGGGAGAACTTAGATATTTTTGGTTTTGAACTGACTGACGAGGAAATGGCTCAGATCGCAGAACTGGAAAGAGGTGAAAAGCATGAGTGGTATTGATTTGAAAAATGGAAAGAACGGTTCTGCTCCTGTGATACGGTTAAACACCGGGTATGACCTGCCGGCAGTAGGACTTGGCACCTATGCCTTGCATGGAAATACCTGCACAAACGCAGTGACTTCTGCCATAAAAAGCGGATACCGCCAGATTGACACCGCATCCTTTTACGGAAACGAACGGGAAGTAGGTGAAGGCGTCCGCAAATCCGGTGTAGCGCGGGAAGAAATCTTCGTGCAGACTAAACTGTACCCGAACCAGTACAGCCATGCTGCCAAAGCTATTGACGATGCGCTGAAAAAACTGGACATCGGCTACATTGACATGATGCTCCTGCACCATCCGGCCTCAAACGATGTGGAGGCATACAAAGCCATCGAAAAAGCTATCCAGGAGGGAAAAGTGCGCGCTGCCGGTATTTCCTGCTACTATATCCGGGAAACGGATTCTTTCTTGCCGAAGGTTTCCGTAAAACCGGCCCTAATCCAGAATGAGATCCACCCGTACTATCAGGACAGCCTGGTGGTGGAGCACATCCAGAGTAAGGGGATCGTTGTTCAGGGCTGGTATCCGCTGGGCGGGCGAGGCTACACGGAACCAATGCTGAATAATCCTGTACTGCGGGAGACTGCGGCAACACATAGAAAATCTGTGGCCCAAGTGATTCTTCGGTGGAATCTTCAAAAAGGGGTAGCAGTCATTCCCGGCTCCAGCAATCCCGACCATATCCGGGAGAATATTTCCATTTTTGATTTTGAACTGTCAAAGGAAGAAATGGAGCAGATCGCTGCATTAGAGAAGCGCGAAAAGCACGATTGGTATTAAGATCAGCGAAACTGAATCTGGCGCGGCCTTCACTGGAAGAGGAAGGCCGCGCCGAATGTTTGTTTGAGAAATATCGTTGGCATACAAAGGGCTAAAAGGAGATCTCAAGACCAAGCCCCGGTCTGTCCAAAAGCCGGAACCGGTCCCCGTGTATCTCAAAGCCTCCTGGCATTCCTGTATCCCCATCCTTATAGAACAGGAAGGTGTCGCAGTCAGATTCGGTAATATTCTTTTTGGCGGCCACCAGACTTAAGCCCGCTGTGATGGAGATCTTGGTCTCGATCATGCAGCCCACCATACAGGGAACGCCAAAACTCTCGCCGATGGCGTTGATCTGGGACGCCCGGTAGAGCCCGCCGCATTTCATAAGCTTGATATTCATGATATCCGCGGCCTCCGCTTTGCAGATCTTGGCCGCGTCCCGGATGGTATGCAGGGATTCGTCTAACATAAGCTTTATGCCATTGGACTGTCTGCGGAGCCTGGCCGCTCCGTCCAGATCCCAGTCGGGAAGACACTGCTCGGCGGCTTCCACCCCATATTTTTTCATTTCTTCCAGCATGAAAAGAGCCTGGCTGTAATCATAGCCCTGGTTCGCGTCGATCCGCAGACGGATATCCGGGCCGACTGCCTCGCGGATGAGAGAGAGGGCCAGCAGGTCATCTTCCGGGCAGATTCCGGTCTTGACCTTAAGAATGTGATAGCCCAGATCCTTGACGAAATGTTCCGCCTGGGCCGCCATTTTCTCCGGCGGATTGATGACGATGGTAATATCGTTCTGCACCTCATTGTCGTAGCCGCCCAGCACCCGGTACAGAGGCTGTCCCATACACTTGCCCTTCAGGTCATAGAGGGCAATGTCGATGGCGCATTTGGCGGAGCCATTTCCGTGGGCCACTCCATCCATCATGGCGTGGGCCTTCTCGATATCCAGAGGGTCCATGCCGATCAGACCCTGGCGGAAGAGACGGAGGATCTCCAGACAGCCCTCCACCGTCTCCCCTGTGACAGGGGCGAAGGGCGCCGCCTCTCCATATCCGATATATCCTTCATCCGTCTCGATCTTTACGATAATGCTGACCGTGTGTGTGATTTCCGCAAATGCCACGTTGAATGACTCTTCCAGTTCGATGGAAAATTTCTCCATTTTAACATCTGTGATCTTCATGGTTTCCTCCTGCATAGATAAAATCAAAATCATAGCCGGGGCTTTTGCCCTTGATGTCCTGTAAAAAGTGTAGCTTTTCCAAGGGGCTTTGTCAATGAGAAGCGTGCCGCTTTCTGCGGTAGGACGCAGTAGCGGACAGACTGGCGACGGAAATCAGCAGCAGAACGATCCACAGAGCGACATGGTTGTTGTCGCTTGTCTGCGGAGACGGTGTATCACCATCAGCGGCGGAAGCCGCCTGGATCGTAAACTCCGTTGTGGCCGTACCCGTGTTGGAGACGATGACAAGCGTGTGTTTCCCAACGGAAAGCGTCTCCAGATAGGAAGCCTTTAAGGTAACAACGGTACTGCCTTCTCTGACTTCATAATCAGAAGCGGCAAGGTCTCTGCCGTCCACCTGTACCTTCACAAAATCCGTAAATGCCGCATTGGACGTAAAGGAAAGGCCGTCTTCTGTGCCTTTCTGCCATGTGCCGCCGGCTCCGTCGATGATGGCCGGATTGAACCCGGGCTCGGGCGCGTTACATACCCTGCATCTGCCATTCTCATAGCTGTGGCCGGTGGCCGGGATCACTGTCTGCGCCAGTGTGATCTCCGTATTGCCCCCGGCGTCGCTGAAATGCTTCCCGCAAGTTTCGCAGGTCCAGTATTCCTCGTTCCCTTCCTTCGTACAGGTGGCGGCGTTCCCCGGGGTATGTGTCAGACTGCCATGGACCACAGGCACTGCGCAAGTCGAGGTCTTGTCACCGTCCTCGGTGGTGATGGTGATGGTGGCTGTGCCTGCGGCAACAGCGGTGACGACACCGTTGTTCACCGTGGCAACGTTTGGATTATCGCTGCTCCACGTCACGTTTTGATTGGTGGCGTTGTCAGGCTCCACCGTGGCGGTGAGTGCGCCGGTGTCGCCCTCAATCAGTCTCAACTCGGTTTGGCTTAGAGATACACTTTCAACAGGGACATTAGCCGCCGGGCTGATGGTAATGCTCAACTGTTCGCTGTCGGAACCGCCGTTGTTCGCAGCCGTCACCGTGAAATTAGATGTGCTCTGCGCGGTGGGTGTGCCGGAGATAAGGCCGGTGTTCTCAGCCAAAGTCAGACCGGCGGGCAGAGAGCCGTCGGTGACCTTCCATGAGGCTGGTTTGCCATCAGTATTAAGGGTTGCTCTGTATGCCGTACCCACAGTACCAACGTCAAGGGAAGTCGTAGTAATGCTGGGAGGTGCAGTACCTCTAATATTGTCGGGCAAGGTGCCGGAGTTGTTGATGGTGCCGTGATTGGTCAGGGTACCGCTGTTGGTCACGGTGCCCTCATTGG
>DXGF01000053.1 GCA_019114065.1 Candidatus Dorea gallistercoris
CATTGACCAGCTCTCCTTCCGACACATACTGAAGTCCCTCGTCGTCAAGCTCTTCTCCATTCACCAGCAGAAGCACCAGCAATTCCTCCGCTCCATCTCCGTCAAAATCCCGGATACGAGAAGTCAGGACGCCTTTTTGCGAATGTACGCTTTCCAGGCCCATATAATTTTTCGTATAGTTATACTTGCAGAGATACTCGCCTTCCTGACACTCTCCCTTTTCCGGGATCAGGACCTCATCCACATAGGAATACAGGGTATATTTTTCCCGGATCATGTCGCTTTCGGTATTCTTTCTCCCTTCTTCCAGGATTTTCACCGCCTTCTGCGGCTGGTTCTGCTGTACATAGATCTCTGCCAGCCTCAGATACGGCTCTTCTTTCTTCGGATCTATGGAAATGGACTCTAAATACTGGTCTTCTGCCTCCTTATAGTCCAGTTCCTCCAGATATTGATCTCCCTTGGCCAGCAGATCCTCCATCTCTTTCGCGTCCCGCCTGGAACCAAGGATCAAAAACACCGCCACAGCCGCCGCAAGAATGAGTACCACGCCCGCCGTCACGACCCAGATCCTTTTTCCGGTTCGCTTCACTGGCTTTCTTTCTTCCACACGGCCCTCTTGCGTCTGGCCGTTTCCCCCGGACGCCCCGAAATCCTCCGTTTCCAGCGGCCGACCGCAATTCCCGCAGAACCTGGAATCCGATAGATTCTCCATATTACAATGACTACACCGCATCCTACCCACTCCTTACTATGCCAGCAGAAACGACAGGCCCTCCAGACAGATCCTGGTCCCTCTTCTTAAATAATAATGCCGCCCGGCTCCTAAAGGCTGGCCGCTTTCCAGGAAACACACCTGCCGCTTTGCCGGAGTTACGCAATACTCGCCATACGCGCCGATATAATAGAGTTCCGCCAGCAGCTCTTCCTGCTTTTCCTCAGTGACAAACGTCTGTGTCCCGTCTGACACAAAGTAGACTGGCCGTCTCTCTTCCAGCGGATAGATCTTCTTCTGATAGATGCCGTCCAAACCTTTCAGCGCCCCCTGGAAATGAGACACTGCTTCCTGCCGCCACTCCTTTTCCTTCTTTTCCTGCTTCTCCTGGGCGATCTCCTGATACATTTCCCGGCGCTCCTTCTCCTGCTCCAATTCATTGATCCGATTCAGATAATCTTCCCGCCGTACCTGAGCCGTCAGATCCTGCCGGTGTTCCCAGGGATTCCTTCTGTGGTTGAAATTCTCAGGCAGGATTTCTTCTGGCCGTTCTGCCTCCGGCATTTTCGCCGCCTGACAGATCCCCCACACACCGATCGCCAGAATCGCCGCGCTGATCAAGAACCACAGAACGCTGGGAGCTTTGTGGAGGCTGACAAGCCCTCCCATCCCAAAGAAATCTAATCCCTGGCGCAGTTCCTTGATCTTCGAGTAAAGCGTCCACACACTGATGATCGTCACCAGGTTGGTCACTGCCACGCCAGCCACCGCAGCCACATAAGCGCTTCTCCAGCTAAGAAGCACACAGCCCAGTACACTTGCCAGGACCAGAAGCGCAAGAAACAATACCACGAAGAAAAAGGGCTTCATATATTCTTCCAGCACATCTCCGATTCCACCCCAGGCGCCGGAATCTCCGATCCCGCTGCCCAGCTTCAGCACATCGATCAGCGAAAGCTCCATGACAGACACATCGATCAAGGGAGAAAACAAAAGAATCAACAGTGCGATCACAAACAACACTCCCGCCGCGTATCTCAAATACCACTTCATCTTCTTCCCTCCTGCTCATCCTCGATCTCCTCTAACAGCCTTCTGCGCTGTCGGGGGAAACTTTTCAGCGTCACGATCAGTCCGGCCGCGCACCCAATGATCCCGACCGCGCTGATCCCTGTAAGAATCCATCCTACCGTTAATCCCATGATGATAACCACCCTCCTGCCAGTACCTGCTGGTATACATTGTCCAGCAGCTGCATCTCCGCATCCGTATCATGATTCTCCAACTGCTCTTGATACATTTCGCTGGCATTCTGATAATAGCCCGCAAAAGCGCTGTAATCCCTCTGGCTGTTGCTCTTTTGCTCCTGTTTGTCGATCTCCAGGAAAGCCAGCCGCTTATAGATATTGTAATCCTCTCCAAACTGCTGGGCCATCTGATTCAGATATTGTTCCGCCTCTTCAAGGCGCCCCTGTTTCTCACAGAGGATGACCAGATTATTATAAGTCTCGTAAGTATCCCATCCCTGATCGATCACCTGGTTCAAAAGCTGGATCGCTTCCTCCCGATAGCTGTCGCTGCCGCTGCGTTCCGCCAGATCGATATCTGCCTGGATCAATCGCTGCAAAAGGACCATCTGATTCTCCACCGGAAGAGCCTCCCTGGCTTCCAGCAGGATTTCCCTCTGGTCCTGATCCCGCCCCTGCTCCTGGTATATATCGCTCATCACAAGATAGGCCCTGGCTTTCAGCTCGTTATCCTCTGAGACAGCGACACAGCTCTTGAAATCATTCAATGCCTGGTCCAATTCCTGTTGAGACTTCTTGACCTCACCTCTGGTATAGTAGATGGAATCCTCCTTTAAGCCCAGCTCAATAGCCTCATCCAAGGCTTCCTGGGCCCGCTCAGGCTCCTGATCGTAGGCCAGGGCAACGGCGTAATCCCGATAATATTCCTGCTCAAAACCACCGATCTCAAACATCTTCTCAAAGGATCTGGATCACATCTTTGTCCTTCAGCCGGCAGGTCCCTCTCACATAGCTTCCATTGACCAGAACCCCGTTTGTGCTGCGTCAGTCTTCCAGCACAAAGCCTTCTGGCGGTCGATAGATCTTACAGTGGAGCTTTGACACACCTGGCCCGGAAGACAGATATGGTTCCCACTGTCCCGCCCGATCTCTGTAACCGGGCGTTCCAGCGGTTCTCGCTTCCACATCTCCCGCTCTGTGCTGGTAGAATAGAGCAGAAGCACCATATGCTCCGCCTGCTCAAGATTCCCGATGCAAAGGGCCGTTTTATCAAATACTTCCAGAAATCCATCTGCCTTCCCCAGAAGCTGGCGGCCGCTTCCCAGTCCCAGGAAGGTCCCGTTCCGGCTGTCCAGGTCCTGATAGCGGATACGGTCTTCACGGATCTCAAAGGTTCCATGGACTTTCGACACGATCATATCCGGATCGCAATGTCGCACTGTTCCTGATCCCGGCCCAGCAGAAGCGTAGATTTCTGGAAAATGTCCAGATTTACTTCTCTTAAATTTCCTCTTGTATCTATGACCGTTAAGATATGTTCACTCCTGCTTCCCTGATTTCCTTATCCCAGACTCCACCTTTCGACTTCCTTGTCCAGGTTATTTGTATAGACCGCTTCCCACGTATCCTTATCCACTGTTACCGTTCCTGCGAGTACATTTGCGGAAGGACTTCCCCCTCCATCAATGATCTCTTGGGCCATTTCCTCCGACAGCGCATACCTCAACATGAAATATACTGGGTATCGGTTTCTGTTGTTTCATCTTCTGAGATGGAATAGCTTCCTCCATCCTCTTCCAGCAGAGCGTCCTCTAAGTGCTCGATCACCATTTCCGCGATTTCCTGTCTGGACGCGCTGGAAAGGACTGTCTGGACATTTCCTGTTACTGTCTGATCCGCAGGATCCCGGGATGAATCCGAGGCTTCTTCTTCCACCTGGATCACGCCCCATTTTCCATCCTTTTCTACCCAGCATTTTCCCTCATATACCGGGCGGATCGTATCAAACACACCAGATGGGATCGCCAGTTCTCCAGAGGTATCTCGAAGCTCCCATTCTCCATCCTTGCAGAGCGGGACATAACCGTCTGAGGCCGCATAACAGTATTCCACTGTTTCCGGTTCATTCTCTGTGTCATAGTCAAACACGCAGGTCTCATAGCTGCAGGAAGCGTCGTACTCCAGCGGGATCACAACCTGGCCCTGCTCATCTACATATCCCCACTTGCCATCCTGCTTGACCGCAAGAAGACCAGAAGAAGCGCTTCCGCACTCTTCATAGATAAAGTCCGTCACCAGTTCTCCGTCCCTGTCACAGATAGCGTAATCGCTGTCCAACTCTTCATACCAGTCCAATTCATTTTCACTGCCGTCATAAATAACCTCTGACTGCTTGACTGGTGTCGCTCTTTCCGGCTTCTGCTGATAGGTCATCCCATATCCCTGTCCCGCGACATATTCTGCCGTATTGCGGAGGCCGTCGTGATAGTAGAAGGTGCCTCTTAAATAACTGCCCGCGTCGCCGATCACCGCCACCGCCGGCTCAACCTTCTCCTCTTCCTCTACGAAATAATAGTCCGTCATCTCTGTCTGGTATTCCGATTCATAGACCGGTTCTTCCCGCTCCAGCAGATAATATTCCGACAGCGCGCCAACCCCTTGGTACTCCAGATCTGCCCCCATCTGTCCATCCAGTCCGATCAGGCCATAGGTATCATCCTGTTTCATGACCGCATAGGCGGTGTCCATCTGGCGATTCAGGTCATTTCTGCAATAGTCGGTGACATTCTCGTCTTTGATATAGTAAATGTCGTCTGCCTCCACCTTAGGTTCGATCACCCATGTGTAATCATTTTCTACTTTTGCAGTCCCGCCGCCGGCAGTTCCACCATTAGATCCGCCAGAAGAAGCGCTGCCTGAATTCTCAATCTTGGCGGCCTCCTTTTTGCTTGCGGCTTTCTTCCCCTGGGCCAAAATGTCCTGGGCTTTATCGATGTCTTCCTGTTGATAGTAAGTATCCGCCAGGCCAAGATAGGCCTCGGCCTTCTTAGGATCCACCTCTATGGCTTTCAGATATGCCTCTTCCGCGTTCTCATAATCCAGATCCTCCAGATACTTTTCCGCGCTGGCGATGTAATTCTCATAGTCCTGCCGTTCTTTCACTTCCGCCACGACCAGCACGCAGGCAATACAAAAAGCCACTAAAAGAAAGGCGGCCCCGGCCAGGAGCCACCTTCGGCCGCCTTTTTTCTTCTGTTCCCACTCGTTCTCCTGTTCCAGTTCGGTCCGATCTTCCGTTTCAAAATCCATCTGAGACAAAAGTGGACTCCCACACTTCTGACAGAAACGGGCTTCTTCTGGATTCTCTGTTCCACAATTCTGACAAAACATCGTTGATAGATCCCCTGTGCTTAGAATAAGTCATTCGGGCTGATATACCATTTCCCATCAATCTTGACTACATTAATGGTTTCATCATCCGACGACTCTTCCTCCAATTCGCCATCCACATACATTTCATAAGAAAATTCTACTTCTTTTCCTTCTTCAATGTCGCCCAGGACACCCATATATTCGTCTGAAATATCTCTTAACTCAGACTGAGACAGATCTCTTGTATCACCAATCTCGTAATCAATCTCAATATCACCGATATACTGGTCGAACGCGTCCAGAAGATCTTCCTCCAGCATATCCGCCATTTCCTCTTTGGTCATACCCGTCAGCCCTTCCGCCGCATCCAGGAAGTTTTCCGGGATCAGTTCCATGGCCGCGTCTACATCCCGGTCTTCCATCACCTTGACCATATTTTTAATGGGGGTCTCATAAGTGTCCCTGAAGAAGATAAACCGAATCCCTACGATCAGCAGGATCACCACCAGCACAATGGCTCCGATCGCCACATAAGGCGGCCGCTTCTTGGCCACTGGCGCTCCCGTGCCCACAGGACTTCCAGACGGAGCCGCCCCTTGACTGTAGCTGTACCCCTGGGTGTTCCCACCAGACACATTTTCGTCCCGGCTCTGGACCGGCTTCACCGGAGCGCCGCATTTGGGACAGAATTTTCCATCTCCTTTGATCTCATTTCCACAACGACTGCAAAACATAACTCTTCCTCCTCATTTCTCATCTTATATTTCAGCGATCAGTCTGCATCTGTGATATATCCCTGGGAATCCAGTTGATGTTCCTTTTCGTTCAAAAATTCCGCGTTGCGCTTCTCATATTCATTCAACAGATATGTATAATTCGCGTCGAAATCATCCGGTTCATAGAGCCCCTGATACCAGGATTTAGACGAAAAGTAATCGGTCAGTTCCTGGGACTTGAATTTCCTCCCGTGTCTCGCGTAGATTTCATTCTTTCCATAGTTGATCTCCTGGATCGACATACCGACCACATCCACGTCGGTCAGATAACGGGAAGCGCTGTCTGGAAAGATATAGTCCTGGCTGACTCCGGTTCCGTCTGCCGGATCTTGGGGCGAACTCTGAGACCTATCTGTCGAACCGGTTGTCTCTCCATCATCCGTTCCCGTCTGATCCTGTCCGTCTTCTTTGGAATCTTCCTCTTCCCCGCTGATTTCTTCCCGGATCCGGTCCGCTGTTTCCTGTCCTTTTCTATCTTCCAGGTAGTTGTATAAGAACCAGCCGGCAAAGCCTGCTGCCACCGCTATGATCAGAACCGCCAAAAGGATGACTGGCACTATGCTTCCCTTTTTCTTTTTCACAGGCCCAGCATCTTGAGGCTGGCCTAAGTCTTGCAGGGGACACCCGCATTCACCGCAAAAGATGTCTCCCGGCTCAACTTCCGCTTTACATCTTGGACATTTCATTTTTTGTTCCCTGTCCTCTCTCAACTTTACATCGCCACTGGCACTCTTTGCCTCTTAGTTTAATTTAGTCCCACAGGATGTACAGAATGACAAATGATCGGCCAAAACTTTCCCGCAGTTGGGACAGATCTTGGTATGAGGCGGCTGGGAACTATCCACGGCCGGGCCGCCTGATGGCTGATCTTTCTTCAGCGGGGTCCCGCACATAATACAGAATCCCTGACCTGCTCCAACCTCAGCTCCGCAATTGGGGCAGGTCGCTCCCTGCTGCGCCGGCTGTGGCTGTGGCGCTGGGGTCGGTTCCGGGATTGGCTGTGGAATCGGTTCTGGCGCCGGCTGTGGCTCTGGCGCTGGGATCGGCTCCGGCGCTGGCTTTGGTTCTGGCGCTGGTGTTGGTTCTGGTACTGGCTGCGGCCCTGGCGCCGGCTCTTCCTTTTCAATTTTTTTGCCGCAATTTACGCAGAAAAGCTGATCCGGCTCTAATGGCGCGCCGCAATAACGGCATACATTTTGATTCTGTGGCGCGGCGGCCGGAGCTGGCGCTGGCGCCGGATGCTCGATCTTGGCCCCGCAGACATTACAGAACGCAGAATCCGGCGAGATCTGAGCATGACAGTTGGGACAGAAAATAACCCCTTTTACTCTCTGGAGCTGGCCCCTCAAATCGGAAAGCTGTCTTTCCATTTCATCGATCCGCGCGATCACTCCTGCCTCTTCCGGGCCGGCGTTTTCACCGCTTTCCCGCCATTTTCTATAAGAAATGGCTCCCAGTTCCGCCATTGCTTCCTTTTTCTGCCCTTCCAGGTTCTTGATCGAACTGGAAAGCTTCGCGGAATCCGTTACTTCCTTTGTCTTCTGGATCGCTCCCTGACCCAGATTTGTAAGTTTTTTGTCAATGTCGTCTAAAAAAGCCATATTCATTTCCTCCTGAAACTTTTTCTTATCTTCACCTTACAATTTTATTCTTTTTTCCCTTGTTTGACAAGATGTGACAGGGAATATCATAGAATTTCCTCCAAATCATATAGTGGCTTTATGATTCTTATGAAAACCGACCGGGATTTAGATTAGATAAATCATTTTTTATTGTAGACGCAGTAACACTTTTTGAGGGATTAGATATTGAATAGCAGTGTTACAAGAAAACGCAGATGCACCCAGACATTTTACAGTCATGTGCATCTGCGTTTTTCTTTTAATCTTCTGACGGTTCTTTTACTTCAACACAATCCTCTGGAAGTTCTTCTTCCCCTTTTTCAGGACAATCCCTTCCCCGGCGAACTGGTCTTTCGTAAACTCCGCATGGATATCGGTCACTTTCTCGCCATCCGCGGACACTCCGCCCTGCTGTACTGCCCGGCGGGCTTCTGACTTAGACGGGACCAGACCGCTCCTTACCAAAAGGGTCAGGATATCGATCTTCCCTTCTGTCAGGTCCTGTTCCACAAGCTCTGTGGACGGCATATCTGCCGCCGCGCCCTGCGAGAAGAGAGCTCTTGCCGCTTCCTGGGCTTTCTGGGCTTCTTCCTCTCCGTGCACCAGCTTAGTCAGTTCATAGGCCAGGATCTCTTTGGCCGTGTTAAGCTGGGCTCCTTCCCAGGCGTCCATCTTATCGATCTCTTCCAGCGGAAGGAACGTCAGCATACGAATACATTTCAGCACATCCGCATCAGCTACATTTCTCCAATACTGGTAGAACTCGAAGGGTGAGGTTTTCTCCGGGTCCAGCCACACCGCGCCGCTCTGGGTCTTGCCCATCTTCTTTCCTTCTGAGTTCAGAAGAAGCGTGATGGTCATGGCGCAGGCGTTTTCCCCAAGCTTGCGCCGGATCAATTCTGTTCCTCCCAGCATATTGCTCCACTGGTCATCCCCGCCAAACTGCAGGTTGCAGCCGTATTTCTGGAACAGCATATAGAAATCATAGCTCTGCATGATCATGTAGTTAAATTCCAGGAAGCTCAAGCCTTTTTCCATCCTCTGCTTATAGCATTCTGCCGTCAGCATCCGGTTGACGGAGAAGTGGGGGCCTACCTCCCGCAGCAGTTCGATATAGTTCAGGTCCAGCAGCCAGTCCGCATTATTTACCATCAGGGCTTTCCCCTCTGAAAAGTCGATAAACCGGCTCATCTGTTTCTTAAAGCAGTCACAGTTATGCTGGATGGTCTCCGGCGTCATCATTGAACGCATATCACTGCGGCCGGAAGGGTCGCCAATATACCCTGTACCGCCGCCGATCAGAGCGATCGGCTTATTGCCAGCGTCCTGCAGCCGTTTCATCAAGCACAACGCCATAAAGTGTCCCACATGCAGGCTGTCTGCCGTTGGGTCGAAGCCGATATAGAAGGTTGCCTTCCCATTGTTTACCAGTTCCCGGATCACATCCTCGTCTGTCACCTGAGCGATCAGGCCTCTCGCCTGAAGTTCTTCATAAATTCCCATTCTTTTTCTCCTTTCATATCCCGTCAGCTTACTGCGGGGTATTTGACTTTTGAAAAATCACAAATCCACATTCCGTTGGATGGTCCAGCACATAGCCATCCTTATATTTCCTGGCATACCAGGCGATCAGAAGATCCCCGCCAGCCGCCAGGATATTCAACATCGAAAGCCAGAGCAGAAACGTACTTCCTGCGGCAAAGGCCACAATATAAAGTCCCACGCCTAAAAGCAGACCCGGAAGGAGACCGCCTAAGATATATTTTCCCGGAGTCAGCGGTTCTTTGCAATGGCAGTACGGCGTCAGAGAATCCCACATCATACCGATATACATACTTTTCCATTTCCCTTTTGCTCCTGCGCACCAGCCAAGGCCGTGGAGCAGCTCATGAATAAAAGCGGTGACAAGAAACGCCAGGAACAGCACCAGATAATTCCGGCCTCCCAGCCATCCTTCTCCCCGGTCAGCCAGAATCCAGATCAGGATTCCCAGGATCATTACCGGAACGGCGGTCACAAGGACCATCACATTGGCTTTCAGCACGGATATGACTTCCGAATGCTCTTGATAGCCTTCCTGCTGGAAACGCTGCCGCTGGACCTCATAATTATCCAGAATCTTCTGTTTTGCCGGGCTGATCTTCTTTTCCTTCGCCATCTTCTCCTCCTTTTCTTCAAGGTTCTGTGTCTTGAACCCTTTAGCCTTCTCCCGCAGAATAAAAAAACGTCCTTATCAAACGATAAGGACGAATCACTCCGTGGTACCACCTTGCTTCACCGGCGTCTTTGGCCGCCAGCCTCATTAACAGCCGCCTTTTTGACGGCTTCGACGCGGTAACGTCCGTCACACGGCGCAGCCTACTTTTCTCCCATATCTGCTTCTTTGAGAAGTTCGGTGCGCGGCTCAAAGAGGTATTCATAACCAATTCCTTCATGCGCCTCTCATCCGCCGGCAGCTTTCTGTATGGGTGTAAAGGTTATTACTTGTTCTTGTCAAAGCCTTTGTCACTTTCTTGCCTGTGTGCAATCTTAACGTATTTCGGGAGTTTTGTCAACTGGGGTCGTGGTATTTTTAAAAATACCACGGCCCCAATTAAAAATACCCTGTCCCTTTTTGATAATAGGGACAGTTTTTCTTCAGACACTGCTGATTTTCGTCTGAAAAGTCACATTGGATCTTCTCCGGCAGTTCCATGCTGATTCCAAGATTCTCCCGGACAAATTCCACTGCTTCTTTTACTGCCGTGAAACAATTCCGTTTGCAACACCTGGGGCCGCCCAAGCCTGCCAGAGCTGTCAGAGCTTTCGCTGTGGCCTGATTGGAAAGTCTCCAGGATTTTCCTGTCAGCGGGGTTGCCTTTGTGACAATGCTCATGAACATGCCAACGCTGGCGGCAGCTCCGCAGCACCCCCATATCCCGCAGGCTCCACCTGGGTACTTGCTTCCCCTGGCCTTCATTTCTTCCAGCGCTCCTTCCAGCTCGATATTTCCTCCGCTGTTGTAATACGCGGCCAGAAGCGCGGCTCCAGCCATGATGTGATGCTCTGGTCCATGCATGTATATATAAGGATCTTCCATTAATTTCTGCATGATCTCAATGGGGTTTTTAGAGGATGTAGTTTTACATTCCCGCAGGATCACCTCCACACCTTCCTTTTCATGGCAATCATCGCACACGAAATGCCCATCTTCACAGCTTGCGTTACTCTCAAACTCCCGGTGGCAGAAGACGCACTCCATCTTTCTCATAGTCTCAAAATATTGGAGTGGTTTCCCACACACCAGGCAGGCGCCTTCACCTCGTGTCATATTCTTCCTCCCTCTTTCGCAATAATATTGCCCTGTTTGTCAATTTGGGACAGGGCTTTTTCAATCTGGGTGGTGGTATTTTTAAAAATACCACGGCCCCAATTGTATACCATCTTTAACAACCGCCCGGATTTCCAGGCTTTCATCCAACAGGACCAGGTTGGCTTTTTTCCCTGGTGTGATCGAGCCGTACTGGTCATAGATCCCAAGGCTCTTGGCCGGATTTTTGGTGGCGCAGGCCACCGCGGTTTCCAATGGAAGTCCCATTTCTTTTACCGCGGTCCGCATGCAGTCCATAAGATTGGTCACGGA
>DXGF01000054.1 GCA_019114065.1 Candidatus Dorea gallistercoris
AGACGAGATCGAAAGAGGTCAGGTTCTGTGTAAACCAGGTTCTGTAACCTGCCATCACAAATTTACCGCTCAGGTATACGTTCTGACCAAAGACGAAGGTGGACGTCATACTCCATTCTTCAACAACTATCGTCCTCAGTTCTACTTCAGAACAACAGACGTTACAGGTGTCTGCAACCTGCCAGAAGGAACAGAGATGTGCATGCCTGGAGATAACGTAGAGATGAGCATTGAGCTGATCCATCCAGTAGCTATGGAGCAGGGACTTCGTTTCGCGATCCGTGAAGGCGGACGTACTGTAGGATCAGGAAGAGTTGCTACCATCGTAGAGTAATTTCTGACAGACGAAAAGATACAAATACAGGGAAGAGTGCTTGTGCTCTTCCCTGCTTTTGTTTTATGAAATTGTGGAAGAGATAGGATGAAGAAGATCAGATTACTGGCGGTAGACATGGATGGGACCTGCTTAGACCGAAGAAGCCGGATGACAGATCAGACGCTTGAGGCACTGGAAGCGGCGGCAAAGGCAGGAATCCTGGTTGTGCCCACGACAGGGCGCTGTCTTTCCTGTCTGCCCCACCGACTGCGGGAGAGAAAAGACATTTATCGATATGTGATCAATTCCAATGGCGCGAGAGTGACAGACTGTCTGGAAGAGAAGATACTTTTTGAAAAACTGATCCCCAGAGAGACGACCCTGGAATTATTAGAGAAAAGCGCAAAGCTGCACGTTGGCGTAACTGCTCATATAGACAATGGATACATCATCCAGGGAAGGATCTTGTCAGCGGCAGGGCGAGTCATGTTCGGCAGAGATGCCCGGGCGGCCCGGAAGGTAAAAGATATGAGACTTGCGGTCCGAGAAGGAATAGATGCGATAGAGGAAGTGCAGTTTTATTTTCTGAGACCTGGATCACAAGCGAAAATAAAGCGTGTCCTGGAAGCATTTCCTCAGCTGTCCAGCGCCGGCACGAAGATCTACGCGGAAATCTTCGCGAAAGAGACATCCAAGGGAGCGGCACTTGCAAAATTGGCGGGAAGCCTTGGAATTCCAAGAGAAGAAATCGCGTGTATCGGCGACGGAGAAAACGATCTGTCCATGTTTGAAGCGTCCGGCCTGCGGATGGCCATGGGAAATGGCGTACCAGAATTGAAAAAGAAAGCAGAGTATATCCTGCCGTCCAACGGTGAGAATGGCGCGGCAGAAGGAATTTGTCGGTATGTATTACCGTGATTTACGCAATTTGGGACGTAGCCTTTTGAAACTTTACTACGTCCCAGTTCACAGAATTTTCACAATTTAGGAGGTGAAATGGATGGCGATCACAATTATCGGAGCGGCGATCATTGATATTCTGGCCAGACCGGTTGACGGGAAAGTCTTTGAGCAGGGGTCCTGGCCAGTCCAGGACATGCGCATGGATATCGGCGGCGATGCGGCTAATGAGGCGTTGGTGCTCTCTGGCCTTGGGAAGAAGGTATATCTGCAGACGGTGCTGGGAGAGGATATGACGGGAAGGATGATCCTGAAACGTCTCCGGGAGAGAGGCGTCTGTGTCAGTGGTTCCTGTGTCAGCAGGGATATGGTGACGGGGATCAACACGGTGCTGATCCAGGAGGATGGGGAGCGTTCTTTCCTGACGAATCCTAATGGAAGTCTCAGGAAGCTTGGAATGGAGCATATCCATATCCCTTTTGAGGAGGACACCGAGATTCTTTGTCTTGCCAGCATTTTCGTATCCCCGCTTCTTACGGTAAGAGAGATGGAACAGATTTTTTCTGCGGCAAAGAGCCAGGGGATCACCGTCTGTGCGGACATGACCAAATGTAAGAATCAGGAGACGGCAGCGGAGCTGGCGCCGGCCTTTCGGTACGTGGACTATCTATTGCCCAATGAGGCGGAGGCGAAGTTGCTGACCCGGAAGAATTCTGTGGAGGAAGCGGCCAAAGAGCTTCAGAAAGCAGGAGTTTCTCACGTGGTGATCAAATGTGGAAAGAAAGGCTGCTATGTGGCCGCTCAAAGGGAATCCTTCTGGGCGCCGGCCAAAGAGCAGGTCCAATGTGTGGATACCACAGGCGCGGGCGATAGTTTCGCGGGAGGATTCCTGGCGGCTTTGTCGGAAGGAAGATCCATTCGTGAATGTGCTGAATTCGCCAATCAGTGCGGGGCGAAAGCAGTCAGTGCCGTGGGAGCTACCGCCTGGCTTTGAACCGCCAGGTAGGAAATTGGCAGGTGGCAAATTCTGAAATTCAGGCTTGACAAATGCGGGAAAAGGCGATATATTCATCACAAGCATTTATATTTCTGACCGCTCATTTCTATGCGGCGTCTGCCGCATCTGCATTCTGATATGATCCGTTTTAAGAAATCTCAATGCTTGAATTCCAAACCAGACAGAGCAGAGAGGTTTCCGCAGGGCGGATACCTCCTGCGAAAGCTTACTATTTCAAAGGAGGAAGATGAATGGAGAAGAGACCAAACCGCCTCTATAAGTCACGGCTTTTTGTCATGATATTCGAGGAAAAGAGGAAACTGCTGGAACTGTACAATGCGGTCAGTGGGAAACACTATGAAGACCCGGAACTATTAGAGATCAACACTCTGGAGAACGCGATCTACATGTCCATGAGGAACGATCTGTCATTTCTCATCGACGCCCGTCTCTCCCTGTATGAGCACCAGTCGACCTACAGTCCCAACTTGCCCATGCGGTTTCTGCTGCATTTAGTGGATCTTTTGTCGGGTATGACTATCGATGAGAATCTGTATGGGAGTAGGAAGGTGCTGATTCCGCCGCCCCGATTTGTGGTGTTTTATAATGGGGAGGAGGAGCAGCCAGATCGAAAGATTCTGAAACTGTCAGATTTATACGCG
This sequence comes from Candidatus Dorea gallistercoris, assembly GCA_019114065.1. Lineage (GTDB taxonomy): Bacteria > Bacillota > Clostridia > Lachnospirales > Lachnospiraceae > Massilistercora > Massilistercora gallistercoris. The sequence continues at coordinate 2,876 of DXGF01000054.1, forward strand.
GTGGAAGAGGAAAAGCCCAGGCTG
>DXGF01000055.1 GCA_019114065.1 Candidatus Dorea gallistercoris
CTCGTCCCTTAGAAAAACACAAGGACAGGAACAGATGAAAATAATTGACCGGTATACCGGCGTTTGCTACGATCGTACATAGGAAATTATAATAAAGAATTTATGATCCATGAAAAATATCGGTTTTGTTGGTCTAGGAATCATGGGCGCGCCCATGGAGGCCGTCAATAAGTTGACGGCCCAGGGTGCCACAGCTTCTCTTCCCACTCTTTCTCCCGGAATCCTGTCAGGACAAAATCCTCTCCTACGATCAGCGGACGTTTTACCAGCATTCCGTCCGTTCCAAGAAGCTCATACTGCTCCTCCTCGCTCATTCCGGGCAGTTTATCTTTCAGTTCCATGCTCTTATACAGCATTCCACTGGTGTTGAAGAATTTCTTCAAAGGCAGACCGCTCTTCTTGTGCCATCCGCGAAGCTCTTCTGCCGTTGGATTCTCCTCCTTGATATGCCGGTCCTGATAAGCGATCCTATGTTCCTCCAGCCACTTCTTTGCTTTCTGGCATGTGCTGCATTTCGGGTATTCGATAAACAAGATCATGTGTGCATCCTCTCCTTTTTCTATTACTTTCTCTTTTCAAAGTCTCTGGATCTCTTCCATTTCCGCCCTGTCCAGAAACTTCGTTTTCAGCGTATACGCCATCGCCTCGATCTTTCGGCGCCCGCCAGCCTCCACTTCAGTCGCTTCCTTTTCTTATTCTTCCCCTTCCCCGGTCAGCTTCCAGATCGCTTCTGCTTCTTTGGCAGTGATCCCCAGTCGGACTGCTGCTTCTTCCAGCGTAACCTTCCTGCCTTCCTCTTCCTCCATCTCATGGACTGCTTTCTTTAATTGGGACACCTTGCGCACCATCTGCCGGTCACCCTGCCGGACCTGGCTGCTGGATCTGACCAGTGCCTCCATGGCCTGCCGGACTCCCTTCAAAAGCTCCTCTTGCGTTCTATCACGGCCGTCCCCCTGCATTGCGATCAGACGCATATTCCCCTCCTGCACCAAATCTTCCAGATACACTTCACTCCGCTCTATCTTTTTCGCTTCTTCCACCACGAGCATCAGATGACCAGCCAGTCTATGATCTCCAGTCTCCTTCAGCCTCTCGATTTCTGTCAGATACGCGTCCAGGTATTTCTGCTCTGCCTGGCTTAATGCCCCTCTCTCTGCTTCGGGCTCTTTGATCCTTCCGCCAGAAGGCGTGTAACCCCGCACCTTCACACCCTGTTCTGTCAAATACTGATATACCAACCCCATCTGTTCCCCGGACAGGGCCTCTTCTTCAAAAAATTTCTCCGCCTCTTCCACGGACAGGGCATCTCCCTGTCCTTTCGCCAAGTCCAGAATCCCTCTAAGCTTCTCCTGAAATCCAATCCTTTCTGCCATCTGTATATTCCCTCCACCTTTCAAAAGAATATCAGAAACCTCTTATCCTGATATCTCTGGGAATATCTTATCACAGACCGGATGGAAATGCTACGCCTGCCTGCGGATCAGAAAGATGATCCCTCCAAACAGTCCCAGGATGATCCCCGCATATATAGACATGCACAACACATCTGCCGCACAGCTTGCGGACGCCGCTCCCGCCGCCACAATGCAGAACAGCATTCCCACCGCCATGCTCGCAGCTGCCCAGAAAAGGATGTTTACCGCCAGGAAAACGCCTGTCGTCCATTCCTCGTGAAAAAATCTGTTTACCAGGTTCCATAAAAGCGCCATCTGTCATACCTCCTCCTATGTATCAGCGACTCTCATTCATCGTCTTTCATTATAGGCACCCTCTGTTAAAACATACGGTAAACTTTGCAAAACTTAAGTAAAACCTTAGGCCCCCATCAAGTGATGATCAATGTCTGGTAGCCAGCGTTTTTCAACTGTCGCTCTGCTTCTACTGCTTCCTCAAGAGTCTGGTATCCTCCCACCTGGACACTGATATACTGTCCGGAATCATCGATAAAGGCAGGAAAACCCTGCTCCAGCAGTTCATTTTCCAGTCTCTGCGCGTAGGTCCAGTTTCGAAATAATCCTACCTGGACCCGGTAATCCGGATTCCCGATCTCTCCTGCCGACGTCAGGGCATCCAGAATGCCTCTTGCAATGGCCTGGGCGATATCTTCAAAGTTCTCATCAAACAGTTGATTATCCGTATCCGAATTGACAAATCCCGCTTCCACCAGGACTGCCGGCATCTGAGTTCTCTTAAGCACCACGAGTCCGGGCCTTGCCTTGACACCAAGATTGACAAAGCCAACTGCTTCTAACTGTTCATTGATATCTTCCGCCACCTGGTATTTTAATCCTGACAGATCATAGACCAGCGTCTCAACACCAGAGACTTCATTGTCTGTAGGAAATGAATTTCTGTGAATCGACACAAAGAAATCCACCCCAGCATTGTTCGCCTCCATCGCTTTCTCGTATGGCGTCTCATACACATCCGTCGTTCTGGTATATTCCACATCAATCCCATTGTTCTGAAGGATTTCTCCCACGGCCAGGGTGAGCGCCAGCGTATCATCCTTTTCCTGTCTGCCATTGTAGACAGCTCCGGGATCGCGCCCCCCATGTCCGGCATCCAGCATGATCGAATAGGCCATAGTACACACCTCTTCCTGCACTCTCATTAGCAGGATATGCAGGAAACCCGCACTTTGACACTTTTACTCAGGATCTTATCTTGTCAATCTGTAAAAGATATCAAGAAGCCATTGAATTTTCCTTCCGTTTCCAGTATAATAAAAAGGTAATGATTCTGGCTGCTGAAACACACGGTAAAGATACCGCATAGGGAGCAGGACATGAAGAAGATCTATTTTGGAAGCAATCTGAAAATGTATAAAAACATCCAGGATACTACCGAGTATCTCAAGGCTCTGGCCGATTATACCAAGGACCTCAGCCGGGAGGAGATCGAGCTTTTTATCATCCCTTCTTTTACCACCTTAGAAAGCGCCACCCGTTGCTTTGACCGGCAGTATATCAAGCTGGGAGCGCAGAACATGTGCTGGGAGGACGAGGGACAGTTTACCGGAGAGGTTTCACCTCTCATGCTCAAAGAACTTGGTTTGGATCTTGTGATGATCGGTCATTCGGAACGCCGTCATGTATTTGACGAGATTCCTGTTCTCTACGGTGGGAGCGTCAATCCTGGCAACGCGCAGGAGTTGATCGTTCAACCTTCTATTGATGGGCTGTTTACCGGGCGTGCCGCCTGGCAGGCAGATAGATTTAACGTGCTTATT
>DXGF01000056.1 GCA_019114065.1 Candidatus Dorea gallistercoris
AAACCCTTGTGGCGTATCAAATGGGGCACTCGGATATATCAACAACTAAAAAATATTATTACCGCAATAATAAAACAAATGAGCATAAAGCAGAGGAAATAGAAAGAGCCCTTTCAGCTATCTAATACAGCATGAAAAAGGCTCTTTTCTATTTGTGTTCTATCTTGTGTTCTATTTTATTCCAGACATGAAAAAACCGCTGAATTTCAGCGGTTTTCAGCAGGGGATGAGAGAATCGAACTCCCGCCAAAGGTTTTGGAGACCCCTATCATACCACTTGACCAATCCCCTGTACGTGCTTGTCGCACTAGATATTTATACCATACAAATATAGGTTTTGTCAATTCTAAAATACGAATTTCACAAAAGAAAACAGGGGCGTTTCGGTTGCCGAGCGCCCCTGTCTGTATGGATCAGTCATCAAGTGGTCTCTGGCCGGTGCCAGTCTCCATCTCTGTTACATTGCCAAAACCGCTGACTTCGATCTCGTACCAGACGTCTCCATTCTGGACCACAAAACTGTATTCATTCCACAGTCCCTCGCTGCTGATAGATTCGGAAACGATCTGCCCGCCTCCAGTCTGCGCCAGGGCTGTCTCTCTGGCCTCCGATGGATTCGCCCGTAATAAAAGGATAGCTGCTACCGCGATGATGATCAAAGCGACGACTGCCGCCGCGACAATGCCGATGATTTTTTTCTTTGCCATGTTTGCCATATGTGATGTCCTCCTTTAATGACTTGTTTGTTATGAGAGTAGTATATACACAAAAGATTAAAAGAAGATTAGAATTTTAAATTATTTTGTGCTCAAAGTATATCATCCGCAATATTTGGACAGATCCTCCTCGAAATGCCGGATCTGAGTCTCTAGAGAAATCCATTCCTCCTCGGTGAGTCCTTCTTCGATGGCGGACAGATCCTGGCGGATCTTCTCAGGGTTGTAAGGGACTTCAAGGGCGAAATCGCTGTGTGCGCGGATCTTCTGGAAATACATGTTGGTATCTGGCTCCTCCTGGCCCTGGCGGCACATCTGGTACATGGCGACACTGTCTGTGGCATCTGTGTCTGTGCAGGGTCTGCAGATCCATTTCCCCATATAGTAATAATTTCCGCCGATCTCATAGATAAAGCCGGAAAGTGACAATAAGCGTTCTGTCAGCATAAGCAAGACCTCCTTTTTCTGATTATACAGTAACAGAAACAGGTGGGAAAAGCAAGGATAACGAAGAGCGAAGAAGAGACTCACCTTTCCAGAATGGATACATATATTAAGTGTAGCATCGTATTGGAAGGGAGAAACTGTGATCATGCCTGATGATAATAACAGAACCAGAGAGGGAGAGGATATCATGATCCTTCCTGAATATCCGGATATGGGAGTACCGGATGGGGACCCGTCAGAGGATGTGACTGCCTCCCCTTATCCGGACCCGGCAAATCCACTGCCCACACCGTCTCTGCCGGGCAACATCGGAACAGGGAACCAGGGAGGCGTTCCCGGCGGGACAGGAAACGGGCAGTGGCCGCCTATTACCGTTTACCCGATCCCGATCCTGCCTACACCTCAGGGAAACCAGAGAAGGTACTGTACGATCCGGTTCCTGAATGCCGCGGTGGGATATGAGAGGATCCAGATTTCCCTGGGCGGTCAGAGGATGGTAAATGGTCTTGGATATGGGGAGCTGACGTCCTATTTCATTGAGCGTTCCGGATTCCGGGATATCCGTGTGACAGACGAAATGAACGGAGAACGACTGTTGTCGGCGGATACGTTTCTGCTGACAGAAAACGAGACGTACACAGCGGCCTTTGTCAATGGTGTGAATGGACCGTCTATGTTTCTGATGACAGACCATTCCTGTGCGGATCGCTATCAGAGGACTTCCTGCGTGCGGGCAGCGCACCTGTCTTATAATGCGCAGATCCTGGATGTGTCGGCCCAGAAGGGGGAGGTGCGATTTGAGGATCTGACCTTTAAGATGGTCTCCACGTATAAGCGAGTGCTCAGCGGCAATCAGGAATTCGTGGTGACAGACGCGATCAGCGGGATTGCCTTGTTCAGTGTCCGGCAGCAGATCGAGGTGAACCAGGCGTATACCATGTACATCATCGGGAACGCTTATGGGGCGCCGTCTCTTGAGGCAGTGTTCGCAAGAGATTATTCCAGGCTGGAAGAGTAGTTGACATTAGGAAAGGTTTATGGTATCTTATTTCTTAAATAATTTAGGATTAGGAGCGTGAATTTTTCCATGGACGGAAGTGCCGAAGACGACACTGAAACGGTCTGTTGTAGTTACTTATATTGTCTATACAGAGGTATAGCCTGTACTCGGATACGGATATAGGTTGTACCTTTTTGTGCTGTTTTACAGGATTTTGAGAGATGTAAAAAGATAGAATCGATCATAGAAAACGGAGGAAAAGAAAGAATTATGATAGGTCCAATCATTGTACAGGTTGTGTTGATCTTTCTGAACGCAACCTTTGCCAGCGCTGAGATCGCGGTGATCTCCATGAGTGAGACGAAGCTTAAGATGATGGCGGAGGAGAAAGACAAAAGGGCGATGAAGCTGTTTGCCCTGGTAGAGCAGCCGGCCAAGTTTCTGGCCACGATCCAGGTGGCGATCACCCTGGCGGGACTTTTAGGGGGAGCGTTCGCGGCGGACAACTTTGCGGGACCGCTGACAGATCTTTTGATCGGAGCGGGTGTGGCAGTTCCGAGGAATGTGCTGAATTCCGCGGCAGTCATCGTGATAACCCTGGTCCTGACCTATTTTCAGCTGGTGTTCGGAGAACTGGTGCCTAAGCGGATCGCGATGAAGAAGACGGAGACTTTGGCACTTGGCATGTCTGGGATTTTGTCTTTTATGGCGAAGGCGACTGCCCCTCTGGTGTGGCTGCTGACGGCCTCTACCAACGGGATTCTGCGCCTGATGGGGATCGATCCCAATCAGGATGAGGATACAGTGACAGAGGAAGAGATCCGGATGCTTCTGGTTGAAGGAAATGAGAAGGGGATCATCCCCCAGGAAGAGAATGACATCATTCAGAATGTGTTTGAGTTTAACGACACTTCCGTAGAGCAGATCTGCACCAGGAGACGGGACGTGATCTACCTCTCTCTGCAGGATGATATGGAAGAGTGGGAGCAGATCATCTATGAAAACCGACATACTCACTACCCTGTGTGCCGGGAGGGACAAGAGGACATTGTGGGTGTACTGGACACGAAAGATTACTTCCGGCTAAAGGACCAGTCGAGAGAGAATGTTATGGCGTCTGCGGTGGACAAGGCGTTTTTCATTCCGGAGATCATGAAGGCCAATGTGCTCTTTGCAAAGATGAAGCAGACCCGGAATTATTTCGCTGTGATCGTAGATGAATACGGAGGCCTTTCCGGGATCATCACACTCCATGACCTGATGGAGGCTCTGGTAGGAGACCTGAGAGAACTGGAAGAACCGGTAGAGCCGGAAGACATCGAGAAACTGGATGAGGGCGTCTGGAAGATCCAGGGCAGCGCGGACCTGGAAGACGTGGCAGAAGAGTTGAAGATCAAGCTGGATCTGGATGATTATGATACCTTCAGCGGCTATATCTGCGGCGAGATCGGCAGGATCCCAAGTGACGGAGAGAGTTTTCATGTAGAGACAGAAGACATGTCCATCGATGTGCGGAGTGTGGAGAACCATGTGATCAGGGAAACCATCGTGAGATTAAAATGATCCCAATTGATGAATTACGTATCCTCCGGTAAGACTTGCGCCGATATAGGTCAGAATACCCCCGGTATTCCCAATGGTTTCCGCAATTTGACAGAATATTTTCTGTGTCATATCGTAGTAAGGACTGATGTAGAACATATTAATGGAACCGTACTGGTGGAGGAAGAGGTTCAGGCCTGTGGCGATCAGGCAGCAGGTCAGATAGCAGACGGCGGCGCCCAGGTAGCTGCTGGCGTCGTTGTTTTTCTTCCGGACATATCCGGCGGCGAGACCAATCCCGATCAGGCAGAAATGCCAGGCAAAAGAATGGACGGTCAAAGGTGCGTACCCATAGTGCATTCCGCTGGTGTCGAAGAAGGCGAAGATTCCGCCCAGCAGACCGAAATCCATAAGGAACGCGAGAAGCGTCCGGTGGATCCGCAGGGATCTGACCCAGGGGAGGATAAGGCAGATATACATGGGTATGCTGCACAACTGGAAGGGGAAGTACCACCAGTTGTAGATGCCGTTATTCAGTACAAAAGTAATACACCACTGTTTCCAAATCTCGCTTGCCAGCAGGATCAGGCCACAGTACAGGAAAAAATAGTTTTGCTTTCTCATCATATACTGCCTCAATATCAGTGTGGCTTGGAACGCATTTATTATACACCTGGCGGGATAAATATGCTATAATAAAAGGGCTGTGCCCGCAGAGCGGGGAACGGCGCAGGACAGAAGATGAGGTGGAGACATGCGGACGAAAAATGTGTGTATGCTGATACTGACAGCGTTTATCTGGGGGACGGCTTTTGTGGCTCAAAGTGTGGGGATGGATCATCTGGGTCCATTTACCTTCAACGGTGTACGGAATCTGATCGGAGGCGCTGCGCTGCTTCCCTGTATCTTGATCCTGGAGAAATGGAAACGCAGGAGTGGGGCAGTGCAGACTGTGTCCGGGACGAGAAAAGATCTGATCCTGGGAGGGATCGCCTGTGGGATACTCCTTTTTGCGGCCAGCAGTCTCCAGCAGATCGGCCTGGTCTATACAACGGCCGGGAAGGCCGGATTTATCACGGCTTTCTATATCGTGATCGTGCCGGTGTTTGGCGTTTTTCTCCATAAGAAGGTGGGATGGAAGATCTGGGCGGCGGTGATCACTGCGCTGGTCGGCCTGTATCTTTTATGCATCACTGAAGGATTCGCAGTCAATATGGGAGATTTCTACGTGTTTTTGTGCGCGCTGCTTTTCTCACTGCATATCCTGGTGATCGACTATTTCGCACCCAAAGTAGATGGCGTGAAAATGTCCTGTATCCAGTTTTTTGTCTGTGGGGCAATCTCTTTCATCCCTATGTTTACACTGGAAACGCCTACGATATCGGGATTGGCCTCAAGCTGGTTCCCATTGTTCTATGCGGGCGTTCTATCCAGCGGAGTTGGCTATACCCTGCAGATCATAGGACAGAAAAATGTGGATCCCACGGTGGCTTCCCTGCTTCTGAGTCTGGAATCCTGCTTCTCTGTCCTGGCCGGCTGGATCATCCTGGGAGAGCGGCTGTCAGTGAGGGAGGGGACAGGCTGTATCATGATGTTCGCGGCCATCGTGCTGGCGCAGCTGCCGGAGAAGAAAGATCAAGACAGAAGGGAGAAAGTGATATGGTAAGAGAGATGCAGGAAAAAGATCATCAGCTTTATATGGAATTGAGCGGGGAATTCTATGATTCCGATGCGGTGCTCCATCCGATTCCGGTTTCCTACCGGGAAGAGACCTGGAAAGAAATGATGCGTTCCGATGATTTTGTGAAAGGGTACATTTTGGAAAAGGATGGAGTAGCAGCAGGGTATGGACTGACCAGCTATACCTTTTCCCAGGAGGCCGGCGGAAGAGTGGCCTGGCTGGAAGAGTTGTATATCCGCCCGGAGTACCGCTGTCATGGACTGGGGAAGGAATTTTTCCGTTATGTAGACGAAAGGATCGCTCCTGCGGTGAAACGGCTGCGCCTTGAGATCGAGCCGGATAATCTGCGGGCGAAAAAACTGTATCTGGCTATGGGATATGAGGAACTCCCCTATGTCCAGATGGTCAAAGAAGTGGAGGAGGATTAGGAAGATGCGATTTGTGATCCAGAGAGTTTCCGAAAGTGAAGTGACGGTTGACGGGGAAGTGTTGGGAAAGATAGGGAAAGGATTTGTGGTCTTGATCGGAGTCAGTGATACTGACACAAAAGAAATCGCGGACAAGATGATCCGGAAAATGCTGGCCCTTCGGATTTTTGAAGATGAGCAGGGGAAAACGAATCTGTCCCTGGATACGGTTGACGGGGAATTGCTGTTGATCTCCCAGTTTACACTGTACGCCAACTGCAGGAAAGGGAACCGGCCCAGCTTTATCGAGGCAGGCGCGCCGGAGGCGGCGGAAGAGATGTATGAATACATTATCGGCAAATGCAGAGAGCAGGTGAAAGTGGTGGAGAGAGGGAGATTCGGAGCAGACATGAAAGTCCACCTGGTCAATGATGGCCCGTTTACGATCATCCTGGATTCGGATGCTCTATAATGAGAAAGACCAGGCGCCGGCAGCTCTCGGGCAGGCTGTCGGCGCCTAAAAAGATAGATGCTGTGCGGAGAAAAACGCACAGGAAATGTATACAATAATAAAACAACTGTGGAAGAAAAATCAAGAACCAAGAAAAAAATCTGATAAAATCGAATAAGATAAGCAGAAAACTATTAATCGGTGAAAATATAATATCATAATCTGAAAAGTATGTAAAGAAGAAAAACGACAAATCTCGACCTTCTTCGGGTAAGCTCGAGTAAATCTGAGCAGATTCCCGGCGATATCGGACATGATACCGCCGGGAATTTCGCATCACAGCATTTCGATAAAAGCAGCGATCCTTGTTGTCAACTGTCCGATGTCAGAATCAGACACATCTGTGTCTACCGCCATATAAGGGATATTGAGCGTATCTCTGCAAAAACGCATCATTTTGTCGCGCTCAACGGTATATGGATGGCAGGTCTGGAGGGTGATATCCAGGACGCCATCAGCTTCATGATCCGCGGCCAGCTGTCTGACTAATTCAAAGCGGATCGTATTCGGTGACATGATCGCGCAGGCGGTATTCTGATAGCAGTCGGCAAAAGCTTCGAAGATATCCTGATTTTCCGTGTCAAAATGGCGGACCGCCGGCTTGACAGCATCACAGTTTTCGAAGGACGCTACAACGCCGCCGTTGGATTCTACGGCATTTACGATCTTAGAATACACGCCGCTCATGGGACATCCGGTGATCAGGATACGTCTGGCGCTTTTGGGGACCGGGCTTCCTTTGGCAAGCAGTTCCTCTTTCGTTTTTTTATTTGCCGCAATGCGGTCCTGGATCTTGGGAAGCGTGCGATGTTCTTCCAATGCTTTGAAGATCTGGCTGCCCCATGCGGCGCAGGGCCTTGCTTTCTGGATAGCCATAAGATCCAGGATACTTTCTCTCTCGGCGTTGACGAGCTTGGCGGCCTTGCGGATTGATTCATCTGTAATATCGATATCAAAGCGCTTTTTAATCTCCTGGATCAGATACCTTACCTCTGATTTGATCAGAGGCCGGACATAGTCTCTGTCAGCTCCCTGTCCTACCTGATAGAAATAGATCCGTTTCTGGTCGGAAAGAAGCTCATACATCTTCTTCTTTCCGTCACAGGATGTTTCGGCAAGGATCAGGTCCGCTTCGGACAGGGCAGGATCTTCACAGACATCACATACATTTTTTACGATCGGACAGACATTGGTGATCAGGAGCTGTGAGGCAGAATCCTTCACCCCATCGATGTATGGAAGGCGGAAGAAATAGATACCCGCGGCTTCCAGGATTTCCTGCGGCACATGTGAGCAGAAGGAAACGGCTGTTTTTTTCCCGGCGGCATGGCAGCCATGGATCAAAGTCTGCAATTCTTGTCTGTTCATGAGTGAAGCGCCTCCCTTTTGTTCTCCCGAATCATTTCAAGGAAGGCTTCGATCCGGGTGCGGATCTGGCCTTCATCACCGGGAGTAAAGTCTGTCTGGATATGCAGCAGGGGAATGCCCTTGGATTCGCATACACGTCTCAGGTTTTCTGTCTCCACCGCGAACGGATTACAGGAATGCAGAGTGATGCTCACGTAACCATCGGCGTTCCACTCATCGATGGTATCGGCAACCTGCTCCATTCGTCTTGTGTTGGGCGAAACCACTGCGCAGGGAACTTCCAGGTATTTCTCAGCGATGCGGACGATCGGATCACGGCTGGTATCCTCGTCTACGGTGCGGCGCAAAGAGGAGATCCCGCAGCAGCCTTCGTAACAGACGATAGAAGCGCCCAGTTCTTCCATGACATTGATCGTTTTTTCATTGGTTGCCACATATCCGCCGCCGGAAACGATCAGTCTGGGTCGGGTGGGATCTGGCTCTACCGGATATTTTCCTTCCTGCCAGTTCTTCTCGCATTCTTCGATGATCGCGGCGATTTTGTTATATTTCGCTTCATCATCAAACATAAATTGTAATCCGTCTGTAACGTCATTCATTGCCACCCCGGTGACCGCGGGAGGATCATATTTGCCCAGTTCATAAAGATGTGCCTGCTGGGTCCGAAGTTTATTGTTCCAGACAATGGAGTCGTTCAGCATATCGTCAGTGATCGTGATGTTAAAATGTTCTTCCAGGCCTTCCTTGAATTTACGGACCTCAGAAACCCACATATCAAGAGAACGTTCGGGATCAGGAACGTTTGGGAGATGGATCACCTGCATGGACTTATACTCTCCAAGAAGTTCATACATCTTTTTCTTCCCGTCGCAAGTCGTCTCTCCCACGACGATATCCGAAAAATAGGCGAAAGGACAACTGTCTTCCATTACATGACCGAAGCTTGCTTTAATTAGTGGGCAAAGGTTGGCCGGCAGCCGTGTTTCCGCGGTTTTGATCGGCAGATGGCTGCGCCCGCACAGGCCCACCTGTTTTAAGCCGGCCGCATGGATGATCTCCGCCGGTGTATACTGGCAGAACATGCCGCATACCTGCTCTCCCTGATCTTTCAGTTCTTTCATCTTCAGGAAGCCCACACGGCGGGCGTCCGCAAATTCTTCAAAATTTTTTGGTAATTCGTTTGGCACGGTTCTTCTCCTTTGCTTTGATATAAGTAATAGGTAAGATCATTTCTGATTAATAAAATAGCACGCATTCCTGTTTAAAAGCAATGAAATGGGAGCAATACTTGAGAAGTCAATATTTCTATCCGCAATTATTATGATTCTTGATAAATTCAAATCTTTACATCCATTTCGAGAGTCGTTAGAATGGAACGTATGAAAAGATTTCTAATGAAAGGAAATAAAGTGAAAACCGAAAAGCTATTTTTGAAAAGGATGGGAGGAAGAGTCCTCATAGTGGTCTCGATCCTGCTGGCGGGCTTTTTGATCCGGCAGAAGCTGGATCAGACGTACGAAGACGCGCAGGTCAGAACGGAAGAAGGGCAGGTGACCGTATATGAGGATGGCTCCAGAGTGGGACGGGATCTTGAATACGCGGAAAATGTTCCAGAAGATAATAAAATATTGCAGGAATTTAAGGAGCTGTATCCGGAGGCGAAGGTCCTGGCAGCCTGTGAGGAAGATCTGACGGATGACGGATGGGAGGATCTGGTCGTGGTCTTCAATCAGCCCGAGGATGAAGAGCATACGCATAGTTCCATGGAACTTGTGGATGGCGGCCATATCAGACTGGCGGTCATGATAGACGGGGGAGACGGACAAAGCTATGTCTGCTCGGAACCGATCCCCGCGCCGGTAGAGAATCAGAGGATCAAGTTTCAGAACATTGACCAGAAAGATGAGATAGAATTTATTCTCCAGGGGCAGAAGGGCACCGAGGTAGGGTATGGCGTGTACCGGGTAATGAACGGAGAGCCAGTGAACCTGTTTGGGGAAGGGATGGAAGAGTGCTGATAGAAATTCCGATCAGAGGTTCTGATCCGGGTATCATAAGAGAAGCCACTGCTTACGATTGTGTTTTAAGCAGTGGCTTCTATAGTTCAGACGGGAGCAACCTGGTGGCCATGCCCGATATCCGTCTTTGTTATTTATGCTCGCCATCTCAGCAGGGCTTTCTCAAAGAGAACTAAGATGGTATCGATCAAGAAACCGATCACAGCCGCGATGATCATATATGCGATCACGGTCGCTGTTTCGAGATGTGTCTGAGCTTCCACCATTATGTAACCGAACCCGGCACTTGTCGCAATGAACTCCGCTCATATAACGGACATCCATCCAAGGCCGATCGCCAGCCTGAGGCCGGTAAGTACGCCTGGAAGTGAGCCGGGGATCACAATATCCTTGATGATACTGAGTGTGTTGGCGCCCATGGATCTTGCGGCATTGTAGAAATCCTTGCTGATGTCCTGCACGCCGGCGATCGTATTCAGGATGATTGTGAACACACCGCTGAACGCGATCAGGAAAAGTGTTGGCCCGTCACCGATGCCGAACCATACGATCGCAAGAGGCACCCATGCCATGATCGGAACCTGCCTTAAGGAGTTGATGAATGGAGACATCCATTGTAAGAGCCTTGGTGAATATCCCATGATCATCCCGAGAGGAAATCCAATGATGAATGCATATGTCGAACCGGTTATGACACGCCGCATCGTGATCCCAAGATTTTCCAGTACATACATATCGGTGATAGAATATACCACCTGATAGAGCACGTCCTCCAAATAGGGGAAAATAAACGGGGAATTTACGGCATGCGCGGCAAAGAACCATACTACCGCGATGATGATCAACGAAACAACGGCTCCGATATTATAATTTTTGCCGCCAAATCTTTTCCAGATACGCCGATCCCTGTTCTTGGTGGCGTGTATCATACGGTTTACTTCTTT
>DXGF01000057.1 GCA_019114065.1 Candidatus Dorea gallistercoris
TCCCGTTGATCAGTTTTTAATATTATTCTTGTTAAGATTATAGTATCAGCAGAAGAAAAAGTCAAAATCTTTATCAGGAGGAATTAAAAAATGGGCAAGAAAATCGTAGTTTTAAACGGAAGCCCACGCAAGAAAGGCAATACCTCAGCTTTGGTCAAAGCATTTACAGAAGGAGCGCAAAGCGCGGGCAATACAGTGACAGAGTTTTTCCTGGATGGTATGGGGATCCATGGCTGCAAGGGATGTTTTGGCGGGCACAGCAGCCGGGAATGTCCCTGTGTCCAGAAGGACGATATGGCAAAGATCTATCCGGCGGTAAAGGAAAGTGATGTGATCGTGCTGGCTACTCCGCTGTATTACTGGAATATGAGCGGACAGCTCAGAACTGCCATAGATCGGTTATTTGCCCTGGAAGAGGGTGACGGGAATCTTCTGAGAGGCAATGGAAGAGCCTGCGCGCTTCTCATGGCTGCCGAAGGCAATGGATTTGAAGACGTGGTGCTCTATTACGATCACCTGATGGAGCATCTGCGCTGGAAGAATCTGGGGCATGTCCTGGCGGGAGGAAATATGGATGTAGGCGATATTGAAGGAAAACCAGAGCTTCAGGAAGCATACGACCTGGGAAGATCCATCTAAAGGAGGAATCAGTCTCTATGAAGAAAATCCTATTGGTATCTATGCTTTGCAATGTGACGGATCTGTTGAAGAAAGCAGAACCGGAACTGGCGGGAAAGACCGTTACATACATTCCGACGGCGGCCATCACGGAAGCGGCCGGAGCGGAGGGCTGGGAAGAAAGGTATATGAAGCGCTGGAAGCGGCATTGAAGGAAAGGGGAATTCGAAACTTATACGCCTGTATCGGGTATCCATCAAAGGAGGATGAATACCTAACGAAAAACAGCGCCCAGTTCCACCGCCATCTGGGATTTGAACAGGTCGGAGAGTTCCATAACTGCGGCTATAAATTTGGCCGTTGGTATCACATGATCTGGATGGAAAAGATCATTGGAGAACATGGGAACATCAGCCCTCCACCGCGAACTGGCTGTTATAAAGATCATAATAAAAGCCTTTCTTAGCCAGCAGTTCTTCATGAGTGCCCTGCTCGATGATATGCCCCTGGTTCATGACCAGAATCAAGTCTGCTGTCTGGACAGTGGAGAGGCGGTGGGCAACTACGAAGCTGGTGCGCCCCTGCATAAGCGTCTCGAAGGCGCGCTGGATGCGGATTTCCGTCATGGTGTCGATGGAGGAAGTAGCCTCGTCCAGGATCAGCATGGGCGGCAGGCACAGCATGATGCGGGCGATGCAAAGAAGCTGTTTCTGGCCTTGGGACAGGCTGCCGCCTCCTTCTGTGATGATGGTGTCATATCCTTCTGGCATACGCATGATAAAACTGTGGGCATGAGCCTTTTTCGCCGCGGCGACGACTTCTTCTTCCGTGGCATCTGGACGGCCGTAGGCGATATTGTCCCGGATAGAAGCGGAGCGCAGCCAGGTTTCCTGAAGCACCATGCCATAGCTGGTGCGCAGAGACTGGCGGGTGATCTGTCGGATATCATGTCCGTCTACCTGGATGGAACCATTTTGGACGTCATAGAACCGCATCAGCAGATTGATTAGAGTGGTCTTTCCGCAGCCGGTAGGTCCTACAATGGCAATGCGCTGTCCGGGCTGGACCGACAGATTCAGGTCCTGGATCAAGGGAACATCAGGAGTATAGGCGAAATCTACATGTTCCAGGAGGATTCGTCCTTCTGGTTCTGTCAGCACGACGGCGTCGGAAGGCTCAGCCGGAGCGGAAGGCTCATCCAGAAGCTCAAAGACTCTGGCCGCGGAGGCGATGGAGTTCTGGAATTCGGTCAGCACGCTGGTAATATCATTAAAAGGCTTAGTGTACTGGTTGGTGTAGCTTAGGAAGCTGGAAAGCTGTCCTACCGTCAATGCCCCGGAGATGGCGGCAAAGCTTCCCACGATGGCGACACCGGCATAGATAGCCGCATACATAAACCGGGTGGTGGGATTGGTGATGGAGGAATAGAAGGTAGCTTTCAGCGAGTATTCCGCAAGCCGCCGGTTGATCTCGTCAAATTCACGGCAGGCTTCCTGCTGATGATCAAAGGCCTGGACTACTTTCAAGCCTCCCAGCATTTCGTTGGTAAGACCAGTCAGTTCTCCCCGGGTTTCAGACTGTTTCTTAAACATGGCAAACGATTTCCTGGAGATAAAGCTGGCCGCCACAAAGGAGAGAGGGCTTAAGGCCACTACGATCAGAGTAGTCCAGGGGTTGATGCTCAGCATAAAGAGGATAGTGCCCAAAATGGTAGCCACTCCGGTGAAAACCTGAGTAAATCCAAGCAGGAGACCGTCAGAAAACTGGTCAATATCCGTAACGATCCGGCTGATCAGATCCCCAGAAGGATGACGGTCCACATAAGACAAAGGAAGCTCCTGCAGATGATTGAAGGCTTGGACTCTAAGATCCCGGACGATACGGTAGGTGATCTTGTTGTTGATATGGTTCATGACCCACTGGGCCACGGCAGTGATGGAAATGGAGATCAGGATGCCGCCGATGACCGCCAGTAAAGCGGTGAAATCCACCATCCCTTTTCCCACGACAGCGTCTACCCCCCGACCCGTCAGAATGGGAATATAGAGGGTCAGCGCCACCGTCAGGATGGACAGGAGCAGGGAGAGGAATAACAGAAGGCGATAAGGACGTATATAGTGAAGGATCCGCCGTAATGTCCGGCGGTTTTTTTGTGTGATTTTTTTACCCATGTGAGAACGCCTCCTTTCCCGCGGACTGGGATGCACAGATTTCCTGGTAAATGCGGCTGGAAGCCAGCAGTTCTTTATGAGTGCCGTATCCAACAGGGCTGCCATCGTCCAGGACCAGGATATGGTCTGCGTTTCGGATGGCGGACACGCGCTGGGATATGATGAATACGGTCATCTGTTCGGTACTTTCTTGAATGGCTTTGCGAAGCCTGGCATCAGTAGCGAAATCCAGAGCGGAAGCGCTGTCGTCCAGGATCAGGATCTGGGGATGGCCGACCAAAGCTCTGGCAATGGTGAGCCGCTGTTTCTGTCCGCCGGACAGGTTGCTCCCGCCCTGCTGGATCATAAGGTCCAGCCCTTTTTTCTTACTGTCTACAAATTCTTTTGCCTGGGCGGCGGCAAGAGCCTGGTAGATCTCTTCATCAGTGGCATCCGGCCGTCCCCACTGCATATTTTTGCGCAGAGAGCCGGAGAAGACCGTGGCTTTCTGAGGAACAACGCCAATCTGTTCCCGGATGGAAGAAGGCCGCAGCGTCTTTACGTCCCGGCCAAATAGGCGGATCGTCCCGGAAGTGCAGTCATAAAACCGGGGAATCAGATTGGCCAGGGTTGTTTTCCCCGAACCGGTGCCTCCGATGATGCCGATGGTATCGCCGGGCATGGCGGTAAAACTGATGCCATGGAGTGTTTCGTGTCTGGAACCGGCATATGAGAATCCCACATTTTCAAAGGAAACAGCCGGAACAGGGCTGGAAGTTTTTAAGTCTGTGTCAGAAATGGGCGCGCCTGTATCTGGGATGGATGGCTTTATCTCAAAGACAGCGTTGATCCTCCCGAGGCTGGCGAAAGCTCTGGACAGAAGGATAATGAGATTAGCCAGCTTCACAAGTTCCGTCAAGATCTGGGACATATAGTTGATGAGGGCAATGACCTGTCCTTGTGTGAGGCTTCCGGTATTGACCTGTCGTCCGCCAAAATACAGCACGGCGATGATCCCCAGGTTGATGAGCACATAGGTCAGAGGATTCAAAAGAGCAGAGATCTTCCCGACAAAGATCTGTCTCTGATATAATTTGTCTGTCCTCTGGTGGAACCGTTCGATCTCTTCCTTCTGCTTTCCAAAAGCCCGGACCACCCGGATGCCCAGCAGATTCTCCCTGGTACTTAGGAGCACCTGGTCAAGTTGTTTCTGCACCTTCTTATAGAGAGGCATACTGACGAGGAGGATGGCAAATACCACGGCCAACAGGGCGGGAATGACCACGGCAAAAGGAATGGCGGCTCTTACATCTACGGTAAAGGCCATGATCATAGCGCCGAATACGACAAAGGGAGAACGCAGGAACAGGCGCAGAAACATGTTCAGTCCGTTCTGTACCTGGTTGACATCATTGGTAGTACGGTTGATGAGAGTGGAAGTACCGACGGCATCGATTTCCTGGTAGGAGAAGGTGCTGATATGGGCAAACAGATCACTCCGTATGGCGGCGGCTGTGTAAACAGAAGACTTTGCGGCAAAATATTGAGCGACCAGGGCGAAGGAAAATCCGATCACACCAAGAAGTATGAGAAGCCCGCCCATTTTCCAGAGGTAAGGGCCGTTATTCCTGGCAATGCCCACATCGATCATCCGGGCGACCACCAGGGGAACGAAAAGTTCAAAGGTGGCTTCTAGCATCTTAAAAAGAGGAGACATGACCGAGATGAAAAGATGTGGTTTTAAATAGCGCAATAATTGTTTCATTTTTGTTTCCTTCCTGGTATCATAAAGTGAAAAGTCAGTTTTTATTTTACCATTATCAGCGGAAAGGGGAAAGGCATGAAATTCTATCAGTTATCTGACCAGAGCCGCGGAAGAACTTCCGGTGGAGCGCCGGGAGGCTACTGCAGATATTCCTCCAGCGTGATTCCCTGTTCTGTGATCTCCTGGGCGGCCTCTTTCCCTACATACCGGTAATGCCAGGGCTCATAGGTGATGCCGGTGATGCTCTGCGTGCCTTTGGGATAGCGCAGGATAAACCCATACTCCTGGCAGTGGGCCATCAGCCACTGTTGTTCCGGCGTATCTCCCTGGCGCTCATCCAGTTCCGGATAGGCGGCGGCAATGATGTCGACTGCCAGACCTGCCTGATGCTCGCTGGCTCCGGGAAGAGCCACGGAGGATTTGGTGGCCTGGTAAGATTCCAGAGGCGTCAGCCCGCTGTCCATACGGGTCTGCATCCCCTCATTGAATAGTTCCGTCTGCCGCTCATAAGAGCGGTAGGAAGAAGTGACATACATATTCAGTCCCTGGGCAGCGCCGTCTGCCAGCATCTCCTGTAAGTCCGCCGCGATGCGGGAATCCACAGAGTGGGAGGTATCGATCGCGGTCAGGCTGGGCGGAACGTAATCCATCGCCAGTGGATGCTCCTCATTGATCAGCAGCAGCTGCCAGTTCCTGGAATTTTCAGTGACCGAAGTAAGATCCGTCTTCACCTCAGCGGAGTGGACAGACTGGACGTCCGCTTTGGCGTACCGGACAAAGGGCGCCCCGGTGACAGCCAAGGTCAGGAGGACCCCCGCAAAAAGCCCCAGGACAAGTCCCAGGGCCCCCTTCTTTTTCGCTCTTGACATTCTGTGTGTATAGATCATATTCCTTACTCCATCCAGATGTGTCTATAAGGTGTTCAGATGGTTGACGAGCAATGTGGCGATCTTAGAACAAGGTGACTGCGTGCATACAGCGCCGATTCGCTCCGCAACCATAGGCATTCCATAGACGACGCAGGACTCTTTGTCCTGCCCGATCGTATACGCGCCCTTTTGGCGCATCTTCAGAAGCCCGTCCGCGCCGTCCGCGCCCATTCCAGTCAGAATGATGCCGATCGCGTCACTCTTTACCGTGTCCGCTACAGAATGGAACAAAACGTCTACAGAAGGCCGGTGTCCGTTGACTTTTTCGCCAGGCCTGCATCTGACATAGTAGCTGACTCCTTTCTTGAACACGGTCATATGCCGGTCTCCGCCCGGAGCGATCAGTACCCGACCCTGCCGGATGATGTCCCCGTCCTCGGCTTCTTTCACTTCCATGGCGCACAGCCGGTTCAGCCGTTCAGAGTACATTTTGGTAAATCCTTCCGGCATATGCTGCGTGACAACGATCCCTGGAGTCTCCGCGGGAAGATCTTTTAGGATCTCCAGAGTCGCCTCAGTTCCTCCTGTAGAAGCACCCAGAGCGATAACGGTATCCTTAAGCTTCAGAGAAGAAGGATGGTTGATCCGAAGCTGGTCAGCCGAAAATTTCGGCAGATTGATCCGGCTCCCGGAAGACTCTTCCTTCTGTCCGCTCCCTGCGAAGGGAGTGGAAGAAGAAGGTCGGGAAACGGCGGACCTTCCTGTGCTGGCAGGAGATGGCGCCTGGGAATTCTCAGAATCCCTGGGCACTTTGACGGTGGCGGAAGCCGCGATCACCAGTTTGGATGCCAGATTCCGCGCAAACGCCTCCGTTGTGTAGTCTTTGCTCATATCCGGTTTTTTGACAAAATCCACAGCGCCATAAGAAAGGGCGTCAAAGACCCCTACATTTAAAGAAGATACCAGGACGACCGGGATCGGATGTGATGGTATCAGTTTTTTCAGGAAATCAATGCCGCTCAGCCCCGGCATCTCCACATCCAGCGAGATGACATTCGGATTCAGAGATGGGACTTTTTTAAACGCGTCATAAGCGTTCATCGAGTATCCAACAACCTGGATCTGAGGATTGATCTTGGGAAGCTGAGTGCTCAGAAAGCGGCAGAAGACGATGGAGTCATCTACGATCAATAATTTTATCGGTTTATCCTGGTTCATATAAATGAAAGCCCCTTTCCTTACTTCAGCGGCTTCCGGTAAATGGAAGGCTGAATATACTGGTAATTACGATTAGATCGGTCCAAAGATTCCGAGTGGCCGATCAGCAGATACGCGCCGGGAACGCTGGCGTTAAAAAAACGCTGGATCAGGCTGGCCTTGGTAGGCTGGTCGAAATAGATCATGACATTCCGGCAGAAGATCACATCGAATTTCAGTCGGAACTGGATCGGATCCATCAAATTAAAAGTACGAAAGATGACGTTGTCTCTCAAAACCGGGCTTACCGTATAAACACCGGCCTCACTGGTAGTCCGGAAATATTTCTTGATCCAGGAAGCGGGAAGCCGGCTGAGAGCCTCTTTGTCATATACTGCGGTCTGGGCCGCTGTAAGGACATTCTGAGAGATGTCGGTGGCCAAGATCCGGGTATCCCACAGAGCGGCTTTAGAGCCAAAATACTCCTTCAGGATGATAGAAAGGGTATAAGGCTCTTCCCCAGTTGAGCATCCGGCGCTCCAGATGCTCAAGACATGATTTTTCTTTACTTGTTCCAGATAGGGGAGGATCGTGTCTTTGAAAAAATTAAAATGATCCTCCTCCCGCATAAAAAATGTATAGTTTGTCGTCAGGCGGTTCAGGAGTGTTTCCACATCTTCCTTGTTCTGCTGAGAGATGATACGGTCCACATACTCTTTGAAAGAACGGAGCCCAAGGGCAGCGATAGTATTGGACAGCCGTCCTATGATCAACTGCTTTTTCTTGCTCAGGTCGATTCCATAGTTGTTCTTGACAAAATCCAC
>DXGF01000058.1 GCA_019114065.1 Candidatus Dorea gallistercoris
AAAAGATCTAACGTTCTGGTGCTGGTAACACCGATTGACCGGAACTTTTGTTGGAGATGATCTTAATGGAAGAAATAAACGAAGCTATACGGTTGCGCACCAGGTGAAAAAAATAGAACTCATCGTTTCCGATGAGTGGGAGAAGTTAAATATTGGGAATGGAGCATACGGGACTTGAACCCGTGGCCTCCACACTGCCAGTGTGGCGCGCTCCCAACTGCGCTAATGCCCCATGCAAAAAGTATTGTATCATATTTGAGCCTAAAATGAAAGTATTAATTTAAATTTGAAAAATTTCTGTAAAGAAACTTGAACAACAGTCCATATCAAGGTACTATGAAAACAGTAAAATGAGGAGGTACAATAATTATGAAGTATGAAATCAAAGGAGAGACTCTTCCGGTTGTGCTGTGTTATCTGGAGGATGGAGAGAAGATGATCAATGAGGGCGGAAGCATGGCCTGGATGTCTCCCAATATGAAGATGGAGACAAGCACAAACGGAGGTGTGGGGAAAGCGTTTGGAAGAATGTTCGCGGGAGAGAAGATTTTCCAGAATATCTATACATCCGTGGGCGGAAACGGGATGATCGCGTTTGCTTCCAGTTTTCCGGGATCGATCCGGGCGTTCCAGATCGGACCGGGAGAAGAGATGGTCTTTCAGAAGAGCGCGTTCCTGGCGGGAGAAGCCGGCGTGACCCTCTCCGTATTCTTCAATAAGAAATTCGGCGCCGGCCTGTTTGGCGGCGAGGGATTTATCATGCAGAAGGTGGCCGGCCAGGGGATTGTTTTCGCTGAGTTTGACGGCCATGTGATCGAGTATGATCTGCAGCCGGGGCAGCAGATTGTGGTAGATACCGGACACTTGGCGGCTATGACTTCCACTTGCAATATGGATATCAAAAGCGTGCCAGGAGTGAAGAATATGCTGTTTGGCGGCGAGGGCATCTTCAATACGGTGATCACCGGCCCAGGGAAGGTTTGGCTCCAGACCATGCCGATCAGCAATGTGGCGGGAGTCCTGCGTCCATATCTTCCGACAGGAGCATAGACTGAGGCCCTGCTCATTACAAGTCACACTCGGACCGGACTTGTAACTCTCGTTCACAGAATCACCACAGAAAAACCACATACTTTTCAAAAACTTCTCTTATACTGGTACCATCCCAATGAGTGACAGGAGGAAGAGAAGTGATAGAAGTAAAGAATCTTACGAAACGCTACGGTTCTCATCTTGCCGTAGATGATCTGAGCTTCACTGTGGAAAAGGGTCAGATATATGGGTTTCTCGGTCCCAACGGGGCCGGGAAATCCACGACCATGAATATCATGACCGGGTATCTGGGCGCCACGAAAGGCACAGTCCTGATCAATGGCCACGATATCTTACGAGAACCACAGGAAGCCAGAAAATGCATCGGCTATCTGCCGGAGCAGCCGCCTCTCTATATGGAAATGACCGTATCGGAGTATCTTAAGTTTGCGGCTGAGCTAAAGAAAATCCCCAAATCCGAAAGAGAAACACAGATCGATAAAGTCATGCGTATGGCCAGACTTTGGGATGTAACAGACCGGTTGGTCCAGAATCTGTCCAAGGGTTATCGCCAGAGGGTGGGGCTTGCCCAGGCGATCCTGGGATTCCCGGAGATCATCATCCTGGATGAGCCAACGGTGGGTCTGGATCCCAAGCAGATTATTGAAATCCGGGAACTGATCCGAAAGCTGGCAAAGGAACATACTGTGATCCTGAGCTCCCACATCCTGGCGGAGGTCCGGGAAGTCTGCGACCATATCCTGATCATCGCGAATGGAAAGTTGGCCGCCTGTGACACGCCGGAGAATCTGGAGAAACGAATGGGAGGGACCGGACACATCGAGATTGAGGCAAAAGGGACCATGGATGAAGTCCGCAAGGTTCTTGGAAAACTCCGACAGGTGAAGAAAGCTGAGTACCATACAAGTGGGTCAGGAGTCACCGCTGTCCAGATCAAAGCGGACGGCGGCGAAGATATCCGGGAGCAGATATTCCTTGCCTTTGCCCAGGAGAAAATGCCGCTTCTGACACTGAAAGAAAACAAATCTTCTCTAGAAGAGATCTTCCTGGAACTGACCCAGGGAGGAACACGGGGACTAAAACGGATCAAGGAGGTGTCAGAAGAATGAAAGCAATTTATAAAAGAGAATTACAGTCCTATTTTCACACCATGATCGGCTGTGTATTTATCGCCTTTATGATCGCGTTTACCGGGATTTATTTTATGGCGTATAACCTGAACTATGGATATCCTTATTTTTCCTATGTGATATCGGCGGTCCTTTTTGTCTTTATGATCGCTATCCCGGTCCTGACGATGAAGAGCTTTGCTGAGGACCGTAAAAGCAAGGCGGATCAGTTGCTTTTGACAGCGCCGGTAAGCCTGGTAAAGATCGTGATGGGGAAATATCTTGCCATGGTGACGATCCTGGCGGTCCCATGTGCGGTCTTCCTCATCTTTCCTCTGATCATTGCCGCCCAGGGGACCGCCTATATCGTGGTGGACTACCTGGCGATCCTGCTGTTCTTTCTGCTGGGGTGCGTCTATATCGCCATTGGAATGTTCGTGTCTTCTTTGACAGAAAGCCAGATCATCGCCGCTATCGGAACCTTTGGCGTGCTGATGCTGATCTATCTGTGGAACGGGATCCTGGATTTCCTGCCATCTTCCGCGGGAGCCAACATGGCGGGGATCATGTCCATCCTGACGCTGATCATCCTGGCTGTCTGGCAGATGACGAAAAACTGGCTGATCGGGGCAGTGCTGGAGATCGGAGCGGCAGCAGGCTGTATCTGTGTGTATGTGGCCAGACCGGAGATTTTAGAAAACGCTCTGTCCACGGTGCTGGAAAAATTCGTGTTGACAGAGGTTTTTACAGATATTTCCTCCAACAATATTTTTGATACCACGAGTATGATCTTATATCTGTCTTTGATCGCCGTATTCGTTTTCCTGACGGTACAGATGATCCAGAAGAGACGGTGGAGTTAGGGGGGAGAATATGGTAGAGAAGATCAAAGGGATGTTCCAGAATACGGCTTCCCGGAATGGAAGCTACAGCGTGGGGATGACGGCGCTGGTGATCGCGGTGGTGATCGTGGCCAATCTGATTGCCGGACAGCTTCCAGAAAGCGTGCGCAGCATAGACATCAGCGACAACCGGATCTATGAGATCTCAGAAACCAGCAGGGAAATACTGGCGGATCTGGATCAGCAGGTGACGTTCCAGGTGTTTGCGGAGAAGAATAATACCGACGATCGGATCAAAGCGTTTCTGAACAAGTACACGGCTCTCTCAGACCAGATCCAGGTAGAGTGGATCGATCCGGTGCTGCACCCGGCAGAACTGACGGAGAACAATGTATCGGAGGACACAATCCTGATCTCCTGCGAAGATACGCAGAAGAGCACCGCAGTCACATTTGATGAGATTCTGGTCCCGGATGAATATGCTTATTATTATGGAGACACTTCCTCGGCCACGGAGTTTGACGGAGAGGGACAGTTTACCAGCGCCATCAACTATGTGACCAGCGACACGCAGAAAAAGATCTATTATACGACAGGACACGGGGAAAATACGTTTTCCACTTCTGTCACAGAGCTGCTTGAGAAGAACAATATGACAGAGGAAGAACTGAACCTTCTGATGGTGGGAGAGATTCCGGAGGACTGTGATCTGTTGTTCCTGTACTCTCCAGTCACAGACATTACAGAAGAGGAGAAGACGCTGATCGAAGATTACATGGCTGACGGCGGAAAAGTCTATGTGATGCTGGGAGACACAGAGGATGAAACCCCGAATCTGGACAGTTTTCTGGAAGAATACGGGATCATGAGGGCAGACGGGTATATCGCGGATATGCAGCGGAACTATCAGGGCAACTACTACTATATTTTCCCGGAGATCACAGGCGGTGAGGAGATCACGGAGGGACTGGCCTCCGATATGGTGCTCCTGGTCAACGCTCATGGCTTCCAGATCGGTGATCCGGTAAGAGACACGGTTACTGTGCAGGAATTCATGGATACCTCTTCGGATGCCTACGCGGTCACAGAGGCAACTCAGGAACAGGGAGAGTTTACCCTGGGAGCGATCGCCACGGAAAGCGTAACGACTGAGACAGACAGTGACACCTCAGAGGATGAAAGTGACGAAACCGCGGACAGTGCTGAGTCAGATGTGGAAGAAGGAGCGGAAGCCCGTCTGACGGTGGTGACCGCGGACACATTGATCGATCCTCAGGTCACAGATTCCTTTACCACGCTAGATAACCTGGATCTGTTTATGAATTCAGTATCTGCCAATTTTGACGATCTGGAAAATGTAGCCATCGAGGCGAAGAGTCTGTCAGTCACCTATAATACGATGCAGCATGCGGGTCTTATCAGTCTTCTGATCATCTTTGGGATTCCGGCAGTCGTATTGATCGGCGGATTTGTATGCTGGTGGAAGAGAAGAAAGGCATAGGAGGTGGACCATGAGATCAAAGAAAGGGATTTGGACCCTTGCTGGACTGCTTGTGGCGCTGATCGGAATCTATGTGGGACTTAGATACTGGGATGAAAGAAAGCAGGAAGCAGAGGAAAAAAAGGCCGAGGAAGAGACGATCCATGTGGTCCAGGCAGAAGAATTGAGCGCCTTTTCCTATACGGATGGAACGGACACAATGGAATTCAGCAGGGAAGAAGATACCTGGTATTATGATGGGGACCGGGAAATCCCCATGGTCCAGGACGCGGTACAGACGATGGCGGATGAGATACAGGATGTGACCGCGGTAAGGGAACTGGAAGATCCGGATGCCCTGGAAGACTATGGGCTGGACGCTCCTTCCTACACCATAGGATATACGGAGGAAGAAGGAGATTCAGGGACCTTATATATAGGAAATATGACAGGAGAAAATTATTACGCTATGCCGGAAGGAAGCAGGACGGTCTATACCATCGATGGCACACTGGTGTCCGCCCTGTTGTTTGATCTGGCGGATCTGGCCCAGACAGATACGGTTCCGTCTATCAGCAGCGGTAATCTGGTAAGCGTTACCGTCACAGAGGTTGGAGAGAGCCAGACTTACCAGGAGGAAGAAGACCTGGCAGAGCTGGCGGGAGGCCTGGGCGTACTGTCTCTGACTGAGTGCGTGGATTATCATGTGACGGATGAGAGCCTTTCCGATTATGGCCTCGACGAAGAGGAACGGATGATAGTCCAGGCAGTATATACGGATACAGACACTGAAGAAGAAGAGACCTATACCGTCTATATCGGGGCAGAAGATGACACCGGCGAGAACCGGTATCTGATGCCGGAAGGCTCCAAGATGGTATATCAGGTAAGTACAGATGTGATCGGCAATATGACCACTGTCAGCGAAGGGGAGGAGGCGGAAGAATAAGAATACTTGGATAACCAGTGCCCTTCCTGTATAATAAATACAAGACCCGCAGACAGGCAAAGAGCCTGGGAGAGCGATTTCCGGTGATCTTGATCGGAGAAGGACTTCTCGTAGGCGGGATTGGCGGCTGCGTGGTGGTGCTGTACCGGATGGCGCTGGACCGGGCGGGGAACTGGCTGGAATGGATCCTTGACTTCGCGGGGAAGGCGTCATGGAGGATCGGTGTGTGGTTTTTGATCCTTGCGGCCCTGGCCTGGGTCACGGCGAAGCTGGTAACCTGGGAACCGCTGATATCAGGAAGCGGGATTCCCCAGTTGGAGGGAGAGATGGCGGGAAAGCTGGATCAGAAATGGCAGCGGGTGCTGCCGGCCAAGTTTCTGGGAGGATTCTTATGTATCTTAGGAGGACTCGCCCTGGGAAGGGAGGGTCCTTCGATCCAGCTTGGGGCAATGGCCGGAAAGGGAATTTCCCGGGGACTGGACCGGGGAAAGACAGAGGAAAAGTTTCTGCTCACCTGCGGGGCCGGCGCGGGATTATCAGCCGCGTTCCACGCGCCCTTGGCGGGGGTCATGTTTTCCCTGGAGGAAGTCCATAAGAATTTTTCTGTGTCAGCCTTACTGTCTGTGATGACCGCGTCCCTGACCGCGGACTTTCTGGCGACGGCGGTATTGGGAACAGATTCGATCTTTCAATTTTCAATCATCCGTGAGCTTCCGGTATCCTCCTATTGGATGGTCTTAAGCCTGGGCGTTCTGCTGGGCGCTCTCGGCGCGTTTTATAACTGGTTTACACTGAAGGTTCAGTCGCTGTATGACAGAGCCTGGTTCCTAAATTCCACAGGCAGATTGTTGATTCCATTTTTGTGCGCGGGAATCCTGGGTTTTACCGTTCCTGAACTTTTGGGGAGCGGGCACAGTCTGATCGAAGCGTTGACCGGCGCGGATATGCTGCTGGGAACGGCGGTATGTCTTTTGGCGGGAAGATTTCTGTTTTCCGCGGTAAGCTTTGGTTCCGGGGCTCCGGGAGGGATCTTCTTTCCTCTGCTGGTGGTCGGTGGTTATATTGGCGGGATTTTTGCTATGGCTGGAACAAAAATATGGGGACTGGATCCCCTGTACGTAAATAATTTCGTCCTTCTGGCGATGGCCGGGTATTTTGCGGCGGTAGTGCGGGCGCCGTTGACCGGGATCATCCTGATCTTCGAGATGACAGGGACACTGACGCAGATGCTTTCCCTGTCTGTGATATCCATTGTGGCGTATATCACGGCTACCCTGCTCCACTCCAGACCAATCTATGAGAGCCTGCTGGAACGGCTGCTGGAGCGGCGCGGGGAAGCTCCGAGTAGAGAGCAGGGAGAAAAAATGCTGATGGATTTCGTAGTGTGCCGGGGCTCTCAGATTGAGGACCTGACGATCCAAGAGATCCAGTGGCCGGACAACTGCCTTCTTGTAGCGGTGCAAAGAGGGGACATGGAGATCATACCGAAAGGAAAAACCCGGCTGCAGGCGGGAGATGTGATCGTGACCATGGCAGATGAGAGGGACGGGGCGTGGATCCACGATCATTTGGAAGCATTGTGCCGGGAAAGGATTTAAGAGAAAAGGAGATGTAAAATCAGTTGCGCCCGGTCCCAGATTGTAATAAGATATTATCAGAGGGCTTTTGCTCCCTGCGCACCAGGATCGGATGAGGAGGGAAGCGCGTGTTTGGCAAAAGATGTACGTTGTGCGGCGGCAGGCTGGACAGCAATCAGATTTGTAAGGAATGTGGACTGGACAACCGCAAATCGGAGAAGAATTATCAGATCAATCGAAGTGGATGCGAGGATCTTCCGCTTACCCATGTCCACACAGAACGTAACACCGGGCAGAACAGGCAGTATCACTCATCCCGGTCTCAGCAAGACCGGTCCCAGTATCGGCAGGCTCAGGCAGGAGGACAGGAACCTCAGCGCCAGAGGCGTAAGTATCAGGGATATCAGAGACAGATTGATCCGCCGCGAAAGCGAAGGAAAGGCTGTCTGATCTGGATCGTGATCCTGGTGATCGTGATCACTGTGCTAGCGGCTGTGATACCGTTTCTGGGACAGGTAAGGAATGACGCGGACACAGAATGGGTTTCACAGAGCATCGAAGAACAGGATCCTTATGAGTATGTGACGAGCGCGCTTTCCAATGAGGGGACTGCTGTAGAATACGAACTGCCCAGCGGAAGGTATATTGTGGGCGTCCATATACCGTCGGGGAGATATGTGGCGGAGCCGGTGGATGATTTTGATGTAGTCCGTGTCTGGGACGAAGAAAACAGCATTTCTCTATATGAATATAAGGGGAAAGAGGGAGAAAACTATCTGGATGATCTGCGGCTCTATCCGGGAGCGGTAGTGGAGATCAGCGCGGAGAGTCCGATAAAGCTTACATCTGATAACGCCCAGGCGGTGATCATGGCCGGAATGGAGAATCCCCTGACGGAATCCGTGGAGCTGACGGGCGGAGATATCTATGAGGCTGGCGCGGATCTGCCGCCGGGAAGCTATGACGTCATAGTCACAGGAGGAGAAGGTGATATGGATATCACGGTGGTGGATGAGGGCGGACAGATATACGATGAGAAATTTCTGAATCTAGGGACGGATTCTGGTACAGACGGATCAGAATACAGAAATCTTATTTTGCCGGAGGGAAGCAGGATCCTGTGTGAGAAAAGTCTGAAGGTCACACTCGTTCCCAGCAGGACGATCCGATCTACAGACTATTTTGAAGAGTACAGAGCGTCCTATTAAGGAAAGGCCTGATTTCTATTAGACAGCAGCGTCCGTTATGTGTTACAATGGCGGGGCGAAAAATAAAAGGACAAAAGGAGAAATCACATGGGAGGACTTTTTGGTGTAGCTTCTAAAGAAGATTGTGTGTTGGAACTTTTTTACGGGGTGGATTACCATTCCCACCTTGGGACCAGGAGAGGCGGAATGGCCACTCACGGGATGGAAGGCTTTAACCGTGCCATCCATAATATTGAGAATTCACCGTTTCGTACGAAGTTTGACCGGGATGTGAGCGAGATGAAGGGGAATCTGGGAATTGGATGTATCTCAGATTTTGAACCTCAGCCTCTGTTGATCCAGTCTCATCTGGGAAGCTTCGCGATCACAACGGTAGGGAAGATCAATAACCAGGAGGAGCTTCTGGAACAGATCTATCAGGACGGACATTCTCATTTTCAGGAGATGAGCACCGGACAGATCAATGCTACAGAGCTGGTGGCTTCTCTGATCTGCAAGAAGGCTACTATTGTAGAAGGGATCCAGTATGTGCAGGAGATCATTGACGGTTCCATGACGCTGCTGCTGATGACCAAAGACGGTCTCTATGCCGCCCGTGACCGCTATGGAAGGACGCCGCTGGTCATTGGGCATAAAGCGGGAGCTTACTGCGTTTCTTTTGAAAGCTTTGCCTATATCAATCTGGGATATCAGGATTATAAAGAACTGGGCCCGGCTGAGATTGCTTTCATCACGCCGGAAGGCGTGGAAACCCTGGTGGCTCCGGGGGAAGAGATGAAGATCTGCTCTTTCCTGTGGGTGTATTACGGGTATCCCACTTCCGCTTACGAGGGCGTCAATGTGGAAGAGATGCGTTATAAATGCGGGAGTATGCTGGCCAAAAGAGACGGAGATTCTGTGCATCCTGATATCGTGGCAGGGGTTCCGGATTCCGGGGTGGCCCACGCCATCGGATATTCCAATGAGGCGGGGATTCCTTACGCCAGGCCTTTTATCAAATACACCCCTACCTGGCCCAGATCTTTTATGCCCACCAATCAAAGCCAGAGAAATCTGATCGCCAGGATGAAGCTGATCCCGGTAAAGGCGCTGATCGAGAATAAAAAGCTTTTGCTGATCGATGACTCCATCGTAAGAGGAACCCAGCTTCGGGAGACGACGGAGTTCTTATATCAGAGCGGGGCGAAAGAGGTCCATGTGCGGCCAGCCTGCCCTCCGCTGCTCTACGGCTGCAAGTATCTGAATTTCTCCAGGTCAAAGTCAGAACTTGACCTGATCACAAGGAGGATGATCCGGGAGCGGGAGGGGGATGAATGTCCGAAGAGCGTTCTGGAGGAGTACGCGGATCCCTGCAGCTTTAGATACGCGCAGATGATCGAGGATATCCGGAAGCAGCAGAATTTCACGACGCTTCGCTATCACAGACTGGACGACCTGATCGCGTCGATCGGGATCGAGCCATGCAAATTGTGTACCTATTGTTTTGACGGTAAGGAATAGAGGAAAAAGAAAAGAAGGAGGTTGGACGGTGTGAATCCAGAACTTGAGACTTCAGCGGAAGCATATGCCTTTATCGAGGAAAATAAAGGAGCCATGTGCGAGGTTATGACGGAGGAAAATGAGACTCTGCTTGCGGGAAGCGCGGGAGAATACGATTCCAAGCAGCAGAGGCTGCGAGTCAATACAAGGGGAGGCGAGAAGACGCCAAAGATAGTCGGCCCGGGCCTGCGTGTGAAGGTGGGGATGCGTTCCAAGACAGTCAAGGGGCAGGCCGCCTTGTTCTATGGGACAGTGATCCAGTGCACCACAGAATTCTGGGTGATCCAGCTGGAAGAAGTCGTACAGTACATGGAAGGCAGAGAAAACTTCCGACAGCCCCTGCATGCGGAGGGATACATAAGCCGCAAAAGAGAGACGGAAAAGCATCCGTGCAGGACGGTGGATATCAGTCTGACAGGAGTGGGTCTCCAGTGTCAAGAAGAATACGCGATGAATGAAGAAGTGATCCTCTCCGGGATCCGAGTGGTTCCGGGTGGAAGGATCTATACCTTCCTCTGCGAGATTGTGCGAAGCGAAGAGGAAAGTCTGGAAGACGGAAGCAAGTGCAGGAAATACGGCTGTCGGCTTCTGGATATGACAGATAGGGAGCAGGATATCCTGTGCCGCGATATTCTTGCCCTTCAGGCAAGAGGGCTGCGGGGAGGAAACTCCCGCCGGGAAGACCAAGAGGCGGAGCGGATCCGGGAATTGGGGTACCAGGTGGAAGCGCTAAAAAAGGAGATTATGATCCTGCGGAGAGAAAACGAGAAACTCTATAAATCGCTGGAAGGGATCATACAGTAGGCTGACAAAAAGGAGCTTGCGATGGAGGCAAAGACACTTCACCTGGCGGTAGGGCAGGTGCTGGAACAGGTAAATCAAGTGATTTTGGGAAAAGAACAGGAGATCCGTGAGATCATGACTGCGTTCCTGGCGGATGGGCATGTTCTTCTGGAAGATATCCCCGGTGTGGGGAAGACAACGTTGGCGGTGGCTTTTTCCAGAGCGATGGGGCTGGAGTATAAGCGGGTACAATTTACGCCGGATGTCCTCCCGTCGGATCTGACCGGTTTCTCCATTTACCGGAGGGAACGGGAGAGGTTTGTCTATCAGCCCGGAAGTGTGTTCTGCAATCTTCTTCTGGCAGATGAGATCAACCGCACTTCTCCAAAGACTCAGTCCGCGCTTTTGGAGGTGATGGAGGAAAGGAAGGTGACAGTAGAAGGAGTGACCAGGGAAGTGCCGTCGCCCTTTCTTGTCATTGCCACCCAGAATCCGGTGGGAGCCACAGGGACACAGCTTCTTCCGGAGGCGCAGGTGGACCGTTTTATGATCAGCATGAGTGTAGGATATCCGGATTTTGAAAGTGAGTACCGGATGGCCAAGGCTGTCAGCCTTGAAGAGAAATACGAGCAGATCCGTCCGGTACTCTCCAAAGAAATTCTGCTGGAAGCGCAAAAAGAGATCCATCAGGTATATATCAAAGACACGATCTATCAGTATCTTTTGGAACTGATCCGCGCCACCAGAGAGCATTCGCGGATCGAGCGGGGGGCCAGTCCCAGGGGGACGATCGCTCTGGTGAAGATGGCGAAAGCCGCTGCCTGGATGGAAGGGAGAAATTATGTGACTCCGGGGGATATCCGGGGGCAGTACCCTTATGTGGCCGGCCATCGGATCATCCGAAAGAGGACCGGGGGGATGGATCAGGTCAGCAGGGAGCAGATCCTTGGGGAAATCGTGAAAAAGACGAATGCGCCGCCAATGGGGGAGGAAGGCAGATGAAGAAGTTTGCGTTTCTCGCCCTTGTTTTTTTCTTTTTTTACGCGGCAGGCATGTATGAGAGCCAGGCACTTCTGGTAGTGTCCCTGACCCAGGCGCTGCTGATGGTCCTGATGCTGATGCTCTCCATCTATTTCAAACAGTCTCTGGAGGTGACATTTTCAGAGAAGACCGTTTTTGCAGTCAAGGAAGAACCCTTTATCTGGAACATCCGTGTAAGGAACCGGGGAAGGCTGCCTGTCAGCAAATTTCTGTTGAAAGTATGGATCGAGCAAAAAGACAGCTCGCTGCGGGAGAAGCGAAAGATATATGGAAATGGGGACTGTGGAGAACATCAGCTGCCCTTCCAGGAGACCTTGTTCCACTGCGGGATTGTGATCTTCCACGGGGCGCAGCTTAAGGTGTATGACTATTTATCCCTGTTTGTCCGAAAAAGGTCCCTGGAGGAGGAGATGGAGCTCATCGTCTTCCCCGAGGACCTGGAGATGCTGATTGAGATCCGTTTCCGAGCGGGAGATCCGGAAAGCTCAAGACAGGAAGCGCTCCCACATCCGGGGAATGCCCAGGAGGAGATCCGGCAGATCCGGGAATACCGGGAGGGTGATCCGACCCGGCATATCCATTGGAACCAGACAGCCAGGAGCGGACAGCTTTGGGTCAAGGAGTATGAGGAAGAGCAGAAACTTTGTTTTTCTCTTTTCCTGGATCTGGGAATCAGGGAATCAGATTCGCTGGAAGAGCTGGATGGGTTTTATACCCTGCTATACGCTCTGACAGGAAGCCTGCTCAAGAAAGGTTCCCTTGTACGAGTGTGCTGGATGGAAGGGAAGGCGCCCGCTTACATGGAACTCTCTGATCAAAGTCAGCGCCGGACATTGCTGCTTCGTCTCTATCAGGACCAGAGCCAGGAGGAAAGACCGGAAGGGAAGGCTTCTCCGCCTGAGCCTGGCCCGGGAGCGATGCGGCTGACCCGGCGGCTGGAGTGGTTTGTGGAAGAGAGGCTGATCTTCCGGTTTTCCGCGGAGCGAGCAGAGGAAGAAATAGAAGGACAGGTATTTCAGATTGAGATATAGGAGTTGACCTATGGCAGAAGTCAGAAGAAAAAAACAAGATCAGCCGGTACAAAAGCTGCTGGTTCTAACGGCGGGGATCCAGGGAATTCTTTTCATGGTGACATCCATTCCCGGTGTTTCAGATTCCGGATCGATGGTGTTCATAGGAAGCTTTGTCCTATGCCTCCTGCTGTGGCTGTTGTTTTTCTACAGGAGAAGATGGTTTTGGCCAGCGGTCGCGGTTTTCTGTGCCGGAGTGGGAGGGCTGTGTTTCTTTTTCCAGACTCTGCTTGCGGCACAGTTTTCCATCCTGCTGACAAGCCTGAGAGGAGGGGTAGGACAGGCGGAGGCGGAAGTGGAATCCGCGATTTTGCTGACCGGGGCGCTGGTCACGGTCTTCCTGTTCCTGATGGAGATCGTCCTGGAGTATCATCTGCTTCCATACGTGCTGGTGACGGGAATGATGCTGGGAGGTCCTTTCCTGGGGATTAGGATAGGTGTCGGAACAGCGGCGCTCTGTCTGTTGTTTCAGATTTTGTTTTGGACCCTGTATACGGCCAGAGAGCGGGATGAGATCCTGGAACTGAAGGAAGAGAAACGAAAGGCACTGGCCGCCAAATGTGGCAGGACAATGGGAGGTTTCTTGGCGGCCGTCCTTGTCTGCGCGGTTCTGCTCGTCTCACTGTTCGGGCCTCAGTTCTACAGAGTAGCATATCAAGGCGAAGGTTTTCTGTCCAGAACATTCCAGCAGATATCCGGCAGAGCGGATGACGTATCCGCCAACGGCCATGTGAGCCGTGGGAATAATTATCCTGCCGGGGAGGCGCAGATGACCCTTTTTCTTTCGGAGCAACCCACGGAGACCCTGTATCTGAAAGGATTTACAGGAGGGGAATATACAGGGGGAGACTGGGAAATGGCCGATGATGAAGAAATCTTCCATGAGGTGGCGGAGAGGCTGAACTGGGGAGACTGGGAGTCTTGGGTGGGAGGACTTTTCTATACCCTGTATTTTGCAATGAACAGTATGACTGCTGAAGAAGGGGAGGAGCCCCCTGAGGTCTTATATGTGGAACATGAGGGAGGAGACTATCGCCGCGTCTACTATCCGTACTGCAGCAGTTGGATCGGCGGCTGGGATGCGCAGATGCCGGGATACGGGTACAGCTTCTATGAGCGCGGCGATATGGGGATCGACTGGCAGAATATTCCGGAAGATTTCGAACAGCAGGGAGAATGGTACTGGCTGGTACAGAACGGATACTTGCGGGAGATGCGGGATGTTTATACGCAGGCCGATGAAGCGATGCTGCCAAGACTTGCCAGACTGTGCGAGGAACATCCTTTCGCCTCATTGGATCAGATCAGCGCGTTCATCCTCTCCACCCTGCAGTCGCAGACAGAATATACACGAACACCGGGACGGGCGCCTTTGAATGAAGATATCGTGGAATATTTTCTGTTTGAGCGGCAGGAGGGGTACTGCGTCCATTTCGCGTCAGCAGCCACCCTGATGTATCGTTTCTATGGGATCCCGGCCCGGTATGCGTCAGGATACGCAGTACAGCCTTCAGATTTTGAAATGGGGGAGAACGGCTACTGGACCGCGGAAGTCACCGATGAGTCCGCCCATGCCTGGACAGAAATTTTTATGGAAGACTATGGATGGATGCCGGTGGAAGTGACGCCAGCAGACGATGGATCCATGAACACGTCTTATCCCGGATTTGACATGGAGGAGTTTTCCATACTTCAAGAGGAATTGGATCTGTCAGCAAGATCAGATCTGCTTTCTGCCAAGGAGACAGAGCAGAGGGATGAAAAGACGCGGGAGGCGACTGCCTCAGCCCTGTTTGTTGATCTGGATTTTCTTCCGGAGATTCTGCCTGCCGCAACCGGTGTGATCCTGGTCGCTGCGCCGCTGAGCTTCCTTCTGCGAAGGAGATGGAGACTGGGAAGAATGAAAAGGAAGAGCAGTCGGGAAATATTCGCGAAATGGCTGCATATGCTGTATTTTTGCGGATTTTCAAAGGAATACATAGGGGTTGAAGAAGAGTTTCCAAGGAAAGCCGCGGACTTCCTGCAGAATATTGGAGAAGAAGAGGCGGCCCGCTTGAGAGAGATCATCAGTCGGGCGGCTTATGGACCAGAAAAGCCGGATGAAGAGGAGGAGCATTTTGTAAAAGACATCTATCTGCGCAGCGCCGCTGTTCTGGAACAGCGGCTGCCCAGAAGAAAAAGGCTGAGTTTCCGATATTGGCATTGTTATGGATAAAAAGTCATGATGTAGTCATCCATCACGAAGCCATTTCCGATATCTGCCTTCTGTTCATCGGTGATGACAAAGCCCAGATGATCGTAGACTGCTAGAGAATTGTCATTATGTTTGTTGCAGGTCAGCCAGATTTTCTTCAATCCCCGCTCTTTGGATAAGGCGGTCAGAAAATGAAATACTTCGGTTGCCAGATGCCTTCCCCGAAAATCCTTATGGATATAAAGTTTGCTCAGGAACAGGGCGTCCGCTTCCGGGTGGATGCCGGTGTAGCCGACGAGGCGGCCGTCCGCAAAAAGCTGGTAATACTCGTATCCCTCTTGCGCCACCTGGCTTTTGAGGGCCGGAAAGGACTGAAACTTGTCCACCATATATTTCACCTGTTCCAGTCCGATGATGGGCACAAAATGCTGGTGCCAGATTTCGTCTGCCAGGGCTGCGATTGCCTGGAGTTCAGAGTCGTTTTCCGCTTTGCGGATGTGAAGATTGTCCATAGTGATCACTCCGATTCTTTAGAATACTTTCATAAAATAATTATTTTTCATCTGCTATTATAAGTGATATAATGAAAAAAAACAATTGCCAGTAAGACTTGGAGGCAGGGCATGGACGGATTTGTGGAATTGGAAGATGTGAAGAAAATCTATCAGATGGGAGAAGTCGAGATCATGGCGGCGGCCGGGATCGATTTCCAGGTTCAAAAAGGAGAGTTTGCGGTGGTGGTAGGACCAAGCGGAGCCGGAAAAACGACAGTCCTCAATATCCTTGGTGGAATGGACACGGCTACGTCCGGCCATGTGATGGTGGATGGACAGGATATTGCCAGATATTCCCAGCGGCAGCTGACCGCCTACCGAAGGGATGATATTGGATTTGTCTTTCAGTTCTATAACCTGATCCCTAATCTGACTGCCTTGGAAAATGTAGAGCTGGCGCTCCAGATCTGCCACGACCCTATGGATGCCAGAACGGTGATGGAGGAAGTGGGACTTGGAGAGCGGATGGATAACTTTCCGGCTCAGCTCTCCGGCGGGGAACAGCAGCGGGTATCGATCGCGCGGGCATTGGCGAAGAATCCCAAGCTTCTCCTGTGCGATGAGCCTACGGGAGCATTGGATTATAACACCGGGAAATCAATCCTTAAGCTTTTGCAGGATACCTGCAGAAAAAAGGGGATGACAGTGATCCTGATCACACATAATTCGGCGATCGCGCCGATGGCGGACAGGGTGATCAAGATCAAGAATGGACTGGTATCCCGGGTCATCGAGAATGAGAATCCGATTTCTGTTGAGACGATCGAGTGGTAGGAGATTTTAATGGGCACGAGAGCGACGCAAAAAGATTTTTATAGAGAGATACGGAAGAGTCCTGGGCGTTTTCTGTCTATTTTGTTTATCGTGGCTCTTGGTGTGGCATTTTTCTCCGGTATCCGAGCTTCTGAACCAGATATGCGGATCACCGGAGACGCTTATTTCGATGGGGCGGCTCTGATGGATATCCAGGTGATGAGCACTTACGGGATCACGGAAGACGACATCCGGGCTCTGGAAGAAGTGGATGGAGTACAGGCTGTGGAAGGCGCTTACAGCGCGGATTTCTTGAGCGCGATAGAGGACGAACAGACAGTGCTCCATGTGATGTCGCTGCCGGAGCAGATGAATGAGATCGACGTAGATGCAGGGAGACTGCCGGAAGCGGCGGATGAGTGTCTGGTGGACAATGCCATGGGGTATGAGATCGGGGATGTGATCACGCTGGAGCCCGGAACAGACGCGCCGGTAGAGGATACACTGGAGACGGATACTTACACAGTGGTGGGGAAGGGAAGCAGTCCCCGGTATGTCTCTTTTGAGCGGGGAAGTACAACGATCGGGACCGGGACGCTGGACGGGTTCATTGTTGTGGCCCGGGATGCTTTTGTGACAGAAGTCTATACAGAGGCCTGCATCCAGGTGGAGGGAGCCAAGGAACTGATGACCTACACCGAATCTTACGATCATCTTGTGGAAGATGTCATGGATCGGATCGAAGAGATCACCGGAGAACGGGGAGAGATCCGCAGGCAGGAGCTGATCGGCGAGGCGGACGGAGAGCTGGATGGGGCAAGAGAAGCGCTGGAAGAGGGCAGGAGAGAAGCTCAGAAAGAGCTGGATGAGGCCTGGAACGCCATTGAGGATGGGGAGAAACAGCTTGCCGACGCCAGAGCCCAGCTTGCCGACGGCAGAGCCCAGATCGCCTCTGCAAAAACGAACCTGAATTCCAGACAGAAGGAGCTGGACAGCGCTCTGGCAGAGTACCAGGATGGGAAAGCTCAGCTGGATCAGGGAAAGAAAGCATACGAGCAGGGTCTTCAGGAATTTGAGACCCAGAAGGCGGCAGCCACGGCTCAGATCCAGTCCGGGCGTGAGGAACTGGAGGGGCTGCAGTCTCAGATCCAGGCGGATCAGACGGCGTATGAGGGGCTGCAGTCTCAGATGCAGGAACTGAAAGAGAAAATCCAGGAACTGGAACAACAGGGCGCAAGCGGGGAGGAACTGGATCAGCTGAAAGCCCGGTTGAGCGAAGCGGAAACGAACGCCGGACTTCTGGAGCAGAAGCTGGCGGGAGAACAGAAGGCTTATCAGGAGGGAATGGCTCAGATTGATGCCTACCAAAAACAGCTGGAGGATGGTCAGGCCGCGCTGACTCAGACGAAAGCTCAGCTGGATTCCAGTGAAAAGGCGCTGAGGGAGGCTTACGCTCAGATCCAGAGCGGCCAGTCCCAGATCGACGCCGCCTGGGAAGAACTAAACAGCCGGGAGCAGGAACTTCTTGACGGAGAAAAAGAGATCCAGGCGAATGAAACGCAGTTAGAGGAAGCCAAAGAAGAGTACGAACAGGGGAAAAAGGAAGCAGAGGAAGAGATCGCGGATGGCGAACAGGAGATTCGGGAAGCAGAGGAAGAGATTCAGGATCTGGAGGCGCCTGTGTGGTATGTATACGACA
Source organism: Candidatus Dorea gallistercoris (assembly GCA_019114065.1). Lineage (GTDB taxonomy): Bacteria > Bacillota > Clostridia > Lachnospirales > Lachnospiraceae > Massilistercora > Massilistercora gallistercoris. Next base: position 17,852 of record DXGF01000058.1, read on the forward strand.
GGAGTAATCTTCCAGAACATGACGGTTATGGAGAGAACGCAGATCGGATGCGGGCCATCGGACGAGTGTTCCCGGTGATCTTCTTCCTGGTGGCGGCGCTGATCAGTCTCACCAGTATGACCCGGATGGTAGAAGAACAGCGGATTGAGATCGGAACTATGAAGGCGCTGGGATATGACCGGTTTACTATCGCTTCTAAGTATCTGGGCTATGCGCTCCTTGCTACTGCGGGGGGGAGCGTGATCGGTGTGCTGATCGGGGAGAAGATCCTTCCCTATATCATTGTCTACGCCTATGGGATCATGTACCAGAACCTGCCCCGGATCCTGGTTCCCTATCAGTGGAGTTACGCGGCAATGGCTTCCGCGGCCGCTGTCGTGTGCACAATGGCCGCCACGCTCCTGGCCTGCTACCGGGAGCTGGGAGCCCAGCCTGCGCTTCTGATGCGGCCGCCAGCCCCTAAGAAAGGGCAGCGGGTGCTGCTGGAGCGGGTGAAGATCATATGGAAGCATCTGAACTTTAACTGGAAATCAACGGTCCGCAATCTGGTGCGCTACAAAAAGCGGCTGTTCATGACAGCCTTTGGCATCGGAGGCTGCATGGCGCTGATGCTGGTGGGCTTTGGTCTTCGGGATTCTATTTTCGAGATCGCGGAGCTGCAGTACGCGGAGCTGCAGTTTTATGATGGCAGTATTTATCCGGAGGAAGATCTGACCCGGGAGGAACGCCAGGATCTGGAGACGTTTCTGGAGCAGGACGTTGATGTTGAACGGTTTATGGATGTAGATATGATGAACATGACCGTGGAACAGGGGAAGGAAACCCATGACGCCTATCTGTGTGTGCTCAGTGATCCGCAGAGAGCGGATGAGTTTCTGTGTTTCCGGGACCGCAGGACCCATGAGATCTACGAACTGTCAGATGACGGCGCGATCATCAGTGAGAAGACCGCCGATCTTCTGGGAGTGGAAGCAGGAGACACGGTTGTGATCCGGGACGCGGAAAAGGGAGACAAAGAGGTACGGATTGCCCAGATCTGCGAGAATTATATGGGGCATTATCTGTATCTGACAGCGGACTATTATGAGAAGATCTACGGGGAAACACCGGACTATAACGCCATCTTTTTCCAGGTTCCGGAGGACTATTCGACAGAGGAATTAGAAGATGTGGGACAGGAGATCCTGGCAAGGGATGAGGTCCTGAATGTCAGCTATACCCATGATATCCGCTCTCAGCTTGACGATATGCTGACCAGTCTGAACCTGGTCATTGTGGTGCTGATCATCTCCGCCGGGATGCTGGCATTTGTAGTGCTCTATAATCTGAATAATATCAGTATCACGGAGCGACAGCGGGAACTGGCGACTTTGAAGGTGCTGGGCTTCTATAATCCGGAGGTGGCAATGTATGTATATCGGGAAAATATCATCCTGACCCTCCTTGGCGCTGCGTTTGGCGTGATCCTTGGGAGGATCCTGCATCTGTTCGTGATCCAGACGGTAGAGGTGGATGCCGCGATGTTCGGCAGAAATGTAGAGCTTCCAAGCTATCTTTACAGCCTGCTGTTCACACTGCTCTTTGCGGCGGTGGTAAATCTGGTCATGTATTTTAAGTTAAAGAAGATTGATATGGTA
>DXGF01000059.1 GCA_019114065.1 Candidatus Dorea gallistercoris
ACTTTTGAATGTAAATAAATTCTATAACTTTCATTTGAAAATTTCAATATAATTTTATAAATTCGGTAAATATAGATAGTTGAGAGGAATAAAATTGTGCAGATTTACAATTGAAAAAGAGGAGAACTTTCGTTTTGTTTCGATTTGATGCGGGATTCCATTTTTCCTGGAAATGATTGCGGATCTGCACCGTAACGATTATAATAAGGGTTAAGAGAAATACAGACTGAATGGAAGGCGAGGTTAGAAGAAGATGAAAATTGGAATTGGAAATGATCACTCGGCGGTGGAGATGAAAAATGAAGTCGTGGAATATCTGCAGGAGAAGGGGTATGAGGTCGTCAATTACGGAACAGACACCCATGAGAGCTGCAATTATCCGGTGTATGGAGAGAAGGTAGGCCGGGCGGTGGTCTCCGGGGAAGTGGACCTGGGGATCCTGATCTGCGGGACGGGAGTGGGGATCTCACTGGCCGCCAATAAAGTAAAAGGAGTCCGGGCGGTGGTATGCTCAGAGCCTTACTCGGCAAAGCTGTCCAGACAGCATAACAACACCAATATCTTGGCCTTTGGCGCAAGGGTCATCGGCATCGAGCTGGCCAAGATGATCATCGATGAGTGGCTGAACGCTGAATTTCAGGGAGGACGCCATCAGACCAGGGTGGATATGATCATGGCGATCGAGGGCCGCTAGAGAAAGGATCAGTGCATAAACTGTTGGATCACATGGAGGACGCCGTCCTCATCGTTGGACTTGGTCACATAATCCGCCCGCTCTTTGACCAGAGGCTGGGCGTTGGCCATGGCAACTCCAAGGCCGGCGGTCTCGATCATGGTCAGATCGTTATAGCCGTCCCCGCAGCAGATCATCTGGTCCACGCTTAAGCCAATGCTGGTCAGAAGGCGCAGAAGAGAGTGGGCCTTATCGATCCTGGGAGGCATGATCTCCAGGAAGAAAGGATCCGAACAGTAGATATAGAGATAGGAACGGAAGTAATTGGTTACTTCCGTTTTCGCTTTGCTGATCAGTTCCGGCTCCCCCGTGACGAGAAATTTATTAGGTTTCTTGGGAACCTGGGCGGGAAAATCCTCTGCCTTTCGGATCGGCATATGGTTGATAAAAGATTCCAGTTCGCTGTAGGGATTGGGCCCGGAGGAACAGAGCAGACATTCTTCCTCGTAGGCCAGGATGTCCAGACCCGGGTATTTTCGGATGATGCGGAACAAGGGGGAGGCCACGTCATCCGGAAGTGTTTTGTTGTAAATTACCTGTCCCAGGCGGCAGTCGATGATGCGTCCTCCGTTAAAGGAGAGGATGTATCCGCCATAAGTGTCCAGACAGAGCAGCTTGGCCAGAGGAAGGATCCCCTGGGTGGGGCGGCCGCTTGCCAGGACTACTTTCTTTCCCCGTTTTTGTATGTCGATCAGTGCTTCCAGGGTGGGAGCGCTGATCTCTTTCTTTGAATTGGTGAGCGTACCATCTAAATCCAGAGCAAGAATCTGATAGTCCATCTTTTTCAAATTCCTTTCCTGCCTTATCAGGCAGTTTTTTACATACTTATATCGTCTTTAACGCCTCTACGATAGCGGGCAGCTTCATGTATTTGGAAGCCTTCACAAGAACATTGTCCCCTTTTTTGATGAGACTATCCATAGAAGCCAGAAAATCTTCCTTTGTCTCGAACCAGAGTCCTTCTGCAGAGCCGTCTGCTTCCGTCACACCGCGTACCAGCTCTTTGGACATGGGACCGATGCCGCATATAAGATCGATGCCTTTTGCGGCGGCGTAAGCGCCCACCTGATAGTGCAGTTCCAGCTCGTCCGCGCCAAGCTCCCCCATATCACCCAGCACAGCTACTTTGCGGCCTTCCGATAAGGAGAGCACATCGATGGCGGCCCTGGTGGAGACTGGATTGGCGTTGTAGCAGTCGTCCAGGATGGTCAGGGACTCTGTCTGAATCAAATGGTTCCGCCCGGGAAGAGTGGTATAACTCTCGATGCCCGCCCGGATCTCCTCCGGAGTAAGCCCCAGGGAGAAGCCGACAGCAGCTCCGGCCAGGGCATTGGAGACCATGTGGGGACCGGGGACGGGGATCACACAGGAGAAAGAATCGCCGGAAGGAAGCTGGATCGTTAAACGGGTGCCTTTGAGGCCCAGCGGCTGGATGTCCAGCGCTCGGAACTGGCAGTTCTCCCCAGTCCCGAAGAAGACAGGAGCGATGCCCTTGACAGGCTCCATCTGGGAAAGCAGATCATCATCGCCGTTTAAGATAATGGTCCCGCCGCTTTTCATATCCTGGATCATCTGGGATTTCTCCTGGAGGATCCCCTCCCTGGTCTTGAAGAATTCCAGATGAGCTACGCCGATATTGGTGATGACACAGATATCCGGGCTGGCCACAGAAGACAGCCGGCGCATCTCTCCAAAATGATTGACGCCCATTTCCAGGATCGCCACCTCATGAGATCCATCCATCTGGAAGATGGTGAGAGGAAGTCCCCATTCGTTGTTAAAATTCCCCAGTGTCTTGTGGACCTTATATTTCTGGGAGACGACCGCGGCGATCATCTCTTTTGTGCTGGTCTTGCCCACGCTTCCAGTGATTCCAACCACTTTCACGTCAAAGGAATCCCGGTACAGCTTGGCGATATCCAGGAGGGCCTGGCCTGTAGATTCCACTAGGATATAGGGATAGTCAGTATCCCCCGGATCCTCATGGGAAACTACGCACAGAGCGCCTTTTGCGATCGTGTCGGGAATGAACTGATGGGCATTGACATTCTCTCCGTCGATAGCAACGAAAAGGTTGCCCGGCTCAACTTTCCGGCTGTCGATTACTACATTGGTGACCTCCTCCAAAAGCAGACGCTCTGGTCCGTGATAAGTTCCTCTGCAGGCTTTGGTAATGTTTTCCAAGGTAAGGTTTCTCAATGTTGCTTTCTCCTTTCGCAATTCTTAACGATAACGCGCTTTAAACGATTCCTCGATGATCAGTTCGCACAGTTCTCCGTAATCGATCCCGGCGGCCCTGGCAGCCTTCGGGATCAGGCTGGAGGGGGTCATCCCGGGCAGGCCGTTCATCTCCAGACAGTAGAATTTGCCGTCGGTCTCATCTACGATGAAATCAGCCCGGGCATATACATCCATGCGGAGGGCCTGGAAGGCCTTCTCGCCGGCGCGGCGTATCTTTTTCTGGGTCTTTTCATCCAGAGATACGGGGGGACACAGCTCCTGGGCGCCTCCCGCCTGATATTTATTCTCATAGTTGAAGATTCCGTCTTTTGGAATGATCTCTACCAGGGGAAGAGCCTTGCCGGCAACGATGCTGCAGGCATATTCCCGGCCTCTGATATAGGGCTCGATCACCACTTCATCCTGATGATCCTCCTCGAAAGAGCGGCGCACGGCCTCCTTGTATTCCGCCTCCGTGTGGACGATATACACGCCGATGCTGGAACCACTGGAGCAGGGCTTGATCACCAGAGGCAGGTAGTAGCCCAGTTCATCCAGAGGGGTATCCTTCGTCTCCATAGTCAGGGAGGTTCCCCTGGGGGTGGGGACCCGGGTCATCTTGAAGATCTGCTTGGCCACCAACTTGTTCATGGACAGGGAACAGCCAAGAGAATTCGGACCTGTATAACGGATGCCCAGGATGTCAAAGGTTGCCTGGAGCTTGCCGTTCTCCCCGACAGAGCCGTGGAGTCCCATGAAGGTGATGTCGGCCATGCGGCACAGTTCCATCACATTGGGGCCAAGATAACAGTCTGACTGATCCGGCCGGGAGAGACGAAGGGCCTCCAGGTCCGGCGTGGTGGTCTTGATGCCTTCCGCAATCTCAAGCCCGCCTCCGGGCAGATCAAATACCTTCTCAAGGTCTTCGGGAGCACAGGAATAGCCGAAATATACATCCAGCAGAAACGCGCGATGTCCCCGCTCTCTGAGCGTCCTGCAGATACCTGCGCCTGAGATCAGTGAGACATCTCTTTCCGGGCTTAATCCTCCCGCTAATACAATAATCTTCATAGTCTGAAAATCTCCTCACTTCATTCATAATCAGTTTTTGCCATCTCATCCAGAAGGGATTTTTTCACATCGTACAGCTTCTGGGAGAGATCCACATGCACTTCATGGGGATAGAAGAGACGCTTGGTCTCTTCCCACAGGGTATTTTTTTCCTGGCGGCAGTAATCCGCGATCTCCATCACCGAAGGAGATTGATAGATGCACTCCCCGTTCCGGAAGATGGGAACAAGGATCTCACGCATCGTATAAGAACCGCCCGGAAGTTTCGTTTTCTTCCAGGTCTCAATGGGGTCAAAGAGCAGAAGATCTTGGTCTGTGTCGTATTCTTCCCCGACGAAACAGATCAGGTCCGCTCGGATCTTCCCTGTTGCTTTATCATAGATCCGATAGATTGTCTTGTTTCCGGGATTTGTGATTTTTTCTGTGTTTTCCGAAATTTTGATCTTGGGGATAAATTCCCCGTTCTTGTCCATGGTGGCGGCCAGCTTATAGACGCCGCCAAAGGAAGGGCAGTCCTTGGAGGTGATCAAATTGGTCCCCACACCCCAGGAGTCGATCCTGGCGCCCTGCAGCTTTAAGTCGTGGAGCAGGTACTCGTCCAGATCGTTGGAAGCGCAGATCAAAGCATCCGGGAATCCGGCATCGTCCAGCATTTTCCGGGCTTCCTTGGAGAGATAGGCAAGATCCCCGCTGTCCAGCCGGATGCCGTATTTCTCGAGGACATGTCCTTCTTTTTTGCACTCCTGGAAGACTCGGATCGCGTTGGGAACGCCGGATTTGAGCGTGTCGTAGGTGTCTACCAGAAGGGTGCAGTTGTCCGGGTACATATCAGCATAGGTTTTAAAGGCGGTATACTCATCCTCAAAACTCATGATCCAGCTGTGGGCGTGGGTGCCCATGACCGGCACGTCAAAAAGCTGTCCGGCCAGCACATTGGAGGTCCCGATGCAGCCGCCGATCATAGCGGCCCTGGCGCCGTAAAGCCCGGCATCCGGTCCCTGTGCGCGCCGAAGACCGAACTCCATGATGCCGCTTCCATTGGCGGCAAAGACGATCCGGGAGGTCTTGGTGGCGATCAGGGACTGGTGATTGATGATATTCAGGATCGCAGTTTCCACAAGCTGAGCTTCCATGATCGGGGCGACCACTTTCAGGAGTGGTTCCTTTGGAAATACCACGGTCCCCTCCGGAATGGCGTAAATATCGCCGCTGAAGTGAAACCCACTTAAATAATGGAGAAATTCTTCGCTGAAGATGCCTAGTCCTCTCAGATAATCCACATCCTCGTAGGTAAAGTTCAGATTTTTGATATAACTGATGACCTGGTCCAGACCGGCGCATACAGAATATCCGTTATTGCACGGATTCTGCCGGAAGAATACATCAAAAATGACGGTCTCGTTCTGGGACTGCTTGTAATAATAGCCCTGCATCATGGTCAATTCATACAGGTCGGTCAACAGTGTCAGATCCTGTGTGTTCATTTGTCAGATTTGTCTCCTTTGTTTCCTTTTGATTATCCAACATTATAGCATTAGTGCCTGGAAAAGAAAAGAAAAAAAGCCGGGGCTGGCCCCTATAGAAGGGCCTGGTTCCGGTCAATGGTCTCCTGTATGAGATTCTGGCAGTAGGAAGCCAGATGCCTGCGGGTCTCTTTATCCAGTTCATTTGGGTAGATCGGTTTCCCATACTCCAGGATGACGTGGGTCTTCCGTACCATGGGAAGATGGCTTTCAAAGATGGAGATCGTATTATTCATGCTGATGGGGATGATGGCACAGCCGGTTTTTTCCGCGATCCTAAAAGAACCGCTGTGAAAGGGCAGCAGACTCAGCTCCTCACCGGTATTGCGGGTCCCCTCCGGAAAGATACAGATGGAGATCCCGTTCTTGATATAGTCGATGGCCTCAAGGATGGTCTTCAAACCTTCCTTGGGGTTGTCCCGGTCCAGAAAGAGGCAGTAGACCCGCTTCATCCAGTCCCGCAGCAAGGGATAGCGCAGCATCTCTTTTTTGGCGATATACCCGGTCAGCCTTCTGCATCTGGAATAGGTAAGGAGAATGTCAAAATAACTTCTGTGATTACCAATGTACAGGACCGGCTCATCCGGTATGTTTTCCTCCCCGATCACGGTGATCTTCGTTCCGGCGACGAACAGCATAAGTTTAAAGGCTCCCTGCACCAGGCGCAGACACTGGTAATCTCTGGCCTCCTTGTTGAAACGGCCGAGGACAGCTTCGAAAAGCAGGACCGGAATGCCCAGGATCAGATATAAGACCAGGATCCAAACGATGATCAAAAATCGCAGCATAAATTACAAACCTCGCATTCATTTCTCAATCTTTTACAACACTAGAATGTATTATACAACAAATTTGGAATTTTTCCTAGCGTTATTGTGTATCATGTTAGAGAGCAGATACTGTCCGTCTTGCGGCGCAGAACGCGGATGGCATCAAGATCACAGGTGAAAGCGATGAAATATTTGCAGAATTGGGGGGTTGCCTTCCTGGCGGGATGTACATTACTTCTGTCAGCCTGTTCTATACAGATGGATGATGAGGAAAAGCTAAGAGATATTGAGTTTACCGTTGTGGATCAAAGAGAGATCCCGGAAGAACTGGGAGCGCGGATCGAGAAAGAGAAGGCGGAGGCGTTCCGCTTCACCTTCGCGGATGAGGGGTGGCTCTATCTGGCGCGGGGGTACGGTAGAAAGGATACCGGAGGATACAGCGTGGAGGTGACAGAGTGCTACGAGAGCACCAACGCCGTGTGTCTGCGCACCCGGCTCAGAGGGCCTTCCCGGGATGAGGAGATCACGGAGGAAGCCACATGGCCGTATATCGTGGTGAAAATGGAATACTGTGACAAGCATGTGATATTTCAATGAAAGGAGACAGAGAAATGGAATATGAGAAGAAGAATTTCCAGGTATACCGGCAGGGAAGGACAGCCCTGGATCAATTCTATCTGGATGAAGACTATAATGTACCGGACGCAAAAAGTGATGTGAAGCGGGTGATTCTGAGTGAAGGGACCGTACAGGTCGAGGAAATGAAGCTGGTGGAGAACTATGTCCGGGTCCAGGGAAAACTCAGATTCCGGATCCTTTACGCAGTGGATGAGGAGATCCGGGGGATGGCCGCTATGGAAGGAGAGCTGCCCTTTGAGGAGATGGTGTATATGGAAGAGCCGCCCATGGAAACGCTGTTTCTGAAAAGCGCCCAGGCGGATCTGACAGTTGCGGCGGTCCATTCCAGGAAGCTGAATATCCACGCCATGATCGAACTCCAGATCAGTTCTGAGGGAAGAGAGGAGATGGAGCTGACAGCGGATGTAGAAGCAGAAGAAGGGGTGTATAAAAAATACGGAACACAACAGATCCTGAAACTTTTCACTGTCCACAGAGATACCTGCAGGATCCGGGAAGAAGTCCAGATCGGAGGGATGCAGGAGAGCATCGGAAGTCTGCTGTGGACAGATCTTGGCAGCAGGAAGCTGGATACCCGTGTGGGGGCCGATGAGATCCTGCTGCAGGGAGAACTGCTCTTGTTCTGTTTCTACGAATCACCCGACGGAAAAACAGACTGGATCGAGCAGACGGTCCCCTATGAAGGGAAAATGGAGTGTCCCGGAGTGCAGGATTCCATGTACCACCAGATCTATCCGGAACTGAAAGACATCCATGTGGAAGGCAGGATGGATGAAAATGGAGAGATGCGCCTTCTGGGCGTAGAAGCGGTGCTGGAAGCCAGGATCATCCTCTATGAGGAGGAGGAGATGGAACTCCTGGAGGATCTGTATTCCCTGCGGCAGGTGTGTGCGCTGAAGCGGCAGAGGGTCACACCGGAACGTCTTCTCATGCAGAATCACTCCAAATGCAAAGTGACTGAGAGGCTGTCTCTTCCGGAGATCCAGGAGGATATCCTGCAGATTTGCCACAGTGGCGGAAGAATCCAGCTGGAGCGGGTGTCTCCCCAGGCGGAGGGACTTTACATTGAGGGAGTCCTCCATGTCTCCTTCCTGTATGTGAAGGCTGACGACGAGCTGCCCTTTGACGTCTGGCAGGGAATGGTGCCCTTCTCATATCTGCTGGAGAGCAATGCCACAAGTCCGGATATGAACAGTGATCTGACCTGCGGCGTGGAACAGCTTGCGGTAGGTCTCCTTGGCAATGGAGAGGTGGAAGTAAAGGCGGTGCTGGCGTTCAACAGCTTCCTCAGGAGACCGGTTCCTGTTGAAAATATCACGGAGATCGAGATGGAGCCGGAGGATCGGGCAGAGATCGAGAGACGTCCGGGGATCATCGGCTATGTGATCCGGGAGGGCGATGAACTGTGGGATCTGGCAAAGAGGTACCACACGACCGTAGAAGGTATAAGAGAGATCAACGGGATGGAAGATTCCAAGCTGGAACCTGGCGAAAAACTATTGATTTTTAAGGAAAATATGAGTATACTATAAGAACATTGTATACAAGATACATAGTGCAGGGAATGTACAAAAGCAAGGGGACAGACAGATGGAGAAGATGGAACTAAGAGCGCTGGGCAAGATCAATCTGGGCCTGGATGTGCTGGGGAGACGGGAGAACGGATACCATGATGTGCGGATGGTGATGCAGACGGTCTATCTCTATGATGTTATCACGCTGGAAACAAGGAGGGAGCCCGGGATCGAACTCCGGACGAATCTCTCCTTCCTTCCGGTCAATGAAAACAATCTGGCATACCAGGCGGCAAAGCTTCTGATGGACGAATTCCAGATCCGGGAAGGGCTTCGCCTCTCTTTGGAGAAGCATATACCGGTATCCGCCGGTATGGCCGGCGGCAGTTCCAACGCGGCGGCAGTCTTATACGGGATGAACCGGATGTTCGCTCTGAAGCTTACAGATCAGGAACTGATGGAGCGGGGGGTAAAGCTGGGGGCGGACGTACCTTACTGCATCCTGCGGGGGACTGTCCTGGCGGAAGGGATCGGCGAGATCCTGACTCCTCTTCCGCCTATGCCACGCTGTCATGTGCTTCTGGCGAAACCGCCGGTGAATGTGTCCACGAAACTGGTCTATGAGAAACTGGACGCCCGCCGGATCACGGCGCACCCGGATATCGACGGGATCCTTGAGGGGCTTGAGGCTCAGGATCTTCACCATGTGGCCCGGAGCATGGGAAATGTACTGGAAGAGGTGACGGCTGAGGAATATCCGGAGATCCAGGCCATTAAACAGACGATGAAGGAAGCGGGAGCCCTGAATGCGATGATGAGCGGCAGCGGACCGACTGTTTTTGGAATCTATGACGATCGGGGAAAGGCAAGAGAAGCGGCGTCAAGGATAAGGGAGCAGAAGCTTGCAAGGCAGGTGTATGTGACAAACGTACATAACGCAAGGAGGAGATAAAGGATGGAACCCAATTTCAACGTCACTATGAACGAGTATCTTCCGCTCAGAGATGTGGTATTCAACACTCTAAGACAGGCAATCCTCAGAGGGGAACTCAAACCGGGAGAGCGGCTGATGGAGATCCAGCTGGCCAATAAGCTGGGAGTCAGCCGGACTCCGGTGCGGGAGGCGATCCGCAAGCTGGAGCTGGAGGGACTGGTGTTGATGATCCCAAGGAAAGGCGCTGAGGTGGCCGATATCACCGAGAAGAGCTTGCGGGATGTCCTGGAAGTGCGGGAAGCGCTGGAGGAACTGGCGGTGCGCCTGGCCTGCGACAAGATCACCAGGGAGGGGATCGGAGAACTTAAGAAGGCGGCCCAGGATTTCCGGAGAGTACTCAAGAGTAATGATATCACCGAGATCGCGGAGGCGGATGTGCGTTTTCACGACGTGATCTGCATAGCCACGGAGAACCAGAAGCTGGTCCAGCTTCTGAATAATCTGCGGGAGCAGATGTACCGTTACCGCATCGAATATCTGAAGGATCCCAGGGTCTATGGAAAGCTTCTGGCCGAGCATGAAGAGATCATCCGGCATATTGAGAGTGGGGAGAAGGAGAAGGCTGCGAAGGTGGTCTCCCAGCATATTGAGAACCAGGCGCAGGCGGTCACAGATGTGATCCGCACGAAAAAAAGTTAAAGATCAGGTATAAACACGGGAAAATATGTACAGACTCCAGACAACAGTGATCAAGGAGGTACATAGACCGTGAAAAAAATAGAAAACAGAAAATTCAGGATTTCCGAAAGAAACCTGCAGAGATGGATCTGCATGATCCTGGCAGTCTGCAGCGCTTTTCTTCTGACAGGTTCTGTGTTGGAACGCAGGAGTCTGTCGGTAGAGGCAAAGGTGTCAGCGCTGCAGGAAGATCTGGCGGGAGAAGTGCTCCGCTTTCATGTGGTGGCCAACAGTGACAGCCAAAAGGACCAGGCAGTAAAGTATCAGGTGCGGGATGCGGTCATCGATCAGATGCGCCAGTGGCTCGGACAGGGAGAAGAAACCACTCTGGAGGAGACGAAAGCATGGGCCTTAGAGCATCTGCGGGAAATCCAGGAAACTGCCCGGGAAGTGGTGCGGGATGCGGGCGAGACGTATCCGGTCAGGGTAAAGATGGCAGATCTGTATTTCCCGGACAAGCGGTACGGGGACGTCTGGTTTCCCAAAGGCCGCTATGAGGCTCTGCGGATCGAACTGGGAGACGGGGGAGGGCAGAACTGGTGGTGCGTCCTGTACCCGAATCTCTGCTTTACGGATACCACCTGCGCGGTAGTGACAGAGGAGGGCCGGCAGGAACTGGAACATGTTCTGACAGAAGAAGAGTTTGAGATGGTGACGGCTGCCACAGACTTTCAGATAAAAACATTTTTCTTTGGCGATTTATTCGGGAAAACGTAAGAACCAACGGGAGAATCAGCATGACAGAATTTTTGGTGAGACATTTTGTAAAAGATCATGAAGAGACAGAAAAGGTGTCTGTCCGTACGGCCTACGGTGTGCTGGCCAGTATGGTGGGCATCTTTTGCAATGTTTTCCTGTTCGCGGTGAAATGGCTGATCGGATTTTTCCTGCAGAGTATTTCTGTCATGGCGGACGCGTTCAATAACTTATCTGACGCTGGAGGATCCATCATCAGCCTTGTGGGAGTGAAGATGGCGGAGAAGCCGGCGGACAAAGATCATCCTTTCGGCCATGGACGGATCGAGTACATAGCGGCGCTGGTGGTGGCGTTCCTGGTGCTGGAAGTGGGATTTACATTCTTCAAAGATGCGGTGGGCAAGATCCGGGAGCCGGAAGACATGCGGTTCCAGGTGGTGTCCATCGTCATCCTGGTCCTCTCTGTGGGCGTGAAACTGTGGCTGTCGTTGTTTAACCGGAAGCTGGGAAAGCGGATTGATTCGAAAGTCCTGCTGGCGTCTGCCACGGATGCCATCGGAGATGTGATCACAACATCGGCCACCATCGCCTCGGTGTTGTTCTGGCGTATCACAGGACTGAATATCGATGGGTTCGTGGGACTTGGGGTATCGCTGGTCATCATGTGGGCAGGAGTCGGCATCGCCAGAGATACTCTGGAGCCTCTGATCGGAGAGCCGGTCTCCAGGGAGGAGTATGAGAAGATCACCCGATTTGTGGAAGGGTATACAGGGATCCTGGGGAGCCATGATCTGATCGTCCACAATTACGGGCCGGGAAGGAGCATGGCCTCGATCCACGCGGAAGTCCCCAATGACGCGGATATCGAGGAATCCCATGAGATCATCGACCGGATCGAGCGGGACGCGGTCAAGAATCTGGGGATCTTTCTGGTCATCCACATGGATCCGGTGGAGACCAGGGACGCTCAGGTGCTGGCGGTGAAGAAGCAGGTGGAGCAGATACTGGACGCGGTGGATGGAAACGTGAGCATCCATGATTTCCGGATGGTGGATGGGAAAGAGCAGATCAATCTGATCTTCGACATGGTGGTGCCATACGAATATGATGATAAGAAGCAGGCAGATCTGCGGCGTACAGTGGAAAAGCTGCTGCACGTCGCGGATCCCAGGTACCAGTGTGTGATCACGGTGGAAAGGAGCTACATAGATGTTGGAACGGAATAACGCGTATTCATTCACGGGGAGGGTCAGGTTCAGCGAGATCGACCACACAGAGAAGATCACCCTTCCGGGGATCGTCAATTATTTCCAGGACTGCAGCATCTTTCAGTCCGAGAGCCTGGGCCTGGGCGTGGATTATCTGGCGGAGCACGGGAGGGCCTGGGTATTGTCCGCCTGGCAGGTGGTGGTGGAACGCTATCCCAGATTGGGAGAGGCGATCGGAATCTACACCTGGGCTACAGGTTTTAAGGGGTTTATCGGATACCGGAACTTCTGTATGACCGATGAGGAAGGGACGACCCTGGCCTACGCCAATTCTGTCTGGTCTTATATGGATATGAGAAAGGGAAGACCAGTCCGGCCGGCCCGGGAAGAGGTGGCGGCCTATGGGATTGGGGAACCGCTGGAGATGGATTACGCCGACCGGAAGATCAGACTGCCGGAAGGATTCCGGGAGAAGTCGTCTTTCCCGGTACGCAAATACCATATTGATACCAACGAACACGTCAATAACTGCCAGTATGTGCAGATGGCCCTGGAAGCCCTGGACAAGGAGATCCTGGTCCACCAGATGCGGGCGGAGTACAAGAAGTCAGCGGTTTACCGGGATGTGATCGTGCCCCGTGTGACAGAAGAAGGGGACCGTATCACGGCGGCCCTGTGTGATGTGGATGGAACGCCTTATGCAGTGGTGGAGTTTCAGACAGCCGGAAAGTGACGCAGAAGGAGAAAAACATGAGATTAGAAGAATATTTGGGAAAAAAACGGATACTGATGATCGTCAAAAAAGTAGAGTTTGGAGTCTATCTTGGGACGAAGGAGGACAAGGTGCTCCTGCCGGCAAAACAGGTGCCAAAGGGATTAGAAGCGGGGGACTCGGTGGAAGTGTTCCTGTACCGGGATTCAGACGACCGCCTGATCGCCACCACGGCAGAACCCAAGATCAAGCTGGACGAGATCCGCAGGCTCCAGGTAGTGGACACGGGACGGATCGGGGCCTTTCTGGACTGGGGGCTGGAGAAGGATCTGCTGTTGCCCTTCCGGGAGCAGACCAAGAAGATAAAAGTGGGGGATCAGGTGCTGGCGGCCCTCTATGTGGACCGCTCCGGCAGGCTGTGCGCCACCATGAAGCTGTATGGGCGATTGAGACAGGATCCTCCCTATCAGAAGGATGATATGGTCCGGGGAACAGTGTATGAGACCAGCCATAACTTTGGGGTGTTTGTGGCGGTGGACGACTGCTTCAGCGCTCTGATCCCGAAGCGGGAGGCCTATGGGGAGCTTCAGCCGGGAGACACTGTGGAGGCCAGAGTGACCAGAGTCCATGAGGATGGGAAGCTGGACCTGAGTGTGCGCAGGAAAGCCTTTCAGCAGATGGACGAGGATGCCCGGAGGGTGCTGGAGCGGATCAGAGAACTTGGAGGAAGCCTTCCTTTTACTGACAAGGCGGATCCGGAACAGATCAAAAAAGAACTGGGACTTAGTAAAAATGCCTTTAAAAGGGCGGTGGGACGTCTGCTGAAAGAACAGAAGATACAAATTACAGAAAATACTATTGAATTCCTAGAAAAATAAGTTATAATTAGGGCGTAAACATAGAAGCCGAAAGGAGATCGAAGAGATGAAAGTACAGAATATCACAGACATTGATAAGTTCTTTAAAGTAGTAGATTCCTGCAAGGGGAAGGTAGAGTTGGTAACAGGTGAGGGAGACAGACTGAATCTGAAGTCCAAACTGTCCCAGTATGTTTCTATGGCGAACATCTTCTCTAACGGTGAGATCCCGGAGCTGGAACTGGTGGCTCACGAGCCGGAGGATATCGATAAGCTGGTTTCTTTCATGATCAATGGCTAGTCGTTAACAGAACAACAGGCGCAAAGATAGAGGACTCTCTGCCAGGAAAACGGCAGAGAGTTTTGTTTCAGATAAAGGAGATATCATGAGTTTTGCACATCTGCACGTCCATACAGAATACAGCCTTCTGGATGGATCGAATAAAATCAAAGAGTGTATCGAGAGAGTCAAGGAGTTGGGAATGGACAGCGCAGCCATCACCGATCACGGGGTCATGTATGGGGTGATCGATTTCTATCGGGCGGCGAAGGCGGCAGGGATCCGCCCCATTCTGGGCTGTGAGGTCTATGTGGCGCCGGGTTCCAGATTCGATAAGGAAGCGGGGGGAGACCGGGAAGAGCGCTACTACCATCTGGTGCTGCTGGCAGAGAATGATCTGGGCTATCACAATCTGATGAAGATCGTTTCCAGAGGATTTACGGAGGGGTATTACTATCGACCCCGTGTGGATATGGAGATCCTGGAGCAGTTCCATGAAGGGATCATCGCTCTGAGCGCCTGCCTGGCGGGAGAGGTGCAGCGGAATATTGCCAGAGGCATGTATGAAGAGGGGAAAGCGGCGGCGCTGCGCTATCAGCAGATTTTTGGAGAGGGAAACTTCTTCCTGGAGATGCAGGACCACGGGATCCCGGAGCAGAAGCTGGTGAACCAGGGCCTGGTGCGGATGTCCAAAGAGACGGGCATCGAACTGGCAGCGACGAATGATGTGCACTACACGTACGCGGAAGATGAGAAACCTCATGATATCCTGCTGTGCATCCAGACAGGGAAGAAGATTGCTGACGAAGACCGGATGCGCTATGAGGGCGGCCAGTATTATATCAAATCAGAGGAAGAGATGAGGGAACTGTTCCCCTACGCCCCCCAGGCTTTGGAGAATACCCAGAAGATCGCGGACCGCTGCAATGTAGAGATCGAGTTTGGCGTCACTAAGCTTCCCAAATTCGATGTGCCGGAAGGATACACTTCCTGGGAATATCTGAACAAACTGTGCCGGGAAGGATTTGCGAGGAGATATCCCGATGCGGGGGAGGGTCTGAAAGAACGGCTGGAATATGAACTATCCACGATCCACACGATGGGATACGTGGATTATTTCCTGATCGTGTGGGATTTCATCCGGTATGCCAGAGAACATGGAATCATGGTAGGACCGGGTCGGGGCTCAGCCGCCGGGAGCATCGTGTCCTACTGCCTGGAGATCACCAGCATCGATCCGATCCGCTATCAGCTCCTGTTTGAGCGGTTCCTGAATCCAGAGCGTGTGTCCATGCCGGATATTGACGTGGACTTCTGCTTTGAGCGGCGGCAGGAAGTGATCGACTATGTAGTGAGAAAATACGGAAGCGACCGGGTGGTGCAGATCGTTACTTTTGGTACGCTGGCGGCTCGGGGTGTGATCCGGGATGTGGGCCGGGTGATGGACCTGCCCTATGCCTTCGTGGACAGCATCGCTAAGATGGTACCCCAGGAACTGAATATCACGCTGGAGAGGGCGCTCAGGACCAGCCCAGAGCTTCGGAAGTCCTACGAGGAGGATCCCCAGGTCAGGGAACTGGTGGATATGTCCATGCGCCTGGAGGGACTTCCCAGACACACCTCCATGCACGCGGCCGGCGTGGTCATCAGCCAGAAGGCCATCGACGAGTATGTACCGCTTTCCCTGGGTTCCGACGGTTCTGTCACCACCCAGTTTACTATGACCACACTGGAGGAACTGGGTCTGTTGAAGATGGATTTTCTGGGACTGCGGACTCTGACGGTGATCCAGGATGCCGCCAGACTGGCAGAGCAGAGCGCAGGCCATCCCATCGATATCAATCAGATTGATTATGACGATAAGGCGGTGCTGGATTCCATCGGCACGGGGAAGACAGACGGGGTCTTCCAGCTGGAGAGCGCGGGGATGAAGAGCTTCATGAAGGAGTTAAAGCCCCAGAGCCTGGAGGACATCATCGCCGGGATCTCTTTGTATCGGCCGGGTCCTATGGACTTTATCCCCAAATATATCAGGGGGAAGAAAAACGCGGATTCCATCACTTACGACTGCCCTCAGCTAAGGCACATTCTGGAACCCACCTACGGCTGTATCGTCTATCAGGAGCAGGTCATGCAGATCGTGCGGGATCTGGGTGGTTACACCCTGGGAAGGAGCGATCTGGTGCGCCGGGCCATGTCCAAGAAGAAGGGCGACGTCATGCAGAAGGAGCGCCAGAATTTTGTCTACGGAAATGAGGCGGAAGGGGTTCCCGGATGTGTGGCGAATGGGATCGATGAGAAGACGGCCAATAAGATTTATGATGAGATGATCGATTTTGCCAAGTACGCGTTCAATAAATCTCACGCCGCGGCTTATGCGGTGGTGGCCTACCAGACAGCCTGGCTGAAATATTATTACCCAGTTGAGTTTATGGCGGCGCTCATGACCTCAGTGATCGACAATCCGGGAAAGGTGGCGGAGTACATCTATTCCTGCCGTCAGATGGGAATCCAGATCCTGCCGCCGGATATCAACGACGGCGTGGGAAACTTCTCCGTGGACAGCGGAAATATCCGGTATGGGCTTGCCGCGATCAAAAGCATCGGGAGGCCGGTCATTGACGCGGTCATCGAAGAGAGAGAAAGAGGAGGTAAATTCCGCAGCCTGAAGGATTTCATCGAGCGGGTCGCCGGCAAGGATGTCAACAAAAGAGTCATAGAGCATTTTATCAAGTCCGGGGCGTTCGACAGCCTGGGAGGGACCAGGAAGCAGTTCATGATGGTCTACATCCAGCTTATGGATCAGGTGAACCAGGAACGGAAATATTCCATGACAGGCCAGATGTCTCTCTTTGACATGGTGGGCGAAGAAGAGAAAGCGGAGTTCGAGGTGCCGCTGCCGGATGTAGGGGAGTATGAGAAGGAGACCCGGCTGTCATTTGAGAAAGAAGTGCTCGGTGTGTATCTGAGCGGCCATCCCATGGAAGAATATGAAGAGAGGTGGCGGAAAGGCATCACCCGGACAACACTGGACTTCCAGCTGGATGAGGAGACCGGAAGGACGAAGGTACAAGACGGAGCCAGAGAGACGATCGGCGGGATCATCTCCGGAAAGACGATCAAATATACCAAGAATAATAAGACCATGGCCTTCCTCGCGATCGAGGATCTGGCCGGAACTGTGGAAGTGGTGGTCTTTCCCCGGGATTATGAGAAGAACCAGCAGTACCTCACAGAAGAGAATAAAGTATTTGTCCGGGGAAGAGTGTCGGAGGAGGACGACGCGCCCAGCAAGCTGATCTGCGAATCGGTGATCCCCTTCGATCAGACACGGAAAGAAGTGTGGCTGCAGTTTGAGAACAAGGAAGCCTTTCTGACCGGAGAGCAGGAACTGTATGAGATCATCGGAGGGTCCGAGGGAGAAGACCAGGTGGTGATCTACTGCAGAGCGGAACGGGCGGTGAAAAGGCTGCCCAGAGGCAGGAGTGTCCGCGCGGACTCCATCCTTTTGAACAGATTGACGAATTATCTGGGCGAATCTTGTGTAAAAGTGATGGAAAAACCCATTGAAAACATGCGGTAATTCATGTAAAATGAAGCACGAGACATAGAAAAAACAGGAAACAACAAGAAACCGATACGAATAACGGAGGGAATCAGTATGGCAGATAAGATCATTCGTACAATAGGTGTTTTGACCAGCGGCGGCGATGCTCCGGGAATGAACGCGGCGATCCGGGCAGTTGTCAGAACAGCGCTGGGAAAAGGTCTGAAGGTCAGAGGGATCAGACGTGGTTATCAGGGACTGTTAAATGAAGAGATCATAGATATGTCCGCCAGAGACGTGTCAGACACGATCCAGCGGGGAGGCACGATCCTCCAGACCGCACGCTGTGCGGAGATGCGGACAGAAGAAGGACAGCAGAAGGCGGCGGCGATCTGCAAGAAGTATGGGATCGACGGCCTGGTAGTCATCGGGGGAGACGGTTCCTTTGCCGGCGCTCAGAAGCTGGCCAATTTTGGGATCAATACCATCGGCCTTCCGGGAACCATCGATCTGGATATCGGCTGTACAGAATATACGATCGGATTTGATACGGCGGTCAATACCGCCATGGAGGCGATCGACAAGGTCAGGGATACTTCCACATCACACGAACGATGTTCGATCATCGAGGTAATGGGGAGAGACGCGGGGTATCTTGCGCTGTGGTGCGGCATCGCCAACGGAGCGGAGCGCATCCTGATGCCCGAGGAGCATGATTATAACGAGGATGCGATCGTGGCCGACATCCAGGAATGTCGGAAGCGGGGCAAGAAAAATTATATCATCATCAACGCGGAAGGCATCGGAGACTCTATGAATATGGCCAAAAGGATCGAGGAAGCGACAGGGATGGAGACAAGAGCCACCGTCCTGGGACACATGCAGCGGGGTGGAAGCCCTACCTGCAAAGACCGGGTATACGCCTCGATCATGGGAGCCATGGCCGTGGACCTTCTCCTGGAGGGAAAGACAAACCGCGTGGTAGGATACAGACATGGCCAGTATGTGGACTTTGATATTGACGAGGCATTGAACATGAAGAAAGAGATCCCGCCTTATCAGTACGAGATCGCAAAGCAGCTGGCGCTTTAATGATAGAAGAGAAGCCTATGACAAAAGAGGTATTATTGACGATCTCCGGTCTGCATTACGATGTATTCACGGGACCGGAAGACGAGGAAAACGAACCCATCGAAGTCATCACTCCGGCCACTTACTATTACAAAAACAGAAGACATTATATCCTCTATGAAGAGGTGGTGGAGGGATTTCCGGGAACCATCAAGAACAAAATAAGGATATCTGAGACAGGGATGCTGGAGATCATGAAAAGCGGCCTCTCGAATCTCCATATGGTCTTTGAGAAGGATAAGATCAATATGACCCAGTATGACACCCCCTACGGGGAGATCCTGGTGGGCGTCTATACCAAGGATATGCGGGTGGACGTCTCTGAGGAAGAAATGGATATCCGGATCTCCTATATCCTGGATATCAATGGAGAGAAGGTGGCGGATTCGGAGATTTCCATGAGTGTAAGATCGAAACAAGAATAGGTATCATGACACTTGTTGCTTGTGGAAAAACCAGAATACCGGTGTTAAATATCCATAGAGAAAATCTTAAGATCAAAGGAGAGGCGAATTATGAAGATTGCAATTGGATGTGACCCAAACGCATAGGAAGCTAAGGAAGGTGGATGCCTTTGTAGAATATGATAAAATCGGTAAGTCGTTAAAAGGGACAGGGCATTTTCAATTTGGGCCGTGGTATTTTTAAAAATACCACGGCCCAAATTGAAAAATTGAAAAAGGATTATTTCTGTGTACGTGCCATTTTCTTTTTGTTAGCGGCAAATAGCAAGGTTCGCCTCACTTCCAGCTCATTTCGGAGAGCTATTTTCATCCTCCCATGTGTCAAGGTGGCTGCTCATGTGTACGCCGGCGGTGATGTACACGCTGATCGGCCAGGAATCCTACCAGAGACTATACGCCTGTAAAAATATACATGAAGCGCGTAAATGCGCGGTCATATCCAGCATCATCGCCTTCACCATAAGTCTTGCGCCGTGTATCATAGGCTTTGCCGGACGGATTGACTTCCCGGGGCTTGCAGAGTCTGGGGAGTCCAATATGATACTGGGAAAAATGGCGCTGGAATATCTTCCGGGCATGGCCGGCGGAATCTTCCTGTGTGCCTGCCTGGCCGCGATCCTGTCAACGGCAGATTCAAATCTAAGCGCGGCGGCCTCCCATTTTATGAACGATATCTATCTGCCGCTTGGCGGAACTGTTACGGAGAAAAGGAAACTGGTGATCTCGCGGATCGCCACGGCGGTCATGGGCTTTGGAGCGGTATTTGTTTCATTTAATATAGAAAATATTGTAACAGCTATGCTGGCGAGCTATACTATATATGTGTCGGGAGCGTTTATTCCGATCGTTGTCGGCGCGCTGTGGAAGGGAGCGAATAAAACGGGGGCCGCATGGGGGCTTATCCTAGGGTTTGCTGTATATGTAGCAGAACTTATGGGAGTGGACTATGGGAATATTCCGGGAGAGATGATAAGCGCGGCGGCGGGGCTTGCGGCTACGTTGATCGTGTCGCTGGCGACAAATAAAAAGAACAGAGGACGAAAATGAAAATACAACTGATCCTAGATCTTATCAAGGATGGCGTTTTTAAGGGCGATCCAGAAAAATCCGTAAATAAAGTTCAGCTTTGGAAGAGTCCTTCGGAGGCGCATGAGGAGACGCTGTATGTGGCGCCTGCATCCAGCGCGGTCCCGGTAAGCTTTCAAGGTCAGGTGATCTGCGTCTCTGACATGAGTGTGATGAGTATCATCCAGCAGATACGGGCACTTTTGAACAAAGACTATATGAGATATGAGAGGCTGTCCTCCCTTCTCTATCAGGTGCAGGAGGACGGATCTGTGGACGAGATTGTACAGAGGTGCCGGGCGGTGTTTGAGAATCCGGTCTGGATTCTGGGCGCGCAGTTTGAGATTATCGGTTTTTCCGTGGCGGCGACGCCTGCCGTATATCGAGGGCACAAAACCTACCCTCCAAATATCATCTCGCCCACACAACAGACACAGATCCTGGAGAAAGATGTTGCTTGTAATTACCGGCGGATCGTAAGTCCGATCAAAAAGAATCAGAACGTGATCGGGTATCTTCTGGTGCTTTCCCAGGAGCACAATTTTCTGGACGCGTTGGATATAGACTATGCGGACAGAGTATCGACAATCCTTTCCAATTGGGGTAAGTTGGATGAGCTGGAGAAAATGGGGTGGACGGAAGAGAATTTCATACTGGATCTTTTGCATGACCGGAAGAAAAATTCGGCGGCCCTTCTGCGAAGCATAAAAGAGATCAACTTCCCGACGGCAGATATTTATTATGTGCTCTGCATCGAACGTACGGAAAGCGAGCAGAGCCTTCCCATTCTACAGGAGCTAAAAATCGCGCTGAAGCAGAACGTATACACGAGCGGTCGGTATTATGTGGCGATTATGGGGAGAGAACGCAATTTTCCGCTTAATCTGGATGAGCTGGAGGATTTTGGCGCTCTTCTGCGGAAATATAAGCTTAAGGCGGGATTGTCGATGGGAACCCACGACATTACTCTGTTAGGGGATATGTACCGGCAGGCGATAGACAGTATCGCTATAAAGACCCCTTATGAGGAAAAAGACATGCCTGTCGTAAGGTACGAAGACACTCTGCTGCAGCATATGTTTAAGATTCTTGATAAAAATGATATTAACCTGATCACGCTCTGTATGCCTTCGGTTTTAGATGTGTTAAATTACGATAAGGCCAATAACACAGAATTATTTCAGACCTTGAGAGTGTATCTCCTGAATGGGTTTAGCCTGAGTGTGGCGGCAAACATTTTATATGTCCATCGCAATACTGTATATAAGAGAATCAACACGCTAAAAGAGAAGTTCTCGATCCATTTTGATGATCAGGCGGAGATCTTGAGACTGATAATTTCAGTGAGTATCATCGAATATATCGGACTGGATACATAAGCGCAGAT
>DXGF01000060.1 GCA_019114065.1 Candidatus Dorea gallistercoris
TTATAATTACGAAAGTATTGATAAAAACACAAAAATATCCTGTAGATTTGTGCTGAATTCTGATTGATATACGTGTAGATTTATGCAAAAAATCAATAAAATATCATTGAAATCTACACGAATACATGATAATCTAAAACAAAAGAAGCAGGGAGAGAGGATCATGTATCGGAAAATCGCAGATTATCTGAAAACCTGGAAAGAGAACCCGCACCGCAAGCCTTTGATCCTTCAGGGGGCAAGGCAGGTGGGGAAGACCTATTCCCTTCTGGAATTTGGCCGTGAGCATTACGAGAATGTGGCGTATTTCAATTTTGAGATGACACCAAAGATCAGAGAGACTTTTGAGGAAGACATCAGTCCTTCTTATCTGATACCCGTCCTGTCTCATATTTGCGGGCAGACCATCGTCAGGGAGAAGACGCTGATCATTTTTGACGAGGTCCAGCTGTGCGAGCGGGCGCTGACTTCTCTGAAATATTTTTGCGAGGCGGAGCCGGGATATCATGTGGCGGCAGCAGGCAGTCTCCTTGGCGTGGCCGTAAACCGAGATCCGTTTTCGTTTCCGGTAGGAAGGGTTGATATGAAGACCATGTATCCGATGGATATGGAAGAATTCCTGCTGGCAATGGGCGAAGAGGAACTAGTCAAAAGAATCAGAGAATGTTTTCAGACGGATACGTCCATGCCGTCGGCTTTGCATGAGGCGGCGATGAGGATCTACCGTCAGTATCTGGTTACCGGCGGGATGCCGGAGTGCGTGATGCAGTTTGTGGATACCGGAGACAATATTCTTGTCCGCAATACCCAGAATACGATCCTTGCCAGCTATCTGAATGATATGAGCAAATATAACAATACCAATGAGATCAAGAAGACAAGGCTTGTCTATGACAATATCACGGTGCAGCTTTCTAAGAAGAATACCCGATTTCAATATAAGCTGGTCAAAAAAGGCGGACGGGCCGCGGAATTTGAAAACGCCATCGAATGGCTGTCTCTGTCCGGCATCATTTCTCAGGTCTACAAGGTGGAACAAATCCGAAAGCCTCTGGAGAACTACCGGGATATTGACGCATTCAAAATCTATGTCTCGGATCTGGGGCTTTTGTGCGCCAAAAAAGAGATCGCGGCGGAAGATATCCTTTATATGTCAGAGGAATTGGATGACTTCAAGGGAGGGATGGCAGAAAACTATGTGGAAGTACAGCTTACGGCAAATGGCTATCAGACCTATTACTGGGAGTCGTCAAGGAGCGCGGAGATTGATTTTGTGATCCAGCGGGAGGGCAGACTGATCCCGATCGAGGTGAAATCCGCAGATAATACAAAGGCAAAAAGTCTTGGCGTATATATGAAAACCTATCAGCCCGCCTATGGGGTGAAATTATCTGTCAGGAATTTCTCTTTTGACAACAAGATAAAGACCGTGCCTCTCTACGCCGCATTCTGCATCTGAGCTTGCTTTTCCCGTCCCGCTGTCCTATAATGGACAGCAGAATGTGACAAAGGAGATAGGAGAAATGGCAATTGATAAAGTAAAGGAATATTTCCGGCAGTTTGGCATGGAAGAACGGGTGCGGGAGGCGGACACCTCCAGCGCCACCGTGGAGGAAGCGGCGGCCACCTTGGGCTGCGGCCCGGAGCGGATCGCCAAGACCTTGTCCTTTCACCGGGACGAGGGCGTGATCCTGGTGGTGACCGCGGGAGATCAGAAGATTGATAATAAGAAGTACCGGCAGCAGTTTGGATGCAAGGCTCAGATGCTGAAATTCGAGGAAGTGGAGCCTCTGGTGGGCCACGCTGTAGGCGGCGTGTGTCCCTTTGCGGTCAACGAAGGGGTAGAGGTCTACCTGGATGTGTCCATGAAGCGGTTCGAGACGGTGTTCCCGGCGGCAGGCAGCTCCAACAGCATGATCGAGCTTACCATAGAAGAGCTGGAGAAGTACAGCCGGTCCAAGGGCTGGGTGGACGTGTGCAAAGAGCGGTAGCGCCATGGAGAAGAGCGGGCTTAGGGAAAACGCGGTCCATGGGACCCAGGGCTATCCTTACGCGCCTTATTCCTGGGATGGGATGGGCGGCTTCCAGGTGCCGCTGCACTGGCACAGCGAAGCGGAGATCATATATGTAAAGGAAGGGCCCTGCCAGGTGACGGTCAACACAACGAAATATGCCGGGGAAGCGCCGGCTCTTTTTTTCGTGGGGAGCGGAGAGATCCATTCTCTGAGCATGGAACCAGGGACGGTGGAGACGGCGGTGGTGTACGCGCCTGGGATGCTGGAATTCGCATCCTATGACAGTCTGCAGCATATGGTCCTGGACCCCTGGATGAAGGGCCAGTTAAGGTTTCCCGCCAGACTGACGCCAAAGGAGCAGCTATGGGAGGAGGCGCTGGCGCTGTATCAGGAGATCTGGCAGGCAGCAGGCACAAAAGAGGCAGGCGCCTTTCTCAGGCTGAAGGCCGGGCTGTACCGGCTTCTGGCCTGCTTCTACGACAAGGATGGGCTGATCCGCACAGACGAAAAAAGGAAGGAAGATCTGGCAGGGATCGACACCTTGAAGAAGGTGCTGGAATTCGTGCGCCAGAACTATGAGCGCAGGATCACGGTGGACGAGATCGCGGCGGTGGCCGGGATGAACGCCCAGTATTTCTGCCGCTATTTTAAGAAGCATACCGGGAAGACGGTGACAGAATACTTAAATGAAGTACGGATCACTCAGGCGGCCCGCCTCCTTACTCAGACCGAGGACAAGATCCTGAATGTCGCGGTCCAGTGCGGGTATGAAAACGTGGGCTATTTCATCAGCCGGTTCCGGCGGTGTAAGGGAATGGCGCCATCAGAGTACCGGGAACGGATGAAAAAGTCAAAATAGTGTTATGAAAGCACTAAATAGAGAAAGAAATTTCAGGAAATGGCAGGTATACTGTAATCAGTTTTGTAGAATAAACGGATGACAGGAGGATGTGCCATGGAGAGAAAATGGTGGCAGGATAAAGTAGTCTATCAGATTTATCCGAAGAGTTTTAAAGATGGAAACGGCGACGGCATCGGGGACCTGAAAGGAATCCTGGAAAAGCTGGATTATCTAAAAGAGCTGGGGATCGACCTGATCTGGCTCTCCCCCATTTATCAGTCGCCTTTTGTAGATCAGGGCTATGATATTTCTGATTATTATAAGATCGCGGAAGAATTTGGAACCATGGAAGAATTCGACCTTCTTCTGGAGGAAGCTAAGAAGCGGGACATGGGGGTCGTGATGGACCTGGTAGTCAACCACTGCTCGGATCAGCATGAATGGTTCCAGAAGGCCCTGGAGGACCCGGAGGGAGAGTACGGGGACTATTTCTATTTCCGAAAGGGAAAGGATGGAAAGGCGCCCACCAATTACCGGTCTTATTTTGGCGGCAGCGTATGGGAGCAGGTGCCGGGGACCGATCAATACTACCTTCATATGTTTGCCAAGGAGCAGCCGGATCTGAACTGGGAGAATCCGGTGGTGAGAGAGAAGATCTATGAGATGGTCAACTGGTGGCTGGACAAAGGGATCGCCGGCTTCCGCATCGACGCCATCATCAATATCAAGAAGGACCTAAGTTTTCCAGAATTTGAACCGGATGGGCCGGACGGTCTGTGCGCCGGGACGAAGATGATCGAACAGGCCGAGGGCATCGGCGAATTCTTAGGAGAACTCAAAGACCGGACCTTTGCGCCCCATCAGGCGTTTACGGTGGGTGAAGTGTTCAACGTTACCGAAGATGAGCTGGAAGAGTTCGTGGGGGAAGACGGCTATTTCAGCAGCATGTTTGATTTTGGCCCTCATATCCTGGCCCAGGGAGAGCATGGCTGGTATGACGCGCCAGAGATCGAGTTTGGCAGATGGAGGGATACCATCTTCCGCTCCCAGATGGACGGACAGGGGAAAGTCTTCCTCTCCAACATCATTGAGAATCACGACGAGCCCCGGGGAGCCACTCGGTATCTGCCTCCTTACGCCAGAAATCAGGAAGGCGCCAAGATGCTGGGTACGGTCAGCGTGCTTCTAAGGGGGATTCCTTTTATCTATCAGGGGCAGGAGATCGGCATGACCAACTGCCGGATGGAGGATATCAGCCAGTATGACGACCTGGAGACCAAGAATCAGTATCGGCTTGCCAGGGAAGAAGGGTACACAGAGGAAGAAGCCCTGGAGATCTGTTACCGCAACAGCCGGGACAACGCCAGGACGCCCATGCAGTGGGATGACACCGCAAACGGGGGATTTACCACGGGTACTCCCTGGATGCGGGTCAATGGAAATTATAAGACGATCAATGTGGCGCGGGAAGAACAGGATGACAGCTCCGTATTATCCTACTATCGGAAGCTGATCGCCCTGCGCAAAAGTGAGGACTGGAAGGAAACATTCGTGTACGGAACCTTTCAGCCGGCCTACGAGGAAGAAGAGAAGCTTTTTGGTTTCTACCGGACGGGCAGGGATAAGAAGGCTCTGATCCTGGCCAACTTCGGGGAAGAGAAGCTGGAATTAAATCTGAAGGAGCAGGTGGAAAAGGCGCTCCTTGCCAATCAAGGAAGTCCCCTCCTTGTTGGAAACAGTCTGACGCTGCGCCCCTGCGAGGCGGTGGTGCTGCAGGTGCGCCAGGGATAAAGCCGGAGATAGAAGAAAATAGCAGGAGGAAGTTTCACTATGACGGATAAAGAATTAATGCTGAAGGGAGAATTGTATGATCCTGTGGGAGACCCGCAGTTAAAGGAGGATTTCATGAGAGCCAGAAGGCTGACCCGGATCTTTAATTCGCTGACGGAAGAAGAGATGGAGCGGCGGATGGAAGTCATCAAGGAGCTCTTTGGAGGGACCGGAGAGCATGTCCATGTAGAACAGACTTTCCACTGTGATTATGGCAGTCATATCTATGTGGGCGAGTATTTTTACGCCAAT
>DXGF01000061.1 GCA_019114065.1 Candidatus Dorea gallistercoris
ACTTTTCTTGTCAAATTGAGTCCCGCAAATTGGAGTTGTCATTTCTCAAACCGTGTAAACCGGACACAGCTCCAAAAGCCGCACCCGGGAATGAAACACCTTCTCTTTCCCCCTCTACAAAATCACAGGGCGCTGTATCAAAACAGCGCCCCGCTTCTGATATTACTTCAAGAGATGGATCTGCCCGATCACTGGCAGTTTCCTTCGTTCTCCCCTGCAGGCGTACACGATGCCCATGATCATGAACACAAACAGGATCAGGCTCAGAATGTCCAGCGCCCAGGAGAGATTCAGCACGCCCAGGTCAAACCAGTCATGGAATCCCCAGAACCATCTGCCATCCAGGATATCCACCGCGACAGACGCCAGGAAAAGCACCAGTCCCTGATTCGTGTGGAAACGGACATACTCCGAGCTTTTATCTCCTGCCAGCAGCGGGATCAATACCAGGATCCCAAGATAAGACAATACTCCCATCGCTTTGTTGGCGTTCACATCCTGAGGGGAAAAATCGCCCGTCCTGCCAGAAGCGGTCTGACTTGTCCCACCGGCATTTCCAGCGCCCGCTCCTGCCTCAGCCTCACGTCCACTCTGCCATCCCGGCAGGGGCGCTCCGCACCGAGGGCAGAACTTCATTCCATCCTCCGCTTTTTCTCCACATTTTATACAGTAAATCATACTTCATCCTCCAGTCCAAGTATTTCCGCCAATACTTCCACCATGATCTCATTGGTACAGGATTTGATATATCCCATCATATGCAGGGAGATCTCATCCTGCTTCTGCGCCTCCGTAAGAGACTCGTCATGCTTTGTCTTCTCGATCATTTGGATCAACTGTGGCGTCAGCTCTTCGTAAATTTCAACGGTAGTCTGTGTTACCAGCTTCCTCAGATCTTCCTTTTTCGTTGGCACCATCTGTTTTCCTCCCGTAGGTATCGTATTTTTAACCAAAATTGCGGATCTTAAACTCTCTCTGAGCCTCCCGCTTCTGGTCCTTCTTGGCGATGTCCTGCCGCTTGTCATACAATTTCTTACCTTTTGCAAGACCGATCTCTACTTTTACCAGACTTCCCTTGAAATATACTTTCAGGGGCATGATCGTGATCCCCTGTTCCTTCGTCTTTCCCAGAAGCTTGTTGATCTCCGATCGATGCAGCAGGAGTTTGCGCACCCGCAGAGGATCTTTATTAAAAATATTTCCCTTTTCATAGGGACTGATGTGCATCCCATAGATAAAGACTTCTCCCTTCTCCACACGGATAAACGCTTCTTTGATGCTGCATTTCCCCATCCGCATGGACTTGACCTCCGTCCCGCTCAAAGAAATCCCCGCCTCATAAGTCTCCAGGATAAAATAGTCGTGATATGCTTTTTTATTGTTGGCGATCAATTTCACACTCGTCTTTGCCATCTTTATAATCTCCTTCATCCATACTGCCGTCCGCGATCTCAAAATCCACCGTCCGCATAAACACATCTGCCCCGATCACTCTCACAGACAACCGCTGACCTAATTTATAGACTTTCCCGGTATGCTCTCCTGCCATCATAAAACGGCCCTCGTCATAATCATAATGGTCGTCTGTCATATTTGCAACATGAATCAGCCCTTCTACCGTATTTTTTAATTCCACATACATGCCCCACCGGGTCAGACCGCTGATCACGCCCTCGTAAACTTCGCCCAGATGCCGGCTCATATACTGGGCTTTCTTGAGACGGACAGTCTCCCGCTCCGCCTCATCCGCCCGGCGTTCCCGCTCACTGGATGTTTTCGCTACTTCTGGCAGGAGCTTCTCATAGTGGGCGATCTTCTCCCCTTTCATCCTTCCCCGCAGATTGTCCTTGATGATCCTATGGATCTGCAGATCGGGGTAACGGCGGATCGGGGACGTAAAATGGGTATAGTAATTGGCCGCCAGGCCGAAATGCCCTGTGTTCTCCGGCGTATACCGGGCCTGCTTCATAGAGCGCAGGGCCAGCCGGCTGATCAGCGCTTCCTCCGGGCTTCCTTCCACTTTGCCAAGCAGTTTCTGGATCTCCTTGGGCCTTACCTCATTCTGGCCCACATGCATGGAATACCCGAAGTTATTGATGAACACCGCCAGCGCCCGGATCTTCTCACTGTCCGGTTGCTCATGGGTCCGGTACAAAAACGGCAGTTCCTGCCAGTAATAATCCTCCGCCACCGTCTCATTTGCCAGCAGCATAAAATCCTCGATCAGCTTCGTGGCGGTATTTCTCTCATAGGGCCTGATCTCCAGCGGCACGCCCTGTTCATCCAGCACCAGCTTGGACTCTGGGAAATCAAAATCAATCGATCCTCTCTTCCCGCGCCGTCCCCGCAGAATCCCGGAGAGCTCTCCCATCTGCTCAAACATAGGGACCAATTCCCGGTATCTCTCCCGCTCCCGCGGATCTTTGTCTTCCAGTATCTTCTTCACACTGGTATAAGTCATCCGCTCACTTACATGGATGACCGTCTCCGCGATCTCATGGTCCAGGACTGCTCCCTGGGGATTGATCTTCATGATACAGCTTAAAGCCAAACGGTCACAGCCCGCGTTCAGCGAGCACATGCCATTGGATAAGACATGGGGCAGCATAGGGATCACCCGGTCTGCCAGATAGACGCTGGTCCCTCTTTTCAACGCTTCCCGGTCCAGCGCGCTGTTCTCCTGCACATAGTTGGCCACATCCGCAATGTGGACCCCAAGGATATAGTTCTCCCCTTCCTTCACCAGAGAAACCGCGTCGTCCAGGTCTTTAGCGTCCTCCCCGTCGATGGTCACCATCTGCCAGTCTCTTAAGTCCTTACGACCTTCCATATCAGCCGGACTAACTTCCTTTGCCACACGCTCCGCCTGACGCAGCACCTTCTCCGGGAATTCCACCGACAGGTCATAACCCTTTACGATCGAAAGAATGTCTATCCCGGGATCATTCACATGGCCCAGAATTTCAACGATCCTTCCCTCCGGGTTCTTCCCGTCCTCCCCATAGGAGACCAGTTCTGTCACTACCTTATGACCGCTGGCGGCTCCCCCCGCTTTTCCTTCCGGAATGAAAATGTCCCGCGAGAACTTCGGATCATCTGGAATCACGAAACCATAGGTCTTTTTCTCATTCTTCTGGAATAGGCCCACCACCTTCGTGTGCCCTCGGGACAGGATACGGACCACCTTCCCCTCCCGGTTCCGGCCTTCCGGCTGGGCAGTGATCAGAACTTCCACTTCATCGCCGTCGAAAGCGCCGCCGGTATGTTCCTCGTGGATATAGACATCCGGCTCCTCATCCGATACCGTCACAAACCCATATCCCTTCCGGCTTGCCCGGTAGATCCCGGCCAGGGTTTTGGCCGCGCCCTTACAGTATTTGCCCCGCTTGGAAAGATAGATCTTCCCCTCCTTCTCCAGTTCCTCCAGAATCTCCCGAAGCTGTCCCCGCTGTTCCTTTGACACCTGCAGCATCATGGCGATCTCCTTGAACTTCATAGGCACATACAGATCATCACAGATAAAATCATAGATTATTTTCTTTCTTTTTTCGTCTATCTTGTCCATGTTTCTTCTCGGACCTCCATTTTTCATCGAAAAAGGACACTCCCTTTTACAGGAGTGTCCCACTGTTTTTTGAAAATATACTTTTCCGCATAGCTGAACTGATTACGCGAACACCTTAAGGTTCAGCACTGCTGCCAGTACGATAAACAGGACCGCTAAGAACTTTGTGGATTTCACCAGGGCTCCTTCCATGGAACGTCCTTTGTTCTGTCCCCAGTATGTGTCAGCCATACCGCTGATCGTTCCAAGTCCCGCGGACTTTCCTTCCTGAAGTAATACGATCGCCGAGAGAGCGATACAGTCTATTGCAAATATGATCATAAGTACAATCTTCAAAATCTCCATCTCTACACCTCCTGTGGATAAACCATACTTATTCTATCACAAGCTCTCTTGATTCGCAAGAAGAAAATCTCCGCTTCTCTATCATCTTGTAACAGTTGTTACTGGTTCGCCCGGTACGCTTCGTCCGCGCTGTATACATCAAAGCCGCTGCCTTTCAAGATATCGATCACCCGGCCTGGATCATCGCTCTTTAAGATTGCCGCCGCGTCAGACCCGTTGGCGAAGGCGTACATATATTCTACATTGACCTCGCCCTCCACGATCTGGTGCATAGCCTTGGAAAGAGAGCCGGTAGCATGAGGCACCCGCAGCGCCACCACGTCTGTCAGCATAGCGGTGATCCCCGCGTCCTTTAACGCCTGTCTTCCCCTATGAGGGTCGGACACGATCATACGGAGCATTCCATAGTCGGATGTGTCCGCGAGACTTAAGGCCACAATGTTGACATCATTTTCCGCGAGAACGGACAGCACTTCGTCCAGGCGTCCTTCTCTGTTTTCCAAAAATACCGATAACTGTTGGATCGTATTGCTCATACCCATGTTTTCCCCTCCTTTTTACAGCTCTCGATTGTCAATGACACGTTTGGCTTTTCCTTCGCTTCTCTGGATCGTCTTAGGCTCAACCAGCTTTACTCTCACAGACACGCCCAGCGCCTGTTTCAGCACAGCCGCCACCTTATTCTTCAATTCATCCAGCTTTCGGATCTCGTCTGAAAAATATTTCTCGTCTACCTCTACCATGACGGTCAGCACATCCAGGTTGTTCTCCCGGTCTACGATCAGCATATAGTGCGGAGCCACACCGCCTCCCATGGACAGAAGCGCTGTCTCAACCTGTGTTGGGAATACATTGACGCCCCGGATCACCTTCATGTCATCGGTACGTCCGGTAAACTTCTGGATCCTTGGAAGGGTCCTGCCGCATTTGCATGTGCTGTGATCGATGCTGGTCAGATCCTTGGTCCGGTAACGGATCAGAGGCATTCCTTCTTTTGCCAGAGTGGTGAATACCAGTTCTCCTGTCTCTCCATCCGAGCAGGGAGACTGATCTGCCGGATTTAAGATCTCTGGATAGAAATAATCTTCATAGACATGGAGGCCCTGATGGTGGATACAATCCATGGCAACTCCAGGTCCCGTGATCTCACAGAGGCCATAAATGTCAAAACTGTTGATATGCAGAATGCTTTCAATCTTCTTGCGCATCTCATCAGTCCAGGGCTCTGCTCCGTTGATACTGGCCTTGATCTGCAGACGGTCTACGACTCCGGCCTCATGGGCCGCTTCCGCAAGATAAAGCGCATAGGATGGTGTGCAGGCAAAAGCGGTCGCTCCAAAATCCTCCATACACATCAACTGCCGCTTGGTATTTCCAGAGGACATCGGGATCGCCATAGCGCCCAGCGCCTGGGCTCCCAAATCCAGTCCCATTCCTCCGGTGAACAGTCCGTAGCCATAGCATACATGGATCCGGTCCGCCGCCGTCAGTCCTGCCATCACCAGCCCTCTCGCCACACATTCTCCCCATACGTCTACATCCTTCTTGGTATAGGAGGCCAGCGTCAGTTTCCCGGTCGTCCCGGAAGTTCCCTGCACTCTGGCGATCTTCTCCTGTGGAACCGCCAGCAGGCCGAAGGGATAGTTGTCTCTTAAATCTTCCTTCGTTGTAAAGGGCAGCTTATTGATATCCTCGATCCCCTTGATATCTCCTGGCTCCACTCCCAGTTCATCCATTTTCTTGCGATAGAACTCTACGTTCTCATAAACATTCTTTACCTGTTTGACCAGGCGCTCACTCTGCAGGGCTGACATCTCATCCCTGCTCATACACTCAATCTTCGGATCTCTGATCCTTTCTTCCCAATTTTCTAATGCTACTCCTGCCATTTCTCTGTTTTTACTCCTTAACTCCTTCTTCGTCTTGCAGGGCTCCTCCCTGCCTGATCTGCCGCGGACATTCCCACTTTCGCTACAGGTCGTTTTCTTCTACCATCTTAACGTCAGCATCCTGCAGGATCTGTGACGCTTTCTCAAAATCATCCGTGCTGAATACCATTACCGGCGCTCTTCCATTACGGATCACAAAAGAATAAATATAATTGATATTGATCCCTCCCTTGGCGAGCAGCTCCAGCATCTGATTCAGATTGCCTTCCCTGTCTTCCAGCTCCACGCCGATCACCTGATGCACCCGCACCACAAATCCTTTGCTGGTCAGATAGGCTTTCGCCTCGGAAGGCTTATCCACCACCAGGCGCAGGATTCCGAATTCCGGTGTGTCAAAGGTAGCCACAGCCCGGATATTGACATTGGCTTCCGTCAGTCTGGACGTTACATCCATCAGACTTCCCGGCTTATTTTCCACAAACACCGACAACTGTCTGATCATACCGCACCTCCTTGTCTTCTTGTTCTCTCTGCATCCAGAAATTTCATATCCCGTACTTCCATCTTGACCGCCTACAGATGATACCCTACATCGAAGGCCTTCTTGTTGATCTCGATGGTCTTAGGCGGAACGGTTTTCTCGATCACCTCATACCACTGTTCCTTCGTAAAGTCCATATGCTGAGCCGCGATCCCAAGCACGATCAGGTTAAATACTTTAGGATTCCCCAGCTTCTTGGATTCTTCCGTAGCGTTGACCGAATAAACCTTGTGGTCTTTCCCCAGCTCTTCCAAGATCCCGTCAGGGTACTGGGCGGCTCCGATGACTACCGGCATCGGATCGATCCGCCAGTCGTTGACCACCAGCGCTCCGTCTTTCTTCAGAAAATGAGCGTACCTTAAGGCCTCCAGCCTCTCAAAAGCGATGATCACGTCTGCCTGCCCTTCTTCCACAATGGGTTCCGCCACATGGTCTCCATAACGGACAAAGGTCACTACGCTTCCGCCTCTCTGGGCCATTCCGTGTACTTCCGAAAGTTTTACATCATAACCTCCCGCCAGCGCAAGTCCTCCTAGGATCCTGCTGGTGAGCAGCGTTCCCTGTCCTCCCACGCCGACGATCATAATATTCTTTGTCTCCATTACCGGTCACCTGCCTTTACTAACTCAATCGCGTCGAATTTACACAGGCTCTCGCAGAGACCGCAGCCTGTACACATGGTATCGTCAATGTGGATGGTCCCGTCCGGGTTCTTGGTCATGGCCGGACATCCCGGTTTCATACACATGCCGCACTTCTTACATTTATCTTCATGAGCCACATAGAGAGGCTTCTTCGCCTTGCTGAGCAACACACAGGGGCTCTTGGTGATGATCACTGACACCTCGTCCTTTGCCACCTCTTCTTTTACCGTCTTTTCCAAGGTCGCCAGATCAAAGGCATTGACCTCCACCACATTTTTCACGCCAATTGCCCGGCACAGCGCCGGAATATCAATGGCGTAAGTCGGATCTCCCTGAAGGGTCTTGCCCGTAGCCGCATGATCCTGATGGCCCGTCATACCCGTAGTAGAGTTATCCAAAATGATCACGGTCCCGGTGGCTTTGTTATACATCATATTCATCAGGGAATTTACACCGGTATGTAAGAAGGTAGAATCCCCGATGACTGCCACCCAGTTCTTGATGTAGTCTTTGCCTTTGGCCTTCTCCATCCCATGAAGGCTGGAAATGCTGGCTCCCATACAGATGGTGGTATCTACCACGCTAAGCGGCGCCACCGCCCCCAGGGTATAGCAGCCGATATCCCCCGCACCGTGGAGTTTCAGCTTATTCAGCACATAATACACACTTCTGTGTGGACATCCTGGACACAGGATCGGAGGACGTCCTGGCGCCTGAGCGGGAGCGGAGATCGACAGCTGCTCCCCGCCAATGGCCTCCCTGATCATATTGGCGCTGTACTCGCCCTGCACAGTGAAGATCTCTTTGCCGATCACAGAGATCCCCCAGGACCTTACCTGTTCCTCGATCACCGGATCTAATTCTTCCACCACATAGAGGGTCTCCACTTTCGCCGCAAAGTCCTCGATCAGCTTCCTGGGAAGTGGATTGACCATCCCAAGCTTCAGCACGGAAGCGTTTGGAAGGGCTTCCTTCACATACTGATAGGGAATGCCACTGGTGATGACGCCGATCTTGGTATCCCTCATCTCTATCTTGTTGATCGACAGTGTGTTGGCCGCCTCTGCCAGTTCCAGGTTCCTTTTTTCGATCTCTACATGGCGGACCTTGGCGTTCCCTGGCATCATGACCGTCTTCTGGATATTCTTCACATAAGGTTTATCTTCTGGACATTTCCGCTCTCCCAGTTCCACCAGCCCCTGGGAATGGGCCAACCGGGTGGTGGTGCGGAAAACGAAGGGCCGGTCAAACTGTTCGCTTAAGTCAAAGGCCAGCTTCATAAACTCTTTGGCCTCGCTGCTGTCCGATGGCTCCAGCACCGGAAGCTGGGCCGCCCGGGCTACCATCCGGGTGTCCTGTTCATTCTGGGAGCTGTAAAGTCCCGGATCGTCCGCGACCACGATCACCAGTCCGCCGTTGACCCCCATATAAGATACGGTATAGGCCGGGTCTGCCGCCACATTAAACCCTACATGCTTCATACAGGACATAGCCCGCACTCCTGCCACGGAAGCGCCGATCGCCACCTCCGTCGCCACTTTCTCATTGGGAGACCACTCACAGTACAGATCCTCCTTGTACTGCACCAGATATTCACTGATCTCTGTACTCGGCGTCCCCGGATAAGCTGCGGATACCTTTACCCCCGCCTCATAGGCGCCTCTGGCAATGGCCTCATTGCCAAGCATAATCACCTTCTCTGACATTTTATAATCCATCCTTTCGTAAATCTGTCACTCTCTTTGCTTTCCCTTCAAACCGCTGCAGCGAATAGGGCGCCACTAGCTTGATCTGGGTCGCCAGTCCAAGCTGAGCTTTCAGCCCCTTCTTGATCCTCTGTTCCAGTTCGCTCAACTGCTTGTAGCTGTCCAGCAGACGGTCGTCCACCAGTTCTACCGTGATCGTCATCACATCCAGCCGGTTCTTGCGCTCCACAAGGATCTCATAATGAGGTCCGATTTCCGGGATCTGCAGCAGCACTTCCTCGATCTGGGTTGGGAACACGTTGACGCCGCGGATCACCAGCATATCGTCCGCCCGGCCGGACAGGTTCTCCATCCTGGCAGTGGTACGGCCACAGTCGCAGGGCTCATAGAACAGCCGGGTCATATCTCCGGTACGATACCGTACCAGAGGCAGAGCCTCTTTCCCCAGACAGGTGATCACCAGTTCCCCACGCTCTCCCGGCGGAAGCACTTCCTCCGTCTCTGGATCGATGATCTCCGGGATGAACCAGTCCTCGTTGATATGCATTCCGCGCAGCGCCTCGCACTCTCCTGCCACGCCCGGGCCGCACAGTTCGCTCATCCCATAATTCTGGGTGCAGAAAAAGTCTTCTCCCCAGACTTTGTGCATCTCATCCCGCATGGGTTCGGTCATTCCCTCGCCTCCAAAGAGACCGATATGGACCTTCAGATCCTTGGCCGGATCAATGCCTCTGGCCCGTATCTCCTCCCCCAGATGGAGCGCGTAGGAAGGAGTGGCGACCAAAAGCGTGGTCCCGATATCCTGCATGAACATGATCTGTTTCTTCGTATTCCCGGAAGACATCGGAATCACCGACGCTCC
>DXGF01000009.1 GCA_019114065.1 Candidatus Dorea gallistercoris
GAGAAAAATATGAATCTCTGCCGGTGGCTACATTGAGAGATCTGGCGAAGGTAAGAGGAATCAAAGGCATTTCGGCCGCAAAAAAGGCAGAGCTTGTAGAACTTATGCTCCAGGAGGATGAAAAGGAGAAGAAGGCGGAGAAGAACGCGGTCAAAGAGATGTCCGCCAATACCGGAGACCGGGAAGTGCATGACATCGATAAACTGGACAGCGGCGTTGTGGCCCACGGAATCCTGGAGGTCCTGCCGGATGGCTATGGATTTATCAGGAGTGACAACTATCTTCCGGGAGAGAATGACGTCTATGTCTCTCCCTCCCAGATCCGCAAGTTTAATCTGAAGACGGGAGATATCCTGGAAGGCCACACCCGGATCAAGACACAGCAGGAAAAGTTCAGCGCCCTTCTCTATCTGACTAAGATCAATGAGATCGATCCTATGAAGGCTATGCGCAGAGCGAATTTCGAGGATATGACGCCCATTTTCCCGGATCAGCGGCTGAAACTGGAGCGGGGAAGGACGAGCACGGCTATGCGGATCATGGATCTTCTGTCTCCCATCGGGAAAGGACAGAGAGGTATGATCGTATCTCCGCCAAAGGCAGGAAAGACGACGCTGTTAAAGCAGGTGGCGCTCTCTGTGTTGCAGAATAATCCAGAGATCCATCTTCTGATCCTGCTGATCGATGAGCGGCCGGAGGAAGTGACGGATATCAAAGAGACCATCGAAGGAGAGAACGTAGAAGTCATCTATTCTACTTTTGATGAACTGCCGGAGCATCACAAGCGTGTGTCTGAGATGGTGATTGAGCGGGCGAAACGTCTGGTGGAGCACAAGAAGGACGTGATGATCCTGCTGGACAGCATCACAAGGCTTGCCAGAGCCTATAACCTGACGGTGCCGCCTTCAGGAAGGACTCTCTCCGGCGGTCTGGACCCGGCGGCCCTGCACATGCCCAAAAGGTTCTTCGGCGCGGCCCGGAACATGCGGGAGGGCGGAAGCCTGACGATCCTTGCCACGGCTCTGGTAGATACGGGAAGCAAGATGGACGATGTGATCTACGAGGAATTCAAGGGGACTGGCAATATGGAGCTGGTGCTAGACCGGAAGCTGTCCGAGAAGCGGATGTTCCCAGCCATCGATATTCCCAAGTCCAGCACCCGGCGGGAAGACCTGCTGCTCAGCAAAGAAGAATTGGAAGCGGTGGAAACTATGCGCCGCGCGCTCAATGGTCTGCGCTCAGACGAGGCGGTGGACAACATCCTTACCATGTTTTCCCATACCCGCAACAATATGGAATTGATACAAATGGTAAAAAAGACAAAATTGGTCTAGACAACAGACGGCTTTAGTGGTATAATAACAAAGCTGTTTAGAAAACGAAAATTATCGCGTTTGCGAAGCATAATAAAGAAGAGGTGAAATCATGAAACAGGGAATCCATCCAGAATACTACCAGGCAACGGTAACTTGTAACTGTGGCAATACATTTGTGACAGGTTCTACCAACAAAGATATCCACGTAGAGATCTGTTCCAAATGTCATCCGTTCTACACGGGACAGCAGAAAGCTGCTCAGGCGCGTGGCCGTGTCGATAAGTTCAATAAGAAATACGGAATGGGGAAATAAGTTTACAAGTGCAGGGTTGAGGTTTGAGGATCTCAACCCTTTTTAGCTTGAAGAAGAGCTTTCGAAAAGGAGTATTATGAAATCATCAAATATTGGAGGTCAGGCGGTCCTGGAAGGGATCATGATGAAGCACAAGGAAGATTACGCGGTGGCGGTGAGAAAGCCTGACGGCGAGATCCATGTGCAGAAAGACACGTACCGGGGGATCATCAAATGGAAGCCTCTGACGACTATCCCGTTTGTCCGTGGAATCTTCAATTTCATTGATTCCATGGTCTTAGGCATCAAGACTCTGACCTATTCCGCAAGCTTTTATGAAGAAGAGGAAGAGAAAGAAGAGAAGCCTCTGACAGAAGAGGAAAGCGCCAAAAGGGAGCGGCAGGAGAAATGGATCATGGGAGGGACGGTAGCCTTTTCCGTGGTGGCGGCAGTGGCGATCTTCATGGTCCTGCCCTATTTTTTGTCTTCTCTTCTGGGAAGATGGATTCCGTCCTATCATGTGCGGACAGTGATCGAAGGTTTTGTGCGGATCGGCATTTTTATCGTCTATGTGCTGCTCATATCCAGGATGGAAGATATCCAGCGGACTTTTATGTACCATGGGGCTGAACACAAGTGCATCAACTGTATCGAACACGGACTGCCTCTGACGGTAGAGAATGTGAAGATCAGTTCCAGGCAGCATAAGCGCTGCGGGACCAGTTTCTTGTTTTTCGTGCTGGCGATCAGTATCATTCTGCTGCTTTTGATCCAGGTCGAGTCTCCCATCATGAGGGCCGCGATCCGGGTATTGCTGCTTCCGGTCATTGCGGGTGTTTCCTATGAGATCTTGAAGCTGGCCGGAAGAAGTGAGAATCCCATCGTGAATTTCTTAAGCAAGCCAGGACTTGCCATACAGAAACTGACCACCAAGGAGCCGGATGAGAGTATGATCGAAGTGGCGATCGCGGCGGTGGAAGCAGTGTTTGACTGGAGAGCGTATGAAGCAGAGAATTTTGACACTCCATCAGATGTACCAGGAGGGGAGAAGACGGCTTGAGGCCGCCGGAGTGCCGGACGCGGATCTGGACGCCTGGTATCTGCTGGAATATGTGACAGGAAGGACGAAAGCGGAATATTACGGGAATCCTGGGGAAGAGATGGGAGAAGAAATCGTCTCCCGCTATGAGAAAGCGATCGATGAAAGAGCCCGGAGGATCCCCTTACAGCATATCACTGGGGAGCAGGAATTCATGGGATTTTCCTTCCGGGTCAATGAGAATGTGCTGATCCCAAGGCAGGACACAGAGACTCTTGTAGAAGAAGCGGTGGAGATCTTGGAGCCGGAAATGAAGATTTTAGATCTGTGCACCGGGTCCGGATGTATTCTTTTAAGTCTTCTGAAAATGGGGGAAGCCAGAGGGTTCACTGGTCTGGATGGAGTTGGAGTGGATATTTCCGGGAAGGCTCTTGAAGTGGCAGAGATGAACAGGATAGGACTGAAAATCCCGGCAGAGCAGGTTTCCTGGGTGAAAAGTGATCTGCTTGAAGGACTGAATGCCGCCCAGAGGAGATTTGATCTTCTGGTATCTAATCCCCCCTATATCCGCGCCAGAGAATTGGAGGATCTCCAGGAAGAGGTCCGATGTTATGATCCCAGGATTGCCCTGGACGGGCATGAAGACGGACTGCATTTTTACCGCAGGATCGCGGTGGAAAGTGGCGCGTATTTAGCGGATGGCGCCTGGATCCTGCTGGAGATCGGATGGGACCAGGGAGAGGCAGTCAAAGAGATATTGGAAAGCGCCGGCTTCCAACAGGCAGAAGTGAAGAAAGACCTGGCGGGAAATGACCGCGTGGTCCGGGGGAGATACCGAAAGTAAAGAGCCCTTGAGAAAGCGGCGTTGCGATAGAAAGGCGTAAAGGAGGAAACGAGAGATGTTTGATAAATTAGAAGACCTGCTCGTCCGTCTGGATGAGATCTTAAGTGAGCTTCAGGAACCAGACGTGGCTAATGATCAGGAACGGTTTCGGAAGCTGATGAAAGAACAGAATGAACTGACTCCGATCGTGGAGGCATATAAGGAATATAAGGCCAGCAAACAGGCGATCCAGGACAGCCTGGACATGCTGGAAGAAGAAAGCGACGAGGAAATGCGGGAACTGGCCAAGGAAGAATTAAGCGAGGCCAAAGCCAGGGTGGAAGAACTGGAGCATGAATTGAAGATCCTGCTTCTGCCAAAAGACCCCAACGATGACAAGAACGTTATGGTGGAGATCCGTGCGGGAGCCGGTGGAGATGAGGCGGCCCTTTTCGCGGCGGAGATCTACCGGATGTATCTCCACTATGCGGAGGGCCGCCGTTGGAAAGTGGAGATGATCTCCGTGAACGAGAATGGCATCGGCGGTTTCAAAGAATGTGTATTCATGATCACCGGGCAGGGAGCTTATTCCCGGCTGAAATACGAAAGCGGCGTCCACCGGGTACAGCGTGTTCCGGAGACGGAGAGCGGCGGCCGTATCCATACCTCTACAGTGACGGTGGCGATCATGCCGGAAGCAGAAGATGTGGACGTTGTGATCGACGAGAAAGACATCCGGATCGACGTGATGCGAGCCTCCGGAAACGGTGGCCAGTGCGTCAATACCACAGATTCCGCCGTGCGTCTGACCCACTATCCTACCGGGATCGTGATCTACAGCCAGACAGAGAAGTCTCAGCTTCAGAATAAAGAGAAGGCGTTTAAACTGCTCCGTTCCAAACTGTATGATCTGGAGATGGAGAAAAAGCAGGCCTCCGAGGCAGAGGCCAGAAGAAGCCAGATTGGTACCGGAGACCGTTCCGAGAAGATCCGTACCTACAACTTCCCACAGGGAAGAGTGACAGACCATCGGATCAAGCTGACCCTGCATAAGCTGGATTCCGTGCTGAACGGGGATCTGGACGAGATCATCGACAGCCTGACCGCGGCGGACCAGGCGGCGAAGCTGGCGAACATGAATGAGGAAGGTTAAAAAGGGACAGGGTATTTTCAATCTGGGCCGTGGTATTTTTAAAAATACCACGGCCCAGATTGCGGACGGCTTGTAAGATATGGGAGAAAATGGTATACTAAAATGTATGTACCCCAAAGAATAACAGATAGAAGGTAAATATATGGAAGAGAGTCAATTTAAGAAAGCAGAGTTAGAGGATAAGGAGATCATCTCCCACTATTTTAGGCATCACACAAGCAGAAGCTGTGAGCGGACCTTTGTGAATGTATATCTGTGGTCCAGGCAGTACCCGGTCAAATGGGCGGTCATAGCGGATGCCTTGGTCTTTAAGAGCCAGGATGAGACCCATCTGTCCTACGCGTTTCCGGCTGGGGAAGATGAGGCGGTGAAGAAAGCCCTGGAAGAGATGATGGAATTCAGTCAAAACGCGGGCTTCCCATTCAGCATGTATAACGTGACGCCGGGTGATTTTGAGCGGCTGGAAGCCTGGTATCCGGGCAGATTTCAGATCGAGTACGATCGGGATCAGGCGGATTACATCTATGAGGCCCAGAAGCTGATCACCCTGTCCGGAAAGAAACTCCATGGAAAACGGAATCATATCAACAAATTTAAGAATACCTACGGGGACAACTGGAGTTATGAGCCGATTCGCCAAGAGAATCTGGAAGAATGTTTCCAGATGGCTCTGAAGTGGAGAAATGAGAACGGCTGCGACGAAGATGAGGAAAAGAACGCGGAGATGTGCGTGACCCTTAACGCGCTGCGGCTGTATGAGGAGCTGGAACTAAAGGGCGGACTTCTCAGAGCGGACGGCAAGATCGTAGCATTTACTCTGGGCGAGCCGGTCTGTTCCGATACTTTTGTGGTCCATATTGAGAAGGCGTTCGCGGAAGTGACGGGGTCCTATCCCATGATCAATCAGCAGTTCGCGGAACATGAATGCGGAGGATATCAGTATATCAACCGAGAGGAAGATACGGGATCAGAAGGTCTCAGGAAGGCCAAGCTGTCCTATCGGCCGGTATTTATGGTAGAAAAAGGAAGGGTTACAAAAAAAGGAGAGATAAGATATGATAGCAGAGAAGATGAAAGGTCTGGTGGCAAACAGTTCCGCCATCCGGGCAATGTTTGAGGAAGGAAATCGTTTGGCACAGATCTACGGAGCGGAGAATGTATTTGATTTCAGCCTGGGGAATCCCAATGTGCCGGCGCCGGAGGCCGTTAAGCAGGCGATCATGGAGCTGGTGGAGGGAGAAGATCCTCTGGCGCTCCACGGCTATACCAACAGCAACAGCGGATACGCGGATGTACGTCAGACGGTGGCAGATTCTTTGAATGAGCGTTTTGGCACGCGTTTTGAAGGAAAGAACAT
The DNA here is from genome assembly GCA_019114065.1 of Candidatus Dorea gallistercoris. Taxonomy (GTDB): domain Bacteria; phylum Bacillota; class Clostridia; order Lachnospirales; family Lachnospiraceae; genus Massilistercora; species Massilistercora gallistercoris. The sequence continues at coordinate 5,981 of DXGF01000009.1, forward strand.
CATCATGACAGTCGGAGCGGCAGGCGGCCTGAATGTGATCTTAAAAAGCCTGATCAACCCGGGAGATGAGGTGATCACTTTTGCCCCGTATTTCGGAGAGTACCGGGCCTATACCAGCAATTACGACGGGGTTCTGGTGGAGATTTCCCCGGATACAGAGACCTTCCAGCCTAAATTAGATGAGTTTGAGGCCAAGATCACACCGAAGACGAAGGCGGTGATCATCAACACGCCAAATAATCCTACAGGAGTGGTCTACTCCGAGGATACCATCAAGAAGCTGGCGAAGATCATGGAAGAGAAACAGCAGGAATATGGAACGGAGATCTATCTGATTTCAGACGAGCCATACCGGGAGCTGGTCTACGATGGAGCAGAGGTGCCATATCTGACCAAGTATTACGCCAATACGATCGTTGGATATTCTTACAGTAAGTCTCTTTCCCTTCCGGGAGAGCGGATCGGCTATCTGGTGATTCCAGATGAGATCAAGGACAGTGAAGAACTGCTTTCCGCGGCCAATGTGGCTACCCGGATTTTAGGCTTTGTCAATGCGCCGACGTTGCAGCAGAAGGTGGTGGCGAAATGCATCCATGAGAAGACGGACGTGTCCTATTATGACAGAAACCGGGAGACCTTATATAACGGACTGAAAGAATGCGGCTTTACCTGCATCAAGCCGGAAGGAGCGTTCTACCTCTTTATGAAATCTCCCGTGGAGGATGAGAAAGAGTTCTGCGCGGCGGCCAAGAAGTACAATATCCTTCTGGTGCCGGGAAGCTCTTTCGCGTGTCCCGGTTATGTGCGGATCGCGTACTGTGTCTCCTATGAGACCATTGTCAACTCCCTACCTAAGTTCCGGGAACTGGCGAAGGAGTATTTTTGATGAAAGCATTTGAGAAAAATATCCGTAAAGTACAGCCTTATGTGCCGGGAGAACAGCCCCAGCGGCCGGTGATCAAGCTGAATACCAATGAGAATCCCTATCCGCCTGCGCCGGGGGTGAAAGAGGCGCTGCGCAGGATGGACACAGACCGCCAGCGGCTCTACCCGGACCCGGACTGCCGGGAGTTGGTGCGCCATCTTGCGGACTGGTATCAGGTGGGAGAAGATCAGGTGTTTGTGGGAGTGGGCTCTGACGATGTGCTATCCATGTGTTTTCTGACATTTTTTAATTCGGAAAAGCCGATCTTCTTCCCGGATATCACTTATTCGTTCTACAAGGTGTGGGCAGAGCTGTACCGGATCCCCTATGAGTGCCGGCCGCTGGACCAGGAATATCGGATCCGGCCGGAAGATTATTATGGGGAGAATGGCGGCGTTATCTTCCCCAATCCCAACGCTCCTACCGGTATCTTCACGGAATTAGACACAGTCCGGGACATCCTGGACCATAACAGGGATGTGATCGTGATCGTGGATGAGGCTTATATTGATTTTGGAGGGGAGTCCGCTCTTGGGCTCCTGAAGGAATATGACAACCTGATCGTGGTCCAGACATTTTCCAAGGCCCGTTCCATGGCGGGGATGCGCATCGGCTATGCCATTGCCAGCCCGGAGTTGATCCGGTATCTTCTGGATGCCAAATTTTCCTTCAATTCTTACACCATGAACCAGGCGTCCATCGTCTGCGGAGCGGCGGCCCTTGAAGACCGGGATTATTTTGAGCGGAATCTAAAGAAGATCGTCGATACCAGAGAGTGGGCCAAAGAGGAATTCGCCAGGCTGGGATTCCGATATCTGGATTCAGAGGCGAATTTCCTGTTTGTCACTCATCCGGGATATTCAGGAAAAGAGCTGTTCCAGGCGTTAAAGGAGGCGGGCATCTATGTGCGCTTCTGGGGCAGTGAGCGGATCGAGGACTATCTGAGAGTGACCATCGGGACCAGGGAAGAGATGAACGTATTATTTGAATTTTTGAGAAAGTATATAGGATTTCAGGAATAGGCAAGAGTACTGTCAGAGAATCCGGGAGTGAAAAGGAGGACGATAATGGAGAAGACATACGATGTAACGGCCTTGGGAGAACTGCTGATCGATTTTCCCAGGAATGGCCAGAGCGACCAGGGAAATGCACTGTTCGAGGCATGTCCGGGAGGAGCGCCCTGCAATGTTCTGGCTATGCTGAATAAGCTGGGAAGAAAGACGGCGTTTATCGGAAAGGTGGGAAGCGACCAGTTTGGGCGGCTGCTGAAAGGAACGATCGAAGAGCTGGGCATCGATTCCAGAGGCTTAGTCCTGGATGAGAAGGTCCACACTACGCTGGCTTTTGTCCATACTTACCCGGACGGAGACCGGGAATTCTCCTTCTATCGGAATCCGGGCGCTGATATGATGCTGACCGAAGAGGAAGTGGATTATGACCTGATCAGACATTCCAGAATTTTCCATTTTGGCACCCTGTCTATGACGAATGAACCTATCCGGACGGCTACAAAGAAAGCGTTGGACGTGGCGAAAGAATCCGGCTGTCTGATCACCTTTGACCCGAATCTGCGGCCGCCTTTGTGGGAATCTCTGAAAGAGGCCAAAGAGGTGATGGAGTATGGGTTCCGGTACTGCGACATGTTGAAGATCTCTGACAACGAGATCCAGTTTGTTTCCGGGAAAGCAGATTATGACGAAGGAATCCGGTATCTCCAGGAGAAATATCAGATTCCGCTGATCTTCCTGACCATGGGAAGGGAAGGAAGCCGCGCCTATTTCCGTGATCTTAAGGTGGAAAGGAAGGGCTGCACAGTCAAGGCGGTTGACACTACAGGAGCGGGAGATACCTTCTGCGGCTGTGGGATCCATGGACTGTTGAATTACGGAATAGACGGTTTAAATGAGGAGGCGCTGGGAGAGATCCTCTCCTATGCCAACGCGGGAGCGGCACTGATCACTACGAAAAAGGGAGCGATCCGTTCCATGCCGGAACCGGAAGAGGTAAAAAAACTGCTGGATCGGAAATAAGGGATTCACACGCGGATCTGCTCCTGGTCTCTGAGTTCCAGAAGATGGATATAAGCCAGCAGATCCTTCTTCGATTGGAGAGACAGAGAACGGTATCTGGCCAGCAGTTTGTGTTCTCCTTCCAGCTGGGAGGGCGCGCTGGCGCGGACTGGCTCCTCCGGATTGCTGTCATCCAGGAGATAATCTACCGTAACATGGAAAAGACCAGCCAGAGCCGTCAGCTTCTCGTGAGAAGGCTGGCGGTTTTTCGTTTCATATCCGGCGATCGTTGAACGTGCGACGTTGATACGGCGGGCAAGAGATTCCTGAGTCATGTTGTTCTCAAGACGCAGGGTTTTCAGTTTTTTATCGAAGGACATGGCCGGCCTCCCTTCTGACATATTTTGGTATATTTTATCAATTGTTGCGGTAAAGAACAGAAAAAGTGCTGAATATCAACAAAGTGTTGCCTGTAAGTTCCACAACGGAACATTTGATTCTCCCGTTGACACTGTCCGGGAAAGCACCTATAATTTATTTGAAGACAGAATAACGACAGACTTTAAGGAGGAAAAGTAATATATGATAGTAGCGAAAAACGACGAGGCGAAACGAAGCCGGCTTTGGAGCGTGGCACTCCTTGTTTCCTCTGTCTTGATAGTCCTGATCGTGATATTTCTGCTTACGAAATTATTTACGACAAACCCGCTGGAAGGGACCTGGGAGGATGAGAATGGAAATATCCGCCTGAATGTGGAGCCGGGCGGCACAGTGACGGTCACAATCGTGGAGGTGGAAGCGGGAAGCCAGATCCAGGTTCCTATGGAGTATAATCTGGACCGGGAGGCGAAGACGATCACGATCCATGAGGATCAGGAGGAGGTCCGGAAGCTGGCGGAGGAATCCGACGGCGAGCTGACGCCGGAGCAGATCGAAGAGGCGGTGGATTCCCTGAGAGACACCTTTGATTACAGTGTGGATCAAGATATGCTTACCTTATCAGAGCGTGAATATGGGGATCAGATCATCTTGATCAAACAATAGTCAGATGTGTAAGGACAAGCAGCTGCCCTCGACCTCTCACCTGCCGTCAGGTGGGAGAGCGGGGGATTCTTTTTATTCCGCGGATATCTTAAGAAGGACGGCCGGAAAGGGAAGGTATAGATATGTTAAGAAATGAGACAAAAAAGATCAGGATCGGGAACGTAGCGATCGGGGGCGGAAGCCCCGTGGCCATACAGTCTATGACAAATACCCGCACAGAAGATGTGGAAGCCACTGTGGCGCAGATCCTGGCGCTTGAGCGGGCGGGATGCGAGATCATCCGCTGCGCGGTGCCCACGATGGAGGCCGCCGCGGCTCTTGCGAAGATCAAGGAGCGGATCCATATTCCACTGGTGGCGGACATCCATTTTGATTACCGGCTGGCTATCGAGGCAATCCGCCATGGAGCGGACAAGATCCGGATCAATCCGGGGAATATTGGCGGCCATGACCGGGTGAAAGCCGTGGTAGATACGGCAAAGGAAGCCGGTGTGCCCATTCGGGTAGGCGTCAACAGCGGTTCTCTGGAGAAGCCGCTGATCGAGAAATATGGCGGGGTTACGGCAGAAGGACTGGCAGAAAGCGCCATGGAGAAGGTACATATGATCGAGGATATGGGGTATGACCAGTTGGTGGTGAGCATCAAATCTTCAGATGTGCTGATGTGCGTCAAGGCCCATGAACTTGTGGCAAAAGAATGTCCTTATCCGCTGCATGTAGGGATTACAGAGTCCGGGACGCTGCTGGCTGGGAATATCAAGTCCTCAATCGGACTGGGTCTGATCCTCCATCAAGGCATCGGAGATACCATCCGGGTGTCCCTGACCGGAGATCCTGCGGAAGAGATCAAATCGGCGAAATTGATCCTTAAGACACTGGGACTTAAGAAAGGCGGAATCGAAGTGGTTTCCTGTCCTACCTGCGGGCGCACCAAGATCGATCTGATCGGTCTTGCCAACCAGGTAGAAGCCATGGTGGCGGACATTCCTCTGGATCTTAAAGTAGCGGTAATGGGCTGTGTGGTGAACGGTCCGGGAGAGGCCAAAGAAGCGGATATCGGTATTGCCGGAGGAATCGGAGAAGGGCTGCTGATCAAAAAAGGCCAGGTTGTAAAGAAAGTGAAAGAAGAAGAGTTATTGGAGACATTGAGACAGGAGCTGCTGCACTGGAATGAGTAAAGAATTTTTTGAAGTGTTTCCCACGTTGAAGGTAGAAGAAGACATACAGATGTTGTTTCATGGAGTGGAAGTGTGCAAGGTAGTGACCAACAGCAGCCGAGATTTTATCCGGGTGCAGATCCAAAGCGGACATCTGATCCAGAAGCAGAGAATCTATCAGATGGAACGGCTGCTCAAGGAGCAGCTGTTTGGCCGAAGCCGGATCCGGGTTGGTGTGAGGGAGCGGTTTGTCCTCTCCGGCCAGTACACGCCGGAGAACATCATGAGAGAGTATTACGAAAGTTTCCTGGAAGAGCTGGATCAGATCAGCGTGGTGGAGCGAAATATGCTCCAAAACGCAGATATTTCCTTCTATGAGGGGAAAGTGCTCTGCCTGAAACTGGAGGATTCTATCGTGGCCAGGGGGAAGAAAGAGGGTCTGTGCGCTTATCTGGAAAGAGTATATCAGGAACGTTTCGGTTGTCCGGTAGAAGTCCGTGTACTCTATGAGGAGAAGAAGGAAAGCCGGCTCAGACAGAACGAGGAAAAACTGCGTCAGGAAGTGGATGCGATCCTGGAGCAGACAGCGGCCGTCCAGAAGGAGAAAGCCGGGGCAGAAGAGCAGGAAGAGCCGTCGCAGAAGAATGAGAAGAGCGCTTCCGGGGGAGGAAGATACAGCAGAAAAAGTTCCGGGAGTTCCGGGAAATCCGGGGAGAAGGAGAAATTCCCCGGATCCAGGTGGAAAGGGGAGGATCCCAATCTGCTTTACGGCCGTCCCTTCGATGACGATCCGATCGAATTGGCCCAGGTGGTCAGTGAGATGGGAGAGATCACGATCCGGGGAAAGGTGATCCGCTTTGAGACAAAGGAAATCCGTAATGAAAAGACTATCGTTATGTTTGCCCTGACGGATTTTACAGATACCATCATGGTGAAAATGTTCGTAAGAAATGAGCAGCTTCCAGATATTCTTGCGGAGATCAAGATGGGCGCTTTTCTGAAGCTGAAAGGTGTGACTACCATCGATAAATTTGACGGTGAGCTGGCCATTGGTTCTGTCACGGGAATACGGAAAATCCCCGACTTTACTGAATCCAGGAAGGATACATCCCCCCAAAAGCGGGTGGAGCTTCACTGCCACACCAAGATGAGCGACATGGACGGGGTTTCCGAGGTGAAAGATCTTGTGAAAAGGGCCCATGACTGGGGGCATAAAGCCATCGCCATCACCGACCATGGCGTGGTCCAGGCATTTCCGGATGCCAATCATTATATCGAATCTCTGGATAAAGACGATCCTTTTAAGATCATTTACGGGGTAGAAGGGTATCTGGTGGATGACCTGCAGGATGTGGCAGTGGGGGAAAAAGGCCAGTCCCTGAAGGATACCTATGTGGTGTTTGATATTGAGACTACCGGTTTCAGCGCGATCAGCGATAAGATCATCGAGATTGGCGCGGTGAAGGTGGAAGGGGGAAAGATCACGGAGCGGTTCAGTACCTTTGTGAATCCCGGAGTTCCCATTCCCTTTGAGATCACCCGGCTTACCAGCATCACGGACCAGATGGTGATGGAAGCGCCGGATATTGAGACGGTACTGCCGCAGTTCCTGGAATTCGTGGGGAATGCGCCGCTGGTAGCCCATAACGCCAGTTTTGACGTGGGATTTATTGAGCAGAACTGCCGTTATCAGGATATAACGCCGGACTTTACTTCTGTGGATACGGTAGCCATGGCCAGGATCCTGCTGCCGACCCTGTCTAAGTATAAACTGAATGTGGTGGCGGGCGCCCTGCATATTTCTCTGGAAAACCATCATCGGGCGGTAGATGATGCGGGGGCTACGGCTGAGATTTTTGTAAAGTTCTTAGATATGTTAGAGGAAAAAGGAATCCATGACCTGACGCAGCTCAATCAATATGGGGCCCAGAGCAAAGACGCGGTGAAAAAGCTGCCTTCTTATCATGTGATCATTCTTGCGAAAAATGAGACAGGCAGAGTGAATCTCTACACTTTGATCTCCAAGTCCCATCTGGAATATTTTGGCCGGCATCCCAGGATCCCCAAGAGCGAGCTGTCTAAGTACCGGGAAGGGCTGATCGTGGGAAGCGCCTGTGAAGCGGGAGAACTTTATCAGGCGATCTTAAACGATAAGTCGGAGGAGCGGATCGCAAGGATTGTCAACTTCTATGATTACCTGGAGATCCAGCCTCTGGGAAACAACCGGTTTATGATCGCCAGCGATCGGATCACAAAGGTGCGCAATGAGGAAGACCTGCGGGAGATCAACCGGAAGATCGTAAAACTGGGGGAACAGTTTGGAAAACCAGTGGCAGCCACCTGCGACGTGCATTTCCTCGACCCGGAAGACGAAGTCTACCGGAGGATCATTATGACGGGAAAAGGGTTCTCCGATGCGGCTGAGCAGGCGCCTTTGTACCTGCATACCACAGACGAGATGCTGGAAGAGTTTGAGTATCTGGGATCTGCGAAAGCCAGGGAAGTGGTGATCGAGACGCCAAATAGGATCGCGGATATGGTGGAACGGATCTCCCCTGTGCGGCCGGACAAATGCCCGCCGGTGATCGAGAATTCGGATCAGATGCTGAGGGACATTTGTTATGAGAAGGCCCACTCCATGTACGGGGAGAATCTGCCTGAGGTAGTTACAGAACGGCTGGAGCGGGAACTGAATTCCATTATTTCCAATGGATTCGCGGTTATGTATATCATAGCCCAGAAGCTGGTGTGGAAGTCCAATGAGGACGGTTATCTGGTAGGATCCAGGGGATCTGTCGGATCTTCTTTTGTAGCGACTATGGCGGGCATTACAGAGGTAAATCCCTTAAGTCCCCACTATTACTGCAAAAACTGCCATTACAGCGACTTTGACTCTGAAGAAGTCAGGTCTTACGCGGGAGGCTGCGGATGGGATATGCCGGACAAGAACTGCCCGGTGTGCGGGGAACCTCTGGTAAAAGACGGATTTGATATCCCCTTTGAGACTTTCCTTGGATTTAAAGGGAATAAAGAACCGGATATCGACCTGAACTTTTCCGGGGACTATCAGAGCAGCGCCCACAAGTATACAGAGGTGATCTTTGGTACCGGACAAACCTTCCGGGCAGGGACCATCGCTACTTTGGCGGACAAGACGGCATTTGGCTATGTGAAGAATTATTATGAGGAACGGGGCCAGAGAAAGCGGAACTGTGAGATTGACCGGATCGTGCAGGGATGTACGGGAATCCGCAGGAGTACCGGACAGCATCCGGGAGGGATCATCGTCCTGCCTCACGGGGAAGACATTAATTCCTTTACTCCGGTGCAGCATCCGGCAAATGATACCCATACAGATATCATCACTACCCATTTTGATTATCACTCCATTGACCATAACTTGCTGAAGCTGGATATTCTGGGACATGATGACCCTACTATGATCAAGGCCCTGGAAAGCTATATCAGCTCCCGGGCCATGGACAATGAGTATAATGAGACGGACCAGCGGTTTGACGCTACCAAGATCCCTTTGGATGATCCCGGTGTAATGTCCTTGTTCCACGACACTTCGGCGCTGGGGATCAAGCCGGAGGATATTGGAGGATGTCCGGTAGGCTGTCTGGGAATCCCGGAATTTGGAACAGATTTTGTTATCCAGATGGTGGTAGATACCAAGCCTCAGACTTTGTCTGACCTGATCCGGATCTCTGGACTGTCTCATGGGACAGACGTGTGGCTGAACAATGCCCAGGATTTGATCCGCAGCGGGACGGCTACTATTTCTACGGCGATCTGTACCCGTGATGATATTATGACCTATCTGATCAATAAGGGGATGGACAGCGAAGAGTCTTTCACCATTATGGAGCGGGTGCGCAAAGGCGCGGTGGCCAAAGGAAAATGCAAGGAATGGCCAGAGTTTAAGAAAGATATGGCGGAGCATGGGGTGCCGGGCTGGTACATTGGTTCCTGTGAGAAGATCAAGTACATGTTCCCTAAAGCTCACGCGGCGGCTTATGTTATGATGGCCTACCGGATCGCTTACTGCAAGATCAATTATCCTCTTGCTTACTATGCGGCGTATTTTGGAATCCGAGCGGACGCCTTCTCTTACGAGATCATGTGCCAGGGGAAAGAAAAGCTGCAGTATTATATCGATGATTATAACCGGAGATCCGCAGCATTGAGCAAGAAGGAACAGGACACCATGAAGGATATGCATATCGTCCAGGAGATGTACGCCAGGGGGCTGGAATTTATGCCCCTTGACATCTACCGGGCGAAAGCTACTAAGTTCCAGATTATTGATGGAAAACTTATGCCGCCCCTTAGCAGTATTGACGGGATGGGGGATAAGGCTGCGGAGGCTGTAGAGAAAGCTTCCAAAGACGGCCCATATCTGTCCAGGGATGATTTCTGGCAGAGGACTAAGGTCAGCAAGAGCGTGATCGACTATATGGCGGAGCTGGGGCTTCTAAAAGGGCTTCCGGAGTCCAACCAGCTGTCACTGTTTGAGATGCAGATGTAGATGTAGATAAAAAGACCCGCGCGGCAGAGAGTAGCCCTGCCGCGCGGGCCTTTTTTATACAAATCTCTAAAGCTGCGTCAGACGGCGCAGATTACATATGGATTTCATATATAGTTATATTTAATAAATATTTCACAATGTTGCGAAATTATCTT
>DXGF01000062.1 GCA_019114065.1 Candidatus Dorea gallistercoris
CCAGCTTTTCGCCTCCGCTGCAGTCCAGCACCTCATAATCCTTCCAATGTTCCGCGACCCACATATCCTGACCTCTTTCCTTCTTGTCGTCTCCCTGCATTATAGCATGGCTATACAGAAAATGGAAGGCCAAAAAGGGACAGGGTATTTTTAATTTGGGTCGGGGTATTTTTAAAAAGTACCTGGCCCCGATTGAATATTGAAAATACCTATAAATAAAAAGATATATTAAAAAACTCTATTTGAAGGGCGGGGGAAATATTTCTATAATATAAGGAAGGTAATGGTGGAGCGGCAGTAGTATAAATGGAGGGAAAAGGCACATGTTTATAGATATGCATATGCATGAGATGACCTGTTCCAAAGACAGCTTCCTCAAGCTGGAGCAGATCGTGGGGATTGCCCGGGAGAAAGGGCTGGGCGGGATCTGCATCACGGATCACGACAGCATGGGGCTGAAAGAATACGCCGGGGAATATTCCCGCAGGATCGGCTATCCGATTTTCGTGGGGATCGAGTTCTACTCTCTGCAGGGTGACATCGTGGCGTTCGGGATTGAGGACTATCCCAGAGAGCGGGTGGACGCCCAGGAATTTATCGATCTGGTGAAGGCTCAGAACGGCGTCTGCTTCGCCGCTCATCCGTTTCGGAATAACAACCGGGGGCTGGAGGAGAATCTTCGCTGGGTGACAGGCCTGGACGGCCTGGAGGTACTCAACGGGAGCACGTCTCTGGCGGCCTGCCAGAAAGCGGAGCGCTACGCCAGGGAGCTGGGGCTTTTCACTCTGGGCGCCAGCGACTGTCATGTGCCGGAGAAGGTGGGGGTATACGCAACCTGGTTCCCCCGGGAAGTCCGCACCATGGAGGAATTCCTGACTGTATTCAGGGAGGGCAGGATGGAGCCCGCCTATTATTCCGGCGGGGCCTATCACAGACTTCCCCCGGGGGCACTGAACGCGCTGCGCGAACCGCGCGCTGACGCGGTCCAATTTTGTACCACAGGTTAAGTAAAAAGAGAAGAAACTGGAATCCATATAATAGCCGGATTCGTCTGAACTATTATTGGAAATATAGAAAAACCCATTTACCTTTTCTGATGTTAGTGATAGAATGTGTCTATAAGTGCGGAAAATGGATGGGCGGGAAAAGAAAGGTGGAATCATTATGATCACAGTCAACGCAATGGGGGATAATTGTCCGATCCCAGTCATCAAGACGAAGAAAGCCATGGATGCCCTCACCGGACCGGAGACCATTGAAGTTCTGGTGGACAACGAGATCGCAGTCCAGAACGTGACGAAGATGGCCAAAGGAGCAGGTGGAGAGGTTTCTTCCGAGAAGCTGGGAGAGGCCAGCTTTAAAGTGACCATTGAGATGCAGGGAGCGCCGCGGAATGCCGGGAAAGAGGACCCGGCGTGCGCGCCGGACGCCAGGGGTAATACCATTGTGGTGGTTTCTTCTGACCGGATGGGAGAAGGAAACGACGAACTTGGCAAGGTATTGATGAAATCCTTTATTTTTGCAGTGACCCAGTTGGATCAGCTGCCAAAGACCATGCTGTTCTACAACGGCGGGGCCACATTGACCACAGAAGGGTCCGATTCCCTGGAAGATCTGAAATCTCTGGAAGCACAGGGCGTAGAAATCTTGACATGTGGGACCTGTTTGGATTACTATGGACTGAAAGAGAAACTTATGGTAGGCGGCGTTACTAACATGTATAGCATTGTCGAGGCTATGGCGGGCGCTGGCAGGATCATAAGACCATAAAACACAAGAATCATAGCGAGCGGACCTCTGTGTCAGCAGGGGTCCGCTTTTTTCAAAAAGACTGCAGGTATAGAGTGGGAGGAATATGGAAATGAAAACGGATGTCAAACTGACACAACTCAGTAAAACAGCGGGGTGAGCAGCCAAGATCGGTCCTGAGACCCTTGCCCAGGTTCTGGGCAGGCTGCCCAAATTTCATGATGATAATCTGATCGTGGGGATTGAGACCTCTGATGACGCGGCGATCTATAAGGTGACAGACGAGATCGCCATGATCCAGACAGTGGATTTCTTTACGCCGATCGTGGACGACCCGTATATGTTCGGGCAGATTGCGGCGGCCAATTCTTTGAGCGACGTGTGGGCCATGGGGGGGGAACCGGCGGTGGCGCTGAATATCGTGGGATTCCCGAACTGTCTGGACCCGGCGGTGCTGGGAGATATCCTGGCGGGAGGCGCGGACAAGGTAAAGGAAGCCGGCGCTGTCCTGGTGGGAGGTCATTCGGTGCAGGATGATGAGCCCAAATACGGTCTGTGCGTATCAGGCTTTGTGCATCCGGACAAGATTTTCAAGAATTATGGGGCGCGTCCGGGGGATGTGCTGATCCTGACCAAACAAATCGGAAGCGGTATCATCAATACCGCGGTGAAGGCCCAGATGGCTTCCGAGGGGGCAAGACGAGAGACAGAAGTGGTCATGGCCTCTTTGAACAAGAAGGCGAAGCAGGTGGTGGAGAAATACGATGTATCCGCCTGTACTGATATCACAGGCTTCGGCCTGCTGGGACACTGTGTGGAGATGGCTTCCGCCAGCGAAGTGACCTTTGAGATCCGAGTGAGAGACGTGGCATATATGGAAGATGCAGTCGCCTGCGCAAAGATGGGGCTGGTGCCGGCAGGAGCGTACAAGAACCGGGGCTATTCCATCGATAAAGTAGAGACAGGCGGTGTGGAAGAGCATTATCTCGATCTTCTGTATGATCCTCAGACGTCAGGAGGACTTCTGATCGCGGTGTCTCCCGATGAATCGGCACAGATGATGGAAGACTTTGCGAAGGCCGGGATGGATACCCGGGTTTCCATGATCGGAACGGTGGCGGAGAAGAGCGATAAACTGATCCGCTTAAGATAGTCAGGAAAGGAAAAGAAAAAATGGACAAGAACAAGTTATACCGGATGATCCCCAAGGTGGATCTGCTGCTGGAAGACGAGGGGATACAGGAGTTGATCCGGCGATACAGCCGCAAGACAGTCATGGAGGCGGTCCACACTGAGACAGACCGGCTCCGCCGGTATATCGGTCAATGCGACGAGGAAGAGGAAACGGCCCTTGCCCGGATTGAGGCGCTGAAAGATCAGATCGCCCGGACGGTGACTGCCCTGCACACACCCAATATGCGGATGGTGATCAATGGAACAGGAACGATCCTGCACACCAATCTGGGGCGGGCTCCGATCCGCCGGGAACACATGGAGCGGGCGGCGGATCTGGTCAGCGGCTACTCTAACCTGGAGTATAACCTGGAGGAAGGTCGCAGAGGAGAGCGGTATTCTCATTTTGAGAAGCTTTTGTGCCGTCTGACCGGCGCGGAGGCGGCGATGGCAGTCAACAATAACGCGGCGGCGGTCATGCTGATCTTAAGTTCCCTGGCAAAGGGCGGCGAGGCCGTAGTGTCCAGAGGAGAACTGGTGGAGATCGGCGGGAAATTCCGGATCCCGGATGTGATGGAGCAGAGCGGCGCCGTGCTGGTAGAAGTGGGGACGACCAACAAGACCCATTATCAGGATTATGTGGACGCCATCACGGAAGAGACGAAAGTCCTCCTGAAGGTCCACACCAGCAACTATCGGATCGTGGGATTTACAGAGACGGTGGGGATCGATGAGCTGATCCCTCTGGCTAGAGAACATGAGATCCCGATCGTGGAAGATCTGGGAAGCGGCGTGCTGATCGATCTGAGCAGATACGGGATCACCTACGAACCTACCGTGCAGGATTCTATCGCCAAGGGGGCGGACGTGGTCTGCTTCAGCGGGGACAAGCTTCTGGGAGGACCCCAGGCGGGGATCATCATCGGGAAGAAGAAATACATCGATCAGATGAAGAAGAACCAGCTCACCCGGGCCTTGCGGATTGATAAATTCACCGCGGCGGCGCTGGAACTGGTCCTGCAGGAATATTTATCAGAAGAAAAGGCGGTACAGAGGATTCCTGTGCTGCAGATGATCACCAAAGACTATGGGGAGATCTCCCGGGAGGCGGGAAGCCTGTGCAGGATGTTGAGGCGGGCGGGAATGCCGGCCAAGATAGAGACCGTGGCCTGCGAGTCCCAGATCGGCGGGGGATCCCTGCCGCTGGAGCGGCTGTCCAGTGTGGCGGTGGGCATCCGGCCGGAGAAGATCAGTGTGGCACAGCTGGAAGAGCGGATGCGCTGTCTGCCTGTGCCGATCATTCCGAGGACGGCCAACGACACCATCCTTTTGGATGTAAGGACCATCGGGCGGCAGAATTTTAAGAGGATCGTAGAGCAGCTCCGGGAGTACAGACTTCTGGAGGAGGACTGCCAGATCACATCAGATTAGGAGCGAGCAGGTTAGGAGCGAACAGACATGAAGAATATCATCATTGGGACGGCCGGGCATATCGATCACGGCAAGACCACGCTGATCAAGGCGCTGACCGGAAGGAACACAGACCGCTGGGAGGAAGAGCAGAGGAGGGGAATCACCATCGACCTGGGGTTCACCTATTTCGACCTTCCGGGGGGAGACCGGGCGGGGATCATCGATGTCCCCGGACATGAGAAATTTATCAATAACATGGTGGCAGGCGTGGTGGGAATGGATCTGGTACTGCTGGTGATCGCCGCGGACGAGGGGATCATGCCCCAGACCAGGGAACATGTGGATATCCTGCACCTGCTGGGGATCGAGAAAAGCATCATCGTCCTGAACAAATGTGATCTGGTGGATGAAGAATGGCTGGAACTGGTAGAAGACGAGGTCCGGGAAGAACTGGAAGGCACCTTCCTGGAGAACGCCCCGGTGGTCAAGGTTTCCGCGGCCACAGGAGAGGGGCTGGAAGACCTGGTGGCCATGATCGAGAAGATGACGGAAGATGATCTGGAGGCCAAAGACATTCACACCATCCCCAGGCTTCCGGTAGACCGGGTATTCACCCTGTCCGGATTCGGGACCATCATCACCGGGACACTGGTCTCCGGAACGATCACCAGAGACGATACCCTGGAGATGTACCCGGTGGGGAAGGAATGCAAGATCCGGAGCATCCAGGTGCACGGCGAGGACAAGGATGTGTGCTATGCCGGCCAGCGGGTGGCCATCAACCTGTCAAATGTAAAGAAAAAAGAGATCTACAGAGGCTGTGTGCTGGCGTCGAAGAACAGTATGAAGAATACGGACCTGCTGGATGTGAAGCTGAATATACTGGGGTCTTCCATGCGGGTGCTGACCAATCATACCAGGCTTCATTTCTTTACCGGCACCAGTGAGATTCTGTGCCGGGCGGTCCTTCTGGACAAGGAGGAGATCGGGCCGGGAGAGAGCGGGTACGTGCAGCTGAGGCTGGAGGAGGAAGTGGCGGTGCGCCGGGGCGACAAATTCGTGGTCCGTTTCTATTCTCCCATGGAGACGATCGGAGGCGGCGTGATCCTGGAGCCCAATCCGGGGGTGAAGAAACGATTCCATCAGGATGTGATCGAGGAGTTAAAGCGAAAGGAATCCGGCTCTGTGGCTGATGTGATCGAGCTGCACATCAAAGAACACGGGAAGACGCTGATCACGCTGGCGGAACTTGCCAAGCTGACGGCCCTGTCTGAGGAAGAGATCCGGGAGGCGGCTGTGGAACTAAGGGGGCAGGAACGGATCTGTCTCTTTGAGCTGAAGAAGGATACCTGGCTGTGGCACACGGATTCCAAGCGGGAAGCCCGGCAGGAGATCCTGGGAGCGCTGACAGCCTACGAGACAAAGTACCCCTACCGCTATGGGATGAAGAAGGCGGAGATACAGGGAATCTATTTCCAGAAGATCAAGCCCAATCTGTTTGACAAGGTAATCGACCTTCTGGAGGAAGAAGGGTGTGTGAAACGGGAAGGAGAGTTCCTGTGCACGCCTGATTATGAGGTCAGAAAGGACGGAACCTTTGAGAAGGTATCCGGTGTCCTTCTGAATACATTTGAAAAAGCACGGTTTGATTTTGTCAGATACTCGGAGATTCCGCTGTCGGGAGTGGACCAGGGGACAGAGGATGATATCCTGAACATCCTCCTGGTGGAAGGAACGGTGGTGAAGGTGACGGATGACATGTATACGCTGAAGCGCTACATGGAAGAAGCACGTCAGGTGATCTTAGGAAGACTGGAGGAGGACCCGGTCATCACCATCGCCCAGGTAAGAGACATCTTCGGGACCAGCCGCAAGAGCGCCAAGCCGATCCTGGAGTACATGGACAGCATCAAGGTGACAAAGAAAACCGGAGCGGAAAGTGAGAGGGTGGCATACTAATGAATCTGAAACAGTTAGAAGCTTTTGTCCAGGTGGCGGAGGGAGGCAGCTTCTCCAAAGCGGCCAAGGAACTGTTCCTGACACAGCCTACCATCAGCGCCCATATCGCCGGGCTGGAGAAGGAACTGAATGCCAGGCTGTTTGTGAGGAACACCAAAGAAGTCAGTCTTTCCAATGATGGCAGAGAACTTTACAAGTACGCCAGGCAGATCATCGATCTTCAGAAGAAGATAGAGGAGAGATTTGAGACGAAAGACGCAGACAGCAGGCACTGCATCACGATCGCGGCATCTACGATCCCGGCCCAGTATCTGCTTCCCAGGATACTGAAGCGGTTCAATGAGCGGTATCCCGATGAACAGATCAAGATCCTGGAGTCCGACAGCAGCAGGGTAGTGACCCAGATCGTAGATCACATGGTTGATGTGGGTTTCACAGGAACAGTACTGGAGAAAAAGCACTGCCGTTACATCCCCTTCTATAAGGACCAGCTGGCCGTGATCACGCCGAACACAGAGAGATACCGCTGGCTGAGGGAAGAAAGTCCGGGAAGGATCGACTGGATTCTGGAAGAACATCTGATCATGCGGGAGGAAGGCTCAGGCACCAGGAAGGAAGCGGCTGAGCAGTTGAAAGCGGCGGGCATACCGATAGAGAAGCTGGATGTGATCGCCAGCATCGGAAACCAGGAGACCATCAAGAAATCCGTCCGGCAGGGGATGGGCATAACAGTCCTGTCCAAGCTTGCGGCGGCAGATGAAGAAGAGGCGGGCGATCTTCTTACATTTCCGATTCCGGGGGCGGATGAGGGAAGGGACATCAACCTAGTATACAATAAAAATTATCAGTTATCCAGGTCGGCAGAGCGGTTTATCAAAGTGGTCAGAGAAGTGTACCTGAGAGAAAATTGAAACATGGGCTGGATCCAGAGCGGATTCAGGGAAGCCGGAGTTATAGATATCATCTATAAATCCGGCTTTTTATGGGAGGATTCAATTAGACGAAAAGATAAGAAAGTTCTATACTGAATATAGAAAAGAAAGGAAGGAACAGACAATGATATATCTGGATAACGCGGCCACGACTATGTGGAAACCAAAGCAGATGATCGAAGCGGTAGTCGCGGCCATGACATCATTGGGGAATGCGGGACGAGGAGCCAATGAAGCCTCTCTCAGCGCGGCGCGGGTAATTTATGACACGAGAGAGAAGCTCTGTCGCTTTTTTGGGGGAGAGAATCCCCGTCAGATCGTATTTACCAATAATTCAACGGAGAGTTTGAACATTGCCGTCAAAGGGCTTCTGGATCCGGGGGATCATGTGATCACCACTATGCTGGAGCACAACTCGGTGCTGCGGCCGCTGTATGAGATGGAGAAGAAAGGAGTGGGTCTTACGATCATCAGGGCGGACAGGCAGGGCAGGTTCTGCCTGGATGAGATGGAGCAGGCCATCCGGCCGGAGACGA
This sequence comes from Candidatus Dorea gallistercoris, assembly GCA_019114065.1. Taxonomy (GTDB): domain Bacteria; phylum Bacillota; class Clostridia; order Lachnospirales; family Lachnospiraceae; genus Massilistercora; species Massilistercora gallistercoris. Next base: position 7,763 of record DXGF01000062.1, read on the forward strand.
AGATGATCGTCTGCACCAACGGGTCCAATCTGACAGGCAATCATATCGATATCAGCAAGGTGGGAGAGATGGCCCACAGACACGGCCTTCTGTTCGTGGTGGACGCCTCACAGACGGCAGGAGTCTTTCCCATTGATGTGCAGAAAATGAACGTGGATGTCCTATGCTTTACGGGACATAAAGGACTGCTGGGGCCCCAGGGCACTGGCGGGATGTATGTCCGGGAAGGTCTCAAGATCCGGCCACTGAAAAGCGGTGGGAGCGGAGTCCAGACCTACAGTAAGACCCACCCCACAGAGATGCCGACCGCATTGGAGGCGGGGACCCTGAATGGACACGGCATCGCGGGACTGGGGGCGGCTGTGGACTATATCGGAGAGACGGGGATCGATGCGATCCGCGCCAGGGAACAGGCGTTGATGTGGAGATTCTACGAGGGAGTGAAGGAGATTCCCGGAGTGACCATATACGGGGATTTCAGCAGCCGAGAGCGCTGTGCGATCGTTGCGCTGAATATCGGTGCTTATGATTCTTCTGAAGTGAGTGATGCGCTTCTTACTGAATATCAGATTTCTACCAGACCAGGAGGCCACTGTGCCCCTTTGCTGCATGAAGCCCTTGGGACAGTAGAGCAGGGGGCGGTGAGATTCAGTTTCGCCCATTACAATACGGAGGAAGAGGTGGACTTTGCCATCCAGGCAGTCCGGGAGCTGGCCAGGGAAGAATAGGCCGGTTCCAGAACATTTCTGCAGAGAAATAGGTATGAGTGAGAGGAGGAACTTAAGATGGATTTATCTGATTCAAAGAAAAAATTGGCTCTGGCCGGCGTGGTCTGTGGTCTGATCGCGGCCTGCCTGGCTTATTTCGGCAACCCGGCTAACATGGCGTTCTGTATCGCCTGCTTTATCCGCGACACAGCGGGAGCGCTGGGAATGCAGCAGGTAGAGACGGTGCAGTACGCCCGCCCAGAGATCATCGGTCTGGTGCTGGGCGCGTTCATCATCTCAGTTGCGACGAAAGAGTATCGCTCCACAGCGGGATCATCCCCCATGATCCGTTTTGTGCTTGGCATGATCATCATGATCGGCTCCCTGGTGTTCCTGGGCTGTCCGCTCCGTATGATCATCCGCATGTCCGCGGGAGATTTAAATGCGTGGGTGGCATTGATCGGTTTTGTACTTGGAGTCGCTACCGGCGTATTTGCTCTGAAGAAAGGATTCAGCCTGGGAAGGGCTCACCCCACACATAAGTCCAGCGGGACTGTGCTTCCCATCTTGATGGCCGGGATCCTGGTCCTTGCTCTGTGCACGACGCTTCTGAACGCCAGTGAGACGGGCCCCGGAAGTATGCATGCGCCGATCATCCTGTCTCTGGCAGGCGGACTTCTCTTTGGCGCTTTCGCCCAGAAGTCCAGGATGTGCTTCGCGGGGAGCATCCGGGATATCATCCTGATGAAGAATTTTGACCTGTTTACCGTGATCGCGGGCTTGTTTGTTGTCATGCTGATCTTCAACGTGGCCACCGGACGTTTTGTGCCGGCCTTTGACACGCCCGGGATCATCGCACACTCCGAGCACCTGTGGAATATCCTTGGGATGTACACTGTAGGCTTTGCGGCAGTCCTTGCGGGAGGATGCCCCTTGCGTCAGCTGATCCTTGCGGGGCAGGGGTCTTCCGATTCCGCGGTGACGGTGATCGGTATGTTTGTAGGAGCGTCCCTGTGCCACAACTTCGGTCTGGCAGCCAGCGGAACAGCCCTGAACGCGGAGACTCAGGAAGTCGTTGCGGGAGCCGTGCCATTCAACGGAAAGGTGGCCTGCATCATCTGCATCGTCGTGTGCTTCGTGATCGCGTTCACCAACAGCCGCAAAGAAGAAAAATAGACGGTTACACGAAATTTAATTGCAAATCAGACGGAAACATAGTATTCTGGGAAAGAAGGAGATAAGATGAAAGAAGTAGATGCAAGAGGTCTTTCCTGTCCGGAGCCGCTGATGCTCACGGCAGAGGCCCTGAAAGGAGCCACCGAGCCTGTGAAAGTATTGGTGTCTGAACCACACCAGAAGATGAATGTGGAGAAATTCGCCAAGGACCATGGAAAGAAATCAACTTCTGAAGAGAAAGACGGATATTTTGAAGTGGTGATCGAGGGAAAATGAAACAGAAAGAACTGAAGTTAGTTGTGACCTTCCATACCACGGCAGACGCCATGGCGATGGAGAAAGCCTGCAGGGAGACGGGAACCCCGGGCCGGATCATTCCGGTGCCCCGGGCCATATCCGCAGGCTGCGGCCTGTCCTGGTGCGCAGAGCTTTCCGCCCGGGAAGAGATCCAGGCCATGATGAAAGAAGCTGGCATCGAGCCGGAAGAACTGCATGAATGCATGGTGTGAGATCCATGCATTCGGAAAGAAAGAACCACCGGATGGATGTGTGCCGAAGAAATTCCGGCCCGTCCATCCTTTCTTTCGTAAAAAGCGTCTCTGTTCAGACAGAAAAAGAAGAGAGAAATGGTAGAATCCATGAGGCAGTACTCCATGATAACGGCGCCGTTTCGGATAGAAGATCAGGTTCTTGCTATGTTAGAGCTGGAGCGACAGAAAGTCCTGCGCCAATAAGATCATCTATATCGAGACCTATAACAGAGGCTGCAAGATCCACACAGAAAGTGGAACCTATTACGAGGGGAAGAAACTGGGAGAATTTGAGAGAAAGCTGGAAGGACGGCGGTTCTTCCAATGCAACAAGAGTTATCTGATCAACCTGGAGAAGGTGAGGGAAGTATTTCCCTGGGGAAACAGCAGCTTCGGCCTGCGGATGCGGGGGCGCGAGGACACGGTGCTCCCAGTGGGGCGGGAGAAGACCAAGCGCTTGCGTCAGATGCTGGGGTGGTAGAGAGAAAGGGCGGTGGTCATTCCTGACGCAGGAAAACCATCGCCCTTTTACGGGTCCTCTTTGATCGTGTCTCGCATCTCATACTCCTTCCACAAAGGCATCCAGCACATGGGGCAGCAGCTTATCGCTGTACTCGGATAGGGAATACCTTCCCTTGAACAAGGCCCAATCGTACAAGACCGCCCGCTCATACATGGCGTAGATGTTCATCAGTTCTTCCGGAGTGCTGGTGCTTTTAAATTCTCCATTTTTCAGTCCATCGGCAAGGATTTCTGTGACCCATTTGAAATAGAAGCGTTTCTGGTCTGACAGAGATTTCTTGTCCTTGGTGACGAGCTGGGAAGAATAGAGATAGGCCAGCAGCTTGATATCCACGCTTGTCTCAATCATATAGAATAATTCGTGGTTCAAAAACAGCAGTTTGTCGTAGGCGGACAAGTTTGGATCGATCACAGACGCCAGTTCCTCGTATTTTTCATCGAACAGGTAGGAAAGAGAGTTCAAAAGCGCCTCTTTTCCTTTGAAATAGTGATAGAAAGTTCCCTTGGATGTCTTGGAGACGGCAATGATATCCTCCACGGTCGTGCGGTCATAGCCGTTTTTATAAAACAGATTCCAGGCGGCTTTTACAATACGGCTCTTGGTGGATCTTCGTTTGCGCGGCATTGGCATCAGTCCCTTCAAAGTTGATAAAAATTGATAGAAATAGAAGCGGATCATGACCAATCCGCTTCTATTTTATCATCTCGTAAATATTCCGTTCTGCTTACAAGCGGCGCTTATCCAACCTGGAAACCATATTTCAATGGATCAGTCGGGTCGATCAGATATGTAGCCACACCTGTCAGGTAAGCGCTTCCGGTGATCATCGGAATAACCGCGTCGTAATCGGCAACCTTTGTGGTCTCTTTGATCACACCTTTGAATAAGCTTCCCATGAAGCTCTCATAACGGAATTCTTCACCTACTTTAATCTCTCCCCAGTGATGCAAAGTGGCAAGTTTCGCGCTGGTACCAGTTCCGCACGGAGAACGGTCAGCCATAGCGTCGCCGAAGATGACTACGTTTCTCAGATCAGCCTTGTCCGGATTCGGAGTCGGGCCATAGAACTCAACCAAGTCAACAGTGTCGATGTCCAGCAGAGGATGTTTTACCGGGATCTCTTTGTTGATGACATCCAGCATCTTCATTCCAAGAGCGGTGTAAGCAGGAACGCTCTTAGCGTTGATCTCGCCGATATCAAGCTGTGTTGTGTCTACCAGGGCAAAGAAGCTTCCGCCGAAGGAGATCGTGAATTTGATCTCTTTGCCGTCGATGGTCACAGTCTGGTTCTCTTTGTAAACGAAAGCTGGTACGTTTGTCAGAGTTACGCTCTCAACTTTTCCGTCTTTCACGATAGCTTTGGTACGGATCAATCCGGCGGGAGCGTCCAGAACAACTTCGTTTTCTCCCTCGTGAGACTCAACAAGACCTGCTTCAACAGCAACGGTAACCGCGCCGATGGTGCAGTGTCCGCACATGTTCAGGTATCCGCCTGTATCCATGAACATAACGCCGAAATCAGCCTCTTTGTTGACGGGCTCGCACAGGAAAGCGCCGAACATATCGTGATGTCCTCTTGGCTCGAACATCAGAGCGGTACGAACGTTGTCGTAATTCTCTTCCATCCATTTTTTCTTCTCGATCATTGTGCTGCCTTGTGGCTCCGGGAATCCGCCGATGACCATGCGGCAGAATTCACCTTCGGTGTGAGCGTCTACAACCTGAAGAGCTGCCTCAAACCGATCGAAGTTAACGTTTGCTTTTAACTCCATAACAAATACCTCCTTAGAAATTGAACGGATTTCTTATAGATAATCTCTATAAGTTTTCTGAGGACACACAGAAAATCCTCGATTTCCAGTGTATCCTATCCCCTGATGTGAATACTTTAACGACAGAAAATTAACAAATAGACCGCGTTCTAGTATCTCGTTCAGTTCGTTATCTTTATTATGGCCGAAAAGCCTTGAAAAGTCAATGCTTTTTTGATATTATAAAAATAGTCAAAAATGGTTGAAATTAAAGGAAATGTGTGCTATTGTTATAAAGCATGAGAAAATGCATGGGGGTAGATGGGTGACTGGTGTGCCTCCTAGTCTTCAAAACTAGTGTGGGGCGTTAAGAGCGTCCTGGGTGGGTTCGATTCCCA
>DXGF01000063.1 GCA_019114065.1 Candidatus Dorea gallistercoris
TGAAGCTGGCTTACATGTTTGCCATCAGCGGGAATCTGCCGGAGCCTATGAAGCGGTCTTTGACCTACCCGCCTTTTTCACCCCAGAATTCTGTCCATGTGCAGGAAGGGGTCAGCGTGATGCGGCAGGTAAAACACAAAGATATCCTGCTGTTCTATCCCTATGAGAGCATGAATCCGTTTCTGAGACTGATCAAGGAGGCCTCCACGGATCCGTCCGTCATGACTATCAAGATCACCATCTACCGTCTGGCTAAGAAGGCCCGTCTGGTGGAGTATCTGTGCGCCGCGGCGGAGAACGGAAAGGAAGTGACGGTGCTGATCGAGCTGAGAGCCCGGTTCGACGAGCAGAATAATATCGACTGGTCGGAGCGGTTAGAAGAAGCCGGCTGCCGGGTGATCTATGGATTCGAGGGCTACAAGGTCCACTCCAAGGTCTGCCTGATCACCTACCGGAATCGGAATGAGATCCAGTATATCACCCAGATCGGGACCGGCAATTACAATGAGAAGACGGCGGCCATGTATACAGACCTTTCCCTGATGACCGGGAATCCTGAGATCGGGAAAGATGCGTCCGAGTTCTTCAAGAATATGTCCATCGGGAATCTGGAGGGCGTATATCAGCATCTGATCGTTGCGCCCACCAGCTTAAAGCAGAAAGTGCTCCAGCTGATGGACGAAGAGATCCGGAAAGGCTCCGCCGGCCGGATCATCATGAAGATGAATTCCCTGACGGACGTGGACTTCATCGAGAAGGTATCGGAGGCGTCCCAGGCCGGCGTGCGGATCGATATCATCGTCCGGGGGATCTGCTGCATCCTTCCGGGGGTTCCCGGCTATACCGATAATCTGCGGATCATGAGCGTGGTGGGAAGGTACCTGGAGCATCCCAGGATCTTCAGCTTCGGCACGGGAGAGGATCAGAAGATCTACATCGGTTCCGCGGACATGATGACCCGTAATACGGAGAAGCGGGTGGAAGTGGCGGCTCCGATCCTGGATCCGGATATCAAGCGGCAGATCAATCATTATCTGAAGGTCATGTTGAGCGACAACATTAAGGCCAGAGTCCTGCAGAGCGACGGGACCTACCGGAAGAAGGAGCAGAAAGAGCCTTTTGTGGATTCCCAGGCGGTGTTCATGGAGGAAGCCCTGCGGGCGGCCAGAGAACAGCCGGCGGAGAAGAAGAAAACTTTGATGGATAAGATGAAAGGTCTGTTCTCAAAGAATAGATAAGGAGTTTGGAAAAGTCTATGGGGAAGTCACTCTATATCGCGGAGAAACCCAGTGTGGCCCAGGAATTTGCCAAGGCGCTGAAATTAAAGACCAGAAGGCAGGATGGGTACCTGGAAGGGGAAGATGCAGTGGTCACCTGGTGCGTGGGACACCTGGTGACCATGAGTTATCCGGAAGCCTACGATCCTTCCCTGAAGCGCTGGAGCCTGGAGGCTCTGCCTTTTATCCCGGAAGAATTCCGGTATGAGGTGATCCCGGCGGTGAAGAAGCAGTATCAGATCGTGGCTTCTCTGCTGAATCGGGAAGATGTGGATATCATCTACGTGTGTACCGACTCGGGGAGGGAAGGAGAATATATCTACCGGCTGGTGGAACAGCAGGCAGGCGTCTGTGGGAAAGAGAGAAGGCGGGTCTGGATCGACTCCCAGACAGAAGAAGAGATCTTAAGAGGGATCCGGGAGGCAAAGGACTTAAAAGAGTACGATAACCTGTCCGCCTCCGCCTACCTGCGGGCCAAAGAGGATTATCTGATGGGGATCAATTTCTCCCGCCTCCTTACCCTGAAATACGGGAACAGCATTTCCAATTATCTCCATACCAGATACACTGTGATCTCGGTGGGCCGGGTCATGACCTGTGTCCAGGGGATGGTGGTGCGCCGGGAGCGGGAGATCCGGGAATTCGTGGAAACGCCTTTCTACCGGGTGACGGCTTCCATCGGGGAGACGGGAAACATCTTCGAGGGAGAGTGGAGAGCGGTAGAAGGGTCCCGGTGGTTCGGGGCAAAAGACCTCTATAAGGAAAATGGATTCTTAAAAGAAGAGAAGGCAAGAGAACTGATCCACTGGCTGAAAGACCCGGAGCCTCTGGAGTGTCAGATCCTTTCCATAGAGAAGAAGAAGGAAAAGAAGAATCCGCCCCTGTTATTTAACCTGGCGGAGCTGCAGAACGAGTGCTCCAAGCGGTTCAAGATCAGCCCGGACGAGACGCTGCGGATCGTGCAGGAATTGTATGAGAAGAAGCTGACCACCTACCCAAGGACGGATGCCAGAGTGCTCTCCCAGGCGGTGGCCAAAGAGATCCATAAGAATCTCAATGGACTGATGCAGTATCCGCCGGCGGTTCCATTTCTAAAAGAGATCGCTTCCCTGGGGAGTCACAAAAAGCTGGGAAAGACCCGGTACGTCAACGACAGCCAGATCACAGACCACTACGCAGTGATCCCCACCGGACAGGGTCTGACTGGCCTTGAGAAACTGCCGGAGATCTCCCAGAAGGTCTACGACCTGATCGTGCGGCGGTTCCTGTGTATCTTCTATCCGTCGGCGGTCTATCAGAAGGCGGCCATCATAACCCAGAGAAAAGGCGAGAAGTTTTTCTCGAATTTCAAGGTGCTGGCGGAAGAAGGATATCTTAAGGTGGCCGGCGTCCCTGGGAAGAAGAATGGAGGGGAGGAAGCGGAAGAAAAGGACGGGGAACGGGAGGCGGACCGCGCCTTTTTTGAGAAGCTCAAAGAGCTGAGGAAGGGAATGACCCTTCCCATCCAGTCCCTGGACGTGAAAGAGGGGAAGACCTCCCCGCCCAAGCGCTATAACTCCGGTTCTCTGATCCTGGCCATGGAAAACGCGGGCCAGCTGATCGAGGACGAAGAACTCCGTTCCCAGATCAAGGGAAGCGGCATCGGCACCAGCGCCACCAGGGGAGAGATCTTGAAGAAGCTGTTCCACAATCAGTATCTGGCCCTGAACAAGAAGACCCAGATCGTGACCCCCACCATGATGGGAGAGATGATCTACGACGTGGTGGACCATTCCATCCGTTCCCTGCTGAACCCGGAACTGACCGCCAGCTGGGAGAAGGGATTGACCTATGTGGCTGACGGGGAGATCACGTCGGAAGAATATATGGAGAAGCTGGACCGGTTTATCGAGAGCCGGACATCCGGCGTCAAAGCGCTCAACAACCAGGGGCAGCTTCGGGCCTGCTATGATAAGGCGGCGCCGTTTTACAAGAAGAAAGGCGGAGGAAGCCAGAAGAAGAGCCGGACTTCAAAGCAGAAGTCAAATCCCCCGCGTTAAGCTGGCGGGCATAAAAATAGAAAAGTTAGGAGAGATGTAAGTATGAAAGAATTAACAGTTGCACAGTTGTACACATTGGAAGAGACCATTGCCAGGGACATTTTCCAGGGAGTGACCTATCCCTGGGAAGTGCTTCCGAAGATCAGCAGCTTTATCAAAGAACTGGGAGAGACCCTTCCAGAAGACGAGTACGACAAGGTGGGGGAAGATGTGTGGATCGCCAAATCCGCCAAAGTCTTTGATTCCGCCTATATCCACGGGCCGGCCATCATCGGGAAGGAGGCGGAAGTCCGCCACTGCGCTTTTATCCGTGGAAACGCCATCGTGGGAGAAGGGGCTGTGGTGGGGAACTCCACAGAGCTGAAGAATGTGATCTTGTTCAACAAGGTACAGGTGCCTCACTACAATTACGTGGGCGACTCCATCCTTGGATATAAAGCCCACATGGGAGCTGGTTCTATCACCTCCAACGTGAAATCCGATAAGAAGCTGGTGGTAGTCAAAACGTCAAAAGAGAATATCGAGACCGGGATGAAAAAATTCGGGGCCATGCTGGGTGACGAAGTGGAGGTTGGCTGCGGCACCGTCCTGAACCCAGGAAGTGTGGTAGGAAAACACACCAATATCTATCCCCTCTCCAGCGTCAGAGGCTATGTGCCGGCGGAAAGCATTTATAAGAAACAGGGAGAAGTGGTGGAGAAACAGTAGAAGGAGGAGACAGATGCTGGAAGATAATTACGTGACATTTGAGATCGGAAAGACAAAGCATATCGCTCTGGTGGCCCATGACGGGAAGAAACAGGAGCTGGTGGAGTGGTGCGACAGGAACAAGGATATCTTGAAAGGCCATTTCCTGTGCGGGACCGGGACCACCTCCCGCCTGATCGCGGAGAAGACTGGACTTCCGGTGAAGGGGTACAGCAGCGGCCCCCTGGGAGGAGACCAGCAGATCGGCGCCAAGATCGTGGAAGGCCAGATTGATTTCATGATCTTCCTGTGGGACCCGCTGGAGGCCCAGCCCCACGACCCGGACGTGAAGGCGCTTCTGCGGATCGCAGTGGTCTATGACATCCCCATCGCCAATAACCTGGCGACGGCAGATTTCATGCTGCAGTCCAAATACATGGAAGAGCCTTATCAGAGAAAAGTAGAAAACTTCGATAAGACGATCCGGGAACGGGTAGAAAAGATGAAAAAGTGACAGGGTATTTTCAATCTGGGCCGTGGTATTTTTAAAAATACCACGGCCCAGATTGACAAAAGCCCGGAAATATGGTATTTTATTTTTTGCTATAAAACTTCAATACGTTAAAGCGCAACGGTTTAACGCAACGAATAAGTTAAGGAATGAGGAGAATATTATGGGTATCAAACTTACTATGCTGATCTTGTTTTTCGCCATCATGGTGATCGTCGGGATCTACGCCAGAAGACACGCGCGAAGTGTGGATGGGTTCGTACTGGGAGGCCGCTCGGTGGGCCCCTGGCTGACGGCGTTCGCCTACGGGACTTCCTACTTTTCCGCGGTGGTGTTCGTGGGATACGCCGGGCAGTTTGGATGGAAATACGGGCTGGCCTCCACCTGGATCGGCCTGGGGAACGCAATCATTGGAAGTCTGCTGGCCTGGGTGGTGCTGGGGCGCCGGACTAAGGTCATGACCCAGCATCTGAAGTCGAAGACCATGCCGGATTTCTTTGGCAGCCGTTACGGGAGCAAGTCCCTGACGATCGCTGCTTCCGCCATCGTGTTCATCTTTCTGGTGCCTTATACGGCTTCTATCTATAACGGGCTTTCCCGTCTGTTTGAGATGGCCTTCCACGTACCTTACGCCTGGTGCGTGGTCGCCATGGCGGCATTTACCGGAATCTATGTGATCCTGGGAGGATACATGGCCACAGCGATCAATGACTTTATCCAGGGGATCATCATGCTGGGAGGGATCGTGGCAGTGGTGTGGGCGGTCTTATCCGGTCAGGGAGGATTCATAGAAGCGGTCAGGAAGATGGCGGCAATCCCAAGCGACGTGGAGATCACACTGGGCCAGCCGGGAGCCTTTACCTCCTTCTTCGGGCCAGATCCTCTGAACCTGCTGGGAGTGGTGATCCTGACCTCTCTTGGGACCTGGGGCCTGCCTCAGATGATCGGCAAATTCTATGCCATCAAGGATGAGAAATCTATCAACACCGGGACGGTGATCTCCACCATATTTGCGGTGATCATCTCCGGCGGCTGCTATTTCCTTGGAGGCTTTGGAAGGCTGTTCGACAGCCCGGCTATCTATGACGAGACGGGCAGCGTGGTGTTTGACAGCATCATTCCCTATATGCTGTCCTCCCTCTCAGATGTGTTGATCGGGATCGTGGTGGTGCTGGTTCTGTCCGCGTCCATGTCCACGCTGGCCTCCCTGGTGCTGACCTCCAGCTCCACATTGACTTTGGATTTCCTGAAAGGGAATCTCTTAAAGAACGCGGATGATAAGAAGCTGGTGCGGACCATGCAGGTATTGATCGTGTTCTTCATCGTGGTTTCGGTGGCGCTGGCCTTGAACCCGCCTACCTTCATCGCCCAGCTTATGGGCATCTCCTGGGGCGCTCTGGCAGGCGCGTTCCTGGCGCCGTTCCTGTACGGCCTGTACTGGAAGCGGGTGACCAAAGCCGCCGTCTGGGCCAGTTTTATCGCGGGGGTGGGTATCACCGTGTCCAACATGTTCTTGAATTACATTGCCTCACCGATCAACGCGGGAGCCATCGCCATGCTGGCTGGCCTTGTGGTGGTCCCGGTGGTGAGTGTGCTGACGCCAAAACCGGATTCAGAGAAAATGGATGAATTGTTCAGCTGCTATGATGAGAAAGTGACCATCACAAAGAAACGTTCACTGGAGACAAGATAGATTAAATATAATCAAGGAAAGTGATTAAAAACGTCACTTTCCTTTTTTGTACTCCTGTGATAGGATAAGGAGGAATTAAAAAAAGACAATAAAATTGATGAAAATAGGAGTGTTTTAGTCATGAAAAATTGCAGCAAATATGAAAGAGGCTACTTTATGCCGCCGGAGATCACCTATGACTGGGTGAAGAAGGAATATATCGATAAACCGCCGATCTGGTGCAGCGTTGACTTAAGGGACGGGAACCAGGCGCTGATCGAGCCGATGAGCCTGGAGGAAAAGCTGGAGTACTTCCAGATGCTGGTGGACATTGGGTTCAAAGAGATTGAGGTGGGATTCCCGGCAGCTTCTGAGACGGAATATAAGTTCATGCGGACCCTGATCGAGCAGGATATGATTCCGGATGATGTGACGGTGCAGGTGCTCACCCAGGCCAGGGAGCACATCATAAAGAAAACCTTCGAGGCGGTAAAGGGCGCGCCCCACGCGGTGGTCCATCTCTACAATTCCACTTCTGTGGCCCAGAGAGAGCAGGTGTTTAAGAAGAGTAAGGAAGAGATCAAGCAGATCGCGGTGGACGGCGCACAGCTTCTGCTGAAGCTGGCTTCCGAGACGGACGGCAACTTTACCTTCCAGTACAGCCCGGAGAGTTTCTCAGGGACAGAGGTGGATTACGCGGTGGAAGTGTGCAACGCGGTGCTGGATGTGTGGAAGCCAACGGCGGACAATAAGGCCATCATCAATATCCCCACCACGGTGGAGAACGCGATGCCCCATGTATTCGCCTGCCAGCTGGAGTATGTGGATAAGCATTTGAAATACCGGGACAATGTGATCCTCTGTCTCCATCCTCATAATGACCGGGGCTGCGGCGTGGCCACGGCAGAACTTGGAGTTCTGGCGGGGGCTCAGAGGATCGAGGGGACCCTGTTTGGCAACGGGGAGCGGACTGGGAATGTAGACGCGGTGACCATGGCCATGAACATGTACTCCCACGGGGTGGACCCGGGCCTGGACTTCTCCGATATGCAGAAGATCCGTGAGACCTATGAGCGTCTGACCCGGATGCATGTGGATGCCCGGGAACCTTACGCCGGGGATCTGGTATTTACCGCGTTCTCCGGTTCTCACCAGGATGCCATTGCCAAGGGCATGAACTGGAGAGAGGAGCACAACTGCGGCACCTGGACGGTGCCTTACCTGCCCATCGATCCCCAGGATGTAGGCCGGAAGTACGATTCCGATGTGATCCGCATCAACAGCCAGTCAGGCAAGGGCGGCGTCAGCTACATCCTGAAGCAGAGTTACGGCATCAACCTGCCGCAGCAGATGAGAGAAGAAGTGGGATATCTGGTGAAAGATGTGTCCGACAAGGCTCACAAGGAACTGACGCCGGACTGGGTATACCAGATTTTCTCCGACAATTACATCAATACAAAACCGGTGTTCCACATTGACGAATGCCATTTCAAGCAGACAGACGGGATTACCGCCGAGGCTTCCATCAATCACGGCGGCGAGACCCACACCATCACCGCCATGGGAAATGGTCGTCTGGATGCGGTCAGCAACGCCATCAAGCAGTATTTCAACATCAGCTACGAGCTGACCTTCTACGAGGAACATTCCCAGAGCAAGGGCTCTTCCTCTAAGGCCGTAGCCTATGTGGGGATCATCTGCAAGGGGAAGACCTTCTGGGGCGTGGGCATCGACGCGGATATCATCAAGGCTTCCATCGAGGCGTTGACGGTGGCGGTCAATAAGATTGAAGAGATCGGCAGAGCAGACGGGTGTAAAGATCCCAGAATGATCGAGATCATGAATTACATCCAGGCCAATTACATCGATATCACACTGGACGATCTGGCGAAGAAATTCTATCTTTCCAAGCCATATCTTTCCAAATATATTAAAGAGAAATCCGGTATGACCTTCGGAGAATTCGTGAAAAAGATTCGCATGAAGAAGGCGAGAGCGCTCTTGAAGAGCAGCAACATGACGGTAGAAAATATCGCACTGACTGTGGGATATCAGAATGTAGAACATTTCAACAGACTTTTCAAAAAAGCATACAATATGACACCGATGCAGTTCAGAAATCAAAAATAATCTGTTGTGGGCCAATGTCAAGGCGTGCATTGGCCCGTTCTCATCTTTCAGGAATATCTTCCAGACTTTCACAGAAGAAATAGTAAGAATAAAATCAATTATTGAAATGATAGAATAGATGGCAATATATCGAAAAAAAGGAGGGGAAGTGTGGAAAGAATCAGAAAATTCAAAAGAGTATCGGTAGAGAACAGAGGAGAGATCGCTATAAGGATTTTCAGAGCCTGCAAGGAACTGGGGATTAAAGATACGTCGGGGCTTATCAAGCCGATGGCGGCCAATGCAGGAGTGGATATTGTTGCCAGTGCTTAAATATGAAGTCACAGGCGGAAAGCTTTGGACTTGGACACAAGTTTACAGAAGTCAAGGAAATGTACAGAACTGTCAATGAAATGCTGGGCGACATCGTCAAAGTGACGCCGTCCTCCAAAGCAGTAGGCGATATGGCGATCTTTATGGTACAGAATGAGCTTACGCCGGAGAGTATCTATGAAAAAGCCAGGGATGTAGACTTCCCGGATTCTATCGTTTCTTACTTTGAGGGGATGATGGGGCAGCCGGAAGGCGGATTCCCATTTACAGCTCGGAATCTCCTCCGGTACTTTATTTGACGGCGGTCTTGCGAAATGAAAAGAATGAGAGTATAATATAATCGGCAGAAATTTTTTTAAATTTCTCAAATGTTTTCAGTAAAAACCAACTAAAATATATGAGAAAATGGAGGGTTTACTATGAGCAACACGGCAACTCAACATGCGGCTGGCAATCGGATCATGGAATTGCTTGACGCGGGCAGCTTCGTTGAGATCGGTGGGGCGGTAACAGCCAGAAACACAGATTTCAACCTGCGGGAACAGAAGACTCCGGCCGACGGAGTGATCACGGGCTATGGAGTGATCGACGGGAATCTGGTCTATGTCTACAGCCAGGATGCCTCTGTGCTGAACGGCGCTGTGGGCGAGATGCACGCCAGGAAGATCGTCAGTCTCTATGACATGGCGATGAAGATGGGTGCTCCGGTCATCGGCCTTGTGGACTGCGCTGGATTAAGGCTCCAGGAGGCCACAGATGCGCTGGAAGCCTTTGGAGGGCTGTACCGCAGACAGACTATGGCCTCTGGAGTGATCCCCCAGATCACGGCGGTGTTCGGTCACTGCGGAGGCGGCCTGTCCCTGATCCCAGCCTTGACGGATTTCACGTTTGTGGAGCAGGACAAGGGTAAGATCTTTGTCAGCTCTCCCAATGCGATTCCAGGAAATACGGCAGAAAAATGTGACACTGCTTCCGCCAGGTACCAAAGTGAGAACACGGGATTGGTGGATGGTGTCGGCACACAGGAAGAGATCCTGGAAAACATCCGGACTTTGGTCTGCATGCTGCCGTGTAACAATGAAGAAGATGTATCCTATGAAGAATGCACAGATGATTTGAACCGTCCCTGTGAAAATATGGAAGGCGCGGCGGAGGATGGCGCGGTGGCGCTCGCGCAGATTTCCGACAATGGAGTGTTCTTCGAGACGAAACGGGATTTTGCCAGAGATATGGTCACCGGATTCATCCGTCTGAACGGGATGACCGTGGGAGCAGTGGCAAATCGGAATAAGATCTTCGATGAGACCGGGAGCGCGGTGAAAGACTTCGACGGAGCCTTGTCCGCGGTCGGAGCCCAGAAGGCGGCGGATTTCGTGAATTTCTGCGATGCCTTCAATATACCGGTCCTGACTCTCACCAATGTGGATGGATTCAAGGCGGCGGAATATGAGGAAAAGCATCTGGCCAGAGCGGCGGCTCGTCTGGCGGCGGCTTTCGCGGCGGCCACGGTACCGAAGGTCAATGTGATCACCGGGAAGGCTTACGGCAACGCCTATGTGGTCATGAACAGCAAATCTGTGGGGGCGGATATGGTCTATGCATGGCCCTCTGCCCAGATTGGGATGATGGATCCCGGCCTGGCGGCCAAGATCATGTATCCGGATGCGGATGCCGGCACCCAAAAAGAGATGGCGGCCCAGTACGGAGAACTCCAGGCGAGCCCGCTTTCCGCGGCAAGACGCGGATATGTGGACACCATCATCCAGCCGGAGGATACCAGGAAATATGTGATCGGAGCGTTTGAGATGCTGTTTACGAAGCGGGAGGAGCTCCCCATGAAGAAACACGGAACGGTTTAGAGAGGTGAGGCAGAAGTGAAAAAGAGAATCAGCGTATTAATCTTTGTTCTTGCGGCGCTTATGGCGCTGGCTGGATGCACCTCCAGAAATACGACCCTGGAATATGATGAAGAGACGATCCAGCAGGCCACCGAGTTCCTGATCGAATACTGCAAATCGGCTGATGAAGCGACGATCCAGGAGTGGAACCGCAGGACAGACTTTGCTGTGGAGCAGGAATTATACACCGCGGGACTTCCCTTTACCCCGGAGAGTTTCCTGGGAGCCCTGGACAGCTGGCAGGCCGGACTGGATGAGTGCGGCGCCTATATCGGACATGGAGATTTTACTTATGAGGCGACAAATAACGAAATTACCGTGACTGTTCCGGCTGAGTTTGAGGAGAGGGATGCCACACTGGAATTTATCTATGATGAGAATCTGTATCTGGACAGCATGACAGTGAGTGGGATCTATTCCACCGGAGAGATCCTGAGTAAATCAGGACTGAATACGGTTCTGGGGATGGGGACGGTATTTGTGGTACTGATCTTCATTTCCATCATCATCTGGCTCTTGAAATTCATCCCGTTGATCGAGCAGAAGCTAAGAGGGAAGAAAACAGAGCCAGCGGCAGTGAAAGCGGAAAGAGAAGAAGTCGGACAGGCAGTGTCAGAGGAGAGAGATCTGAGTGATGACACCGAGTTGATCGCGGTGATCTCAGCGGCTATCGCCGCCGCGGAAGGCACTTCCGCGGATGGATTCGTGGTGCGCAGCATCCGCCGCCGCCCGTCAAATAAATGGAAATCTTAGAGAATCGAGGAGGATCTGAATATGAAAAATTATACCATTACAGTCAATGGAAATGTATATGATGTAACCGTAGAGGAAAAAGGCGCGGGAGCGTCCACAGCCCCGACTCCAAGAGCGGCGGCCCCGGCTCCGAAAGCAGCGACCCCGGCGCCAAAGCCCGCGGCAAAATCCGCCGCTGGGGGGATCGAAGTGAAAGCGGGAGCGGCCGGAAAAGTATTCAAGATTGAAGCAGGCGTGGGAACGAAGGTGCAGCGAGGCGATGCGGTCGTGATCATTGAGGCGATGAAGATGGAGATCCCAGTCGTGGCTCCGGAGAACGGAACGGTGGCCAGCATTGAGGTGGCTGTAGGCGACGCGATTGAGGCGGGCGCGGTACTGGCCACTCTGAACTAATGTGAAACCCGTCAGAGGCTTTTGCCTTTGAAATGAACACGACTGGAGGTCTAGAAATGGAATATATTACAACGACATTAGGAAATCTTGTGCAGCAGACCGCCTTCTTCAGTCTTACCTGGGGCAACCTGGTGATGATCGCGGTTGCGTGCCTTTTCCTCTATCTGGCGATCCGGCATGGATTTGAGCCATTGCTCCTGGTGCCGATCGCTTTTGGTATGCTGCTGGTCAATATTTACCCGGATATCATGCTGCATATCGAAGATGCGGATAACGGCACCGGCGGCTTGCTGTATTATTTTTATCTGCTGGATGAATGGTCGATCCTGCCGTCTCTGATCTTCCTGGGAGTCGGCGCGATGACGGACTTTGGCCCGCTGATCGCCAATCCAAAGAGTTTCCTTCTGGGGGCGGCAGCCCAGCTGGGGATCTTCGCAGCCTATCTGGGAGCCATGGCCATGGGATTCTCAGATAAAGCGGCGGCGGCCATCTCCATCATCGGAGGGGCGGATGGACCAACATCCATCTTCCTGGCAGGGAAACTGGAGCAGACGGCAATCCTTGGACCGATCGCGGTGGCGGCGTACTCATATATGTCGCTGGTGCCGATCATCCAGCCGCCGATCATGAAACTTCTGACCACGGAGAAGGAACGGAAGATCAAGATGGAGCAGCTCCGTCCCGTATCCAGGCTGGAGAGGATCCTGTTCCCGATCATCGTGACGATCGTTGTGTGCGTGATCCTTCCGACCACCGCTCCCCTTGTGGGAATGTTGATGCTGGGTAACCTGTTCCGGGAGTCCGGGGTCGTAAGACAGCTTGTGGATACCGCTTCCAACGCCCTGATGTATATTGTGGTCATCCTGCTGGGCACATCGGTAGGGGCAACCACCAGCGCGGAAGCGTTTCTGAACCTGGATACGGTCAAGATCGTGATCCTGGGGCTGATCGCGTTTGCCTTCGGCACGGCAGGCGGCGTGCTCCTCGGGAAGCTGATGTGTATCGCTACCGGCGGCAAGGTAAATCCGCTGATCGGATCGGCCGGTGTTTCGGCTGTGCCTATGGCGGCCAGGGTATCCCAGAAGGTAGGCGCGGAGGCAGATCCCACCAACTTCCTGCTGATGCACGCCATGGGGCCGAATGTGGCGGGCGTGATCGGGACCGCGGTGGTGGCAGGAACCTTCATGGCGATCTTTGGCGTGATGTAAGAGTGATTTGAAGATAATGGAGGAAGAAAAGAATGGCAGAGATAGAGAAGAAACCAATTAAGATCACGGAAACAATCCTGCGGGATGCCCATCAGTCTCTGATCGCCACACGGATGACGACGGAGCAGATGCTTCCTATTGTAGATAAGATGGATCAGGTAGGTTATCATTCCGTAGAGTGCTGGGG
>DXGF01000064.1 GCA_019114065.1 Candidatus Dorea gallistercoris
AAGATCCTGAAGAAATGTGTGTGGAAATCTATGGAACTGAAGAAGATCATGTATTTCGAAGAAGCGCTGGTCATCCTGTTCATGGCGACGGTGTTTGACCTGAACATCTTGGCGTACGCCTTTGTGGGACAGCTGATCTACGTAAACTGTATGAATTATGTGATCTTCAATCTGGGCCCAAAACTTTACGATGTTCATATTATTGGGAAGGATATGGGGAGCATCGAGGATTTTATCATCAATAAGATCCGCAAGAGTGTGACCATCTATCACGATGCTATGGGAGGCTATTCCCGGGAGCCAAAGATACAGATGAGCTGTGTGTGCAATTCCAAAGAGTATGTCCAGCTCCGTGAATTTATCAAAGAGGGGACCTTCGACTGCTTTATCAAAGTCATTCCTCTGGTCCATGTATTTGGACAGAATAAGGATTTCCACAAGTTGGATGATGAAAACATTGAATAGTAGTAGAAAGGAGAGCGCGGATGGAATATTCACACGAGATCGTTATGCCAAATGACGATATCCCCTTTAAAATGTTTATTTTTGAAGGCAGAGACGGTAATTACATGCGTGAAAAACACTGGCACCGCTCAATTGAGATTTTCGCTCTTTTTGAAGGAGAACTGGAATTCTATGTAAATGAAGTCAGATATCCGCTGCAGCCCGGAGAGTTTATGCTGGTGAATTCTAATGAGATCCATTCGATCAATTCTCCAAAGAAAAATCTGACGGTCGTACTGCAGATTCCGTTGTCCACATTTGAGAAATATTATACGGATGAAAAATTCATCTATTTCTCACACAGCAGCCGTCTGCAGGACGAAGAAGTCATGAAAGTAATCAAATCCATGTATGAAATCTATGCCAAGAAAGAGTTTGGCTATGAACTGCAGGTCCAAAGCCTGTTTTTCACGCTGATCTATCTTCTGGTCGCCAAATACCGGAAGACGGATGTGGACGCGGAGATGATCAAAAGCAATAAAAAGCTGATGAGGCTGTCGTCCATCACCGACTATATGAAGAAGAATTATAATAAGGACCTCTCTCTGGAATCCCTGGCTCAGACCTTTGGGTATTCGCCCACCTACCTGTCCAGGATGTTCCAGAAATACGCAAAGATGAATTATAAGAGTTATCTGGACAATCTCCGGCTGGAACACGCATATAAAGATCTGATGAACACGGAACTGTCCATCAGCACGATCGCCAGCCAGAACGGATTTCCAAACAGCAAAGCGTTTTCTAAGGTGTTCCAGAAGAAGTATAAAGAACTGCCGAGTAAGTTTCGAAAAGCCAAATTGGGGACGTAGCCTTTTGCAAAAGGGCTACGTCCCCAATTGACTTTTGCCCTGTCCCCAAATGAAAGAAAGGCAAAAAAACGCCATAAAACGGCTAAATATTTGGTCGTAAGAATTCTGCGGAATTGCTATAATAAGGGTAATCAGGGAGGAGGAAGGATGAAAGTGAAGATTCAAAATGTGACGGATGCAGATTTTGCTCCATATGGACGTGTGCTAAAGGATTACCCTGTGGATGCGCTCTTAAAGTCGATGAGCCATACGCCGCTTCCGGAAGGAGAGGTTATGTATGTGGCTTCTGTGGAGGAGCTGGAGGATCTTGCGGTGGCGGATCAATTCCGGAGACGGGCCTTTGGAGGACTGCCGATTGAGATCGGCTTCTGCAACGGACACAATTACAAGTTAAACGCGCTGGAGTATCATCGGTCGTCGGAGATTAATGTGGCTGCCACGGATATGGTCCTTCTGGTGGGAAAACAGCAGGATATCACCGCGGATTACCACTATGATACCAGCAAGGTAAAGGCATTCCTGGTGCCGGCGGGCACGGTGGTGGAGATGTACGCCACCACGCTGCACTATGCGCCGTGCATGGCGAAAGGGAAGGGATTCCGCTGTACGGTGATCCTTCCGAGAGGGACGAACACGGACCTTACCGGAGAGGAATGCCAGAAAGGGGAAGGAAAACTGCTCGCAGCCAAGAATAAATGGCTGATCGCCCATGAAGAAGCAGGGATCGAAGGCGCTTTCTGCGGACTTGTAGGCGAAAATATCGCGATCTGAAACTATCATTCAAATACATATCATTCAAAGGAGGGATTGTGGCAATGAACAATATGCCAGAAGTAAAAATCGGAGTAGTGGCAGTCAGCCGTGACTGTTTCCCGGAGAGTCTGTCGGTGAACCGGAGAAAGAACCTGATGGATGCATACATAAGAAAATACGGTTCAGAAGACATCTATGAATGTCCGGTGTGCATCGTGGAGAGTGAGATCCATATGGTGCAGGCGCTGGAGGACGTGAAGAAAGCCGGCTGCAACGCGCTGGTGGTCTATCTTGGGAATTTCGGACCGGAGATTTCAGAGACTTTGCTGGCCAAACATTTTGAAGGACCGAAGATGTTCGTGGCGGCGGCAGAAGAGACAGGGGATAATCTGGTGCAGGGCAGAGGGGATGCCTACTGTGGTATGCTGAACGCAAGCTATAACCTGAAACTGCGCAACGTCCAGGCTTATATCCCCGAATATCCGGTGGGGGACGCGGGGGACTGCGCGGACATGATCCACGAGTTTGTGCCGATCGCAAGGGCGGTCATCGGCCTCAGTCAGCTTAAGATCATCAGCTTTGGTCCCCGACCGCTGAACTTCCTTGCCTGCAACGCGCCTATCAAACAGCTTTATAACTTAGGTGTGGAGATTGAGGAAAACTCGGAACTGGACCTGTTTGAGGCGTTCCACAAGCACGATGGGGACGAGCGGATCCCGGCCATCGTAAAAGAGATGGAGGAAGAGCTGGGAACAGGGAATAAGAAGCCGGAGATTTTGGTGAAACTGGCCCAGTATGAGCTGACTCTGAAAGACTGGGTGGAGGATCACAAGGGCTACCGGAAATACGTGGCGATCGCCGGAAAATGCTGGCCTGCCTTTCAGACCCAGTTTGGTTTTGTTCCCTGCTATGTGAACAGCCGTCTGACGGACCAGGGGATCCCGGTTTCCTGTGAGGTGGATATCTACGGAGCCCTCAGCGAGTTTATCGGAACCGTGGTAAGTGAGGATACAGTGACCTTACTGGATATCAACAACACAGTGCCGAAAGACATGTATGAGGCAGACATCAAAGGAAAATATGACTACACGATCCAGGATACATTTATGGGCTTCCACTGTGGAAATACCGCTTCCAGCAAGCTTTCCTTCTGCGAGATGAAGAACCAGATGATCATGGCCAGGACCCTGCCGGAAGAAGTGACCCAGGGAACCCTGGAAGGGGATATCGTTCCGGGAGAGATCACCTTCTATCGTCTCCAGAGCACGGCGGACAACAAGCTGAGAGCGTACATTGCCCAGGGCGAGGTACTGCCGGTGAAGACCAGATCCTTTGGCGGTGTCGGTGTATTCGCCATCCCGGAGATGGGAAGATTCTACCGCCACGTGCTGATCGAGGGCGGCTATCCGCACCATGGAGCAGTGGCCTTCGGACATTTTGGGAAAGCGCTGTATGAATTGTTTAAATATATCGGTGTGCCGGTAGAGGAGATCGGCTACAATCATCCGGCGGGCGTTCGGTATCCGACGGAAAATCCGTTTGCGTAAAGGAGGAAGAAAGATGTTATATATTGGTGTTGACCTTGGGACGTCGGCGGTAAAATTACTTCTGATGGACAGTAAAGGCAAGATCCAGAAGATCGTGTCCAAAGAGTACCCCTTATATTTCCCTCATCCGGGCTGGTCAGAGCAGAAACCGGAAGATTGGTTTGAGAAATCCATAGAAGGCATCAAGGAACTGACAGAAGAGTGTGACAAGGACCAGGTGGCTGGGATCAGCTTTGGAGGCCAGATGCACGGCCTGGTAGCGCTGGACAAAGAAGACCATGTGATCCGCCCGGCGATCCTGTGGAATGATGGAAGAACCGGAGAGGAAACAGATTATCTGAATCAGGTGATCGGAAAAGAATAGCTCTCTCAATATACAGCAAATATTGCGTTTGCGGGATTTACAGCCCCTAAGATCCTGTGGATGAAGAAACATGAGCCGGAGAATTTCGCGAAAATCTCCAAGATCATGCTGCCGAAAGATTATCTTGCGTACAAACTTTCCGGTTCTTTTTGCAGTGATGTATCGGATGCTTCCGGAATGCTCCTGATGGATGTGAAGAACCGCCGCTGGTCCAAAGAAATGATGAACATTTGCGGCATCACAGAAGAGCAGCTTCCGAAACTCTATGAAAGCTATGAGGTGGTAGGAACACTGAGGCCATCTATCGCGAAAGAGCTGAGGCTTCCGGAGACGGTCAAGGTGATCGCCGGAGCCGGCGACAACGCCGCGGCCGCTGTGGGGACAGGAACCGTGGGAGACGGGATGTGCAACATCTCTCTTGGAACCTCCGGGACGATCTTTATCTCCAGCAAGAAATTCGGCGTGGATGAGCACAACGCGCTCCATTCTTTTGCTCACGCGGATGGAAATTATCATCTGATGGGCTGTATGTTAAGCGCCGCCTCCTGTAATAAATGGTGGAACGAGGACATCTTGAAGACCACCGATTTCGCGGCGGAGCAGGCTGGCATCACCAAACTGGGTGAAAATCAGGTGTTCTACCTGCCCTACTTGATGGGAGAGCGCTCCCCTCACAATGACCCGGACGCCAGAGCCACTTTCATCGGCATGACCATGGATACCACCCGGGAAGACATGACCCAGGCGGTACTGGAGGGGGTGGCCTTTGGTCTGAGAGATTCTCTGGAGGTGGCAAGGAGCTTAGGTCTGCAGATCGAAAGGACCAAGATCTGCGGCGGCGGAGCCAAAAGCCCTCTGTGGAAGAAGATCATCGCCAATGTGATGGATATGAAGGTGGATGTGATCGAGAGCGAGGAAGGCCCGGCTCTGGGCGGAGCCATGCTGGCGGCTGTGGGCTGCGGTGAGTACCCGGACGTGGAGACGATCGCGGCAAAGATGGTGAAAGTAGTGGATACGGTAGAGCCGGAGCCAGAATTGGTGGCCAAATATGAAGAGCGGTACCAGAAGTTCCGCAAGATCTATCCAACGGTAAAAGGACTGTTTAAGGAATTGAAGTAAGATTACCGAAATCGACAAATTATTACCTATGTATAAACTTGAAACTAATAAAGCGCAGATATACAATGTTAATGTTGCATATTTGTGCTTTATTTATGGATGTGATCCATAAATGATAGACTTGGCAGCAGTTAGATCAGTCTAAAGGACAGGTGTAAGATGAAAAAGAAGATATACTCAATTATAATAGCAATGCTGTGCCTGGCGGTGCTGCTTCTTGGCGGCTGCGGCAGTTCGGGAGCCGCTTCCTCGGGGACGCTTACCGTAGGCGTCCGCAGCGATATTGTGGATTTTGGTTACTTGAATGAAAAGACAGGGAAATATTATGGCCTGGAGATAGACATCGCTAATGAGCTGGCGGAGCGATTGGGCTATGAGAATGTAGAGTTTGTGACGGTAGACCCGGATACGAGGAAGGATATGCTCCTGGAAGGGGAAGTGGACTGTCTGATCGCGTGCTACTCTATTTCCGAGTCGAGAGAAGAAAACTTTGATTTCTCCACGCCCTATTACACCGATGAGGCGAAACTTATGATCCAAAAGTCTACCCTGTTCCAGGATGTGGAAGATTTAAGAAACAAGACGATCGGGATCCTCTCTGGGTCCAACGCCGGACCCCAGCTTGCGGAGAGCATGTACGAGATGGGGATCATTACAGATCAGGTACTCTCCAATACAGACGAGGCGACAGAGTATGAAGGGCTTCACGTGAGAAAGCTTGGCACCTACCAGGAGCTGTCGGAAGCCCTGGAAGAGGGGACTGTGGACGCCGCCTGTATGGACGGCTGTATTACGGCTACCTATATGGATGAAGACAGGGAGATCATGGACATACAACTGGCGGAGCAGAATTACGGAGTGGCAACGCAGAAAGGTTCAGAACTCAGCGGGCAGGTGGAAGAGGTGATCCAGGAAATGTTAAGTGACGGGACCATCGATACACTGATCGATAAGTGGGATTAAGGAGGAAGGGACATGTCCGAGAAACTAAGGAAAAAGGCGCTTATTCTTGCCGCGCTTGTCGTGATCAGCCTGCTGGTGATGGGAGTATTTCTGACAACCATGCAGAGCCGCCTGGCGTAAAGCGGCCACAGAAGTGATATGGAGAAGGAACTGTCTCAGGTGTCTGAGGTTCTGGACAGCGCACAGCAGGAGCGGACGGAGACCACCCAATCCTACGATGCGGTCTACCAGTCCAAGGCCGGAAGTGTGGCTTTTATGGCCCAGAATGATGTGGATTACGAAGAGACCAATGCCAAGATGGCAGAGTATCAGTCCCTGCTGCAGGTAAATAATGTACTGGTCCTGGATCGGCAGGGGACTGTGCTGGCAGAGGCGGAAGATACGCCGGCCCAGTTTACCTATGCCAGATATAACCAGCTTCGGACGGTGTTTGAGACCGGCCAGCCCTCAGAAGCCTTCGAGGTTCAGATCGGTGACGTCTGCTATCGCTACTATGGCGCTCGGATCGATGATGAGAAAATGGCAGTGGTGGAGCAGGACCCGGAAGAACTGCACACCCTTCTGGACGATACCGTTTCCCAGGCCAGTGTGCTGAATCAGATCGGCATCGGCAGGGAGGGATATGTATTTACGATCTCAGCGCAGAATTACGTGATCGGGTACCATCCCAGCGAGGAACTGACCGGCGCGGATGGACTGGATGCGGGGATTGAAGTGGGAGATCTGGAAGATGGGAATTTTGCCTGGATGACGCTGGACGGAGAACAGCTGTACTGTGGCGTGAGCCAGATTGGAGATACCTACTATATCGCGGCGATCCCAGAAGCAGAGATCGAAGCTTCCAGAAATGTCACGGTGGGGATCATCCTGTTTATCTTCTTCGCGGTCATGACGATCGTAGTTACATACAGCATCTTTGTTATGCGGGAAGAGGAAAAGAAGAACCGGGGGACAGAAAAGGAAGCCGCAAGCGGCATCAAATATAACCGTCAGGTTGGCAAGAAAGCGGCGATCCTATCGGTCATCGGGCTTCTGGCAATCTTGCTGATCTCTTATTACATGCAGACATTGTTCGCGCTTTCTTCTCAGTCGATCAGCAACCGGCAGAGAGTGGAGGGCGTGGAGAGCACGCTGACCCAGTATGGAGCGGAGGCAGAGCTTCTCCAGGAGCAGTATAATGAGCGGTATCTGAATAAATGTCAGATCGCCGCGTACATTCTGGAACACAAGCCGGAGCTTCAGGACAAGGAGAAGCTGCAGGAGCTGGCAGATGTACTTCAGGTCCAGTATGTGTATCAGTTTGACAGCCAGGGCCGGACGGTAGCTACCAACGCGGCTTATTCCGGGTTCCAGATCAGCGATGATCCAGAAGATCAGTCCTACGAGTTCAACCGGCTGCTGACGGGGACAGAGTATCTGATCCAGGAAGCCCAGCCAGATGATATCTCAGGAGATGTATACCAGTATATTGGCGTGTCCCTCTATGATGAAGAAGGAAACGCGGATGGTTTTGTGCAGATCGGCCTGCGGGCAGAACGGCTGGAAGAAATCCAGGATAGTATGAGGATCGACAATATCCTGGATGGCATAAAGGTAGGTGTCAATGGATTTGCCTTTGCGGTAAATAAAGAAGATCAGACCTTCGCTTATTATCCAGAGGAAAAACTGATCGGCCGCAGCGCCAAAGAATATGGGATGGAAGAAGACCAGTTCACCGATGGCTACAATGATTATATGGCGATCCGTTCGGAGAAATATCTGGCCTCATCCCTGGAAACCGATGACTACTATATTTACGTGGTGATTCCTGATTCAGAGATCATGTCGGAGCGGATTCCGCTTACTCTTGCGGCAGGGGGACTGAGTTTGATCTGTCTGGTAGTACTGTTCCTGATCCTGGCCTTTGACAGACAGGCGCCGCTGAAAGCGAAGGTGGCTGAAAACGAGGAGAAGAACCGGAGAAAAGGGACAGACGATAAGGAAGACAAGGCAGAGAAGAAGGGAGAGAGGATGATCCAGGTATCTCTTCCGGATGGAAGGAAGAAGACCACGGAAGCGGCGGCCAGCCGATGGATGAATCTTGCCATCGCCTGGGATGAGAAGACGCCGGAACAGCAGATCCTGACGGTGATCCGATGGCTGTTCACAGTACTGGCGCTGGCGATCTGCGTGGGCGTGCTGGGAAGGCGGACTTTCTTTGGCGAAGATTCCGTGTTCACTCATATAGTAGAGGGACAATGGTCTGAAGGACTAAATGTATTTGCGGCTACTGCCTGCGTGATGCTCATCAGTGTAGTCATGACGGGGACCGCGCTCCTTAGAAGTCTCCTGCGGATCCTGGCAGAGGCGTTTGGAGCCAGGGGCGAGACGGTGTGCCGGATGATCAGCAGTTTTATCAAGTATGTTTCCATCATTGTGCTGTTGTATTACTGCTTTGCCATGTTTGGAGTGGATACCCAGACCCTTCTGGCCTCTGCGGGAATCCTGTCCATTGCCATCAGCTTCGGAGCCAAGGAGCTGGTATCCGATATCCTGTCTGGGTTATTTATCATCTTTGAGGGTGAGTTTCGGGTAGGAGATATCATCATGATCGGCGACTGGCGGGGCACCGTGATCGAGATCGGAGTGCGGACAACCAAGGTGGAGGATGGATCCAATAATATCAAGATCATCCGCAACAGCAATGTGACCGATGTGGTGAACATGACCAGGAGGGGCTCCTACGCTTCCTGTGATATCGGGATTGAGTACGGAGAGTCCCTGGAACGTGTGGAATCCATTCTGGAGGCAGAATTCCCACGGATGAAGAGAGAGCTTCCTGCCATTCTGGGAGGCCCCTACTACAAAGGCGTCATAGAGCTTGGCGCCAACAGCGTGGATATCCGCGTGATCGCGGAATGCGCGGAGGAAGACAGAGTCCAGTTAGAGCGTGATCTGATGCGCGAATTGAAGCTGATCTTCGACGAGTATGAGATCAGTATTCCATATCCACAGATCGTAGTCAATGAGCCGGCCATCTTCAAGAAAAAGGCTACGGCCCTCGAGAAAGCCCAGGCCAAGAGGTTTAATGAAGAACAAAGGACCGCATCCAGGCATCTGGGAAATGAAGACGACGATACCAGGTAGGAGTTAGAGTGCTTTCTGCTGCTTTGATAATTCATGGAACGCGGCTGCTGCTTCGGCGGCAGCCGCATTAATATTGTGACAAATGAATGTTGACAACCTATACCCCTATAGATATAATAAAAATATACCTATAGGGGTATAGGTTTATGAAAAATGGAAAACAAGAAGCATTTGTCATGTGAAGGAGCAGGAGGGAAATATGGAAAAACTGGAAAAGATCTTAGAGTGGGGAGGCTTTAAAAGGGATATCGCGTTTCTCATAATCTCAGGATTCGCGCTGGCCGCCAGTATCTTGGGAGTATCTCCCTTGCCCTTTGATATGGCCTGGATCGCGATCATCCTGTGCGGGATTCCCATTATTTTAGAGGCGGTCATTGGTCTGGTGACGGCCTTTGATATCAAGGCGGACGTTCTGGTTTCGATCGCCCTGATCGCCTCGGTGATCATCGGGGAAGATTTCGCCGCGGGGGAAGTAGCATTTATCATGCAGCTGGGAGCGCTGCTGGAGGATCTGACGGTGGCTCGGGCAAGAGCCGGGATCGAGAAGCTGGTCCATCTGACCCCGCGTACGGCCCGGAGGATCTCCGGTTCCGCGGAAGAAATCATTGCCGCGGAAGAGGTACAGGTGGGAGATCTCTTACGGGTGCTTCCGGGAGAGACGATCCCGGTGGACGGGGTCATCCGGTCCGGGCAGACATCTGTGGATCAGGCGGTCATGACCGGGGAATCCCTCCCGGTGGACAAAGGAGTCGGGGATGAAGTGTCCAGTGGAACGGTGAATCAGTTTGGCTCCTTTGACATGGAGGCTGTGAAGGTGGGAGAAGACAGTTCCATCCAGCGGATGATCCGGCTGGTACAGTCAGCGGACGCGGGGAAAGCCAAGATTGTAGGGATCGCCGACCGGTGGGCCACCTGGATCGTGGTGATCGCTCTGACGGCGGCGGTGCTGACCGGACTGATCACAGGAGAGCCGATCCGGGCGGTCACGATTCTGGTCGTATTCTGCCCCTGTGCCTTGGTGCTGGCTACTCCGACGGCGATCATGGCGGCGATCGGCAATGCCACCAAACATGGATTCCTGGTGCGGGAGGGAGATGCGCTGGAGCGGCTGGCAGGCATTTCTAAGATCGCTTTTGACAAGACAGGGACCCTGACCTACGGCACCCTGCAGGTGGCGGCGGTAGAGAGCTTGGATGGAAGCACGTCCCAGGAAGAAATGTACAGATATACGTCGGCGGTGGAGACCCGTTCCGAGCATCCCCTGGGCAAGGCGGTGGTGCGCTGCTACAAAAACAGCGGCGGTCCAGAGATCCCGGAGCTGGAAGAGTTCCAGATGATCCCCGGCCGGGGCGTGCAGGGGCGTCTGGCAGGGAAAGAAGAGATGGCCGGGAAAATAGTGATGGCCGGGAACCGGGAGATGTTAGGGGAGGCGGGAACAGCGATCAGCCAGGAGGCGGAAGAGCGAGCGGGAAAATATTTGGAAGAGGGCTGTACCCTGATCTTTGTGACCATAGACGGGACGCTGGCCGGATTTCTCGCTCTGTCAGACACCATCCGGGAGGAGGCGGCCCGTACCATCGCCGGAGTGAAGAGGGCAGGGGTGACGCCGGTACTCCTGACCGGAGACCACGAGAACGCGGCCCGGACCATCGCCGGTTCGATCGGAATCGAAGAAGTCCGCGCCGGATGTCTGCCTGAGACAAAACTGGAATGGATCGCAGACAGTCAGAAAGAAGGCAGGCAGGTATGTATGATCGGAGATGGGATCAACGATGCCCCGGCATTAAAGAAAGCTTTTGTAGGCATCGCCATGGGAGGGGCCGGAAGCGATATCGCCGTGGATGCGGCGGACATTGCCCTTGTCAACGACGACATCCGGGAAGTGCCCCATCTTCTGTATCTGTCGAAACGGATGATGTTCACCATCAAATGCAACCTGACCTTCTCCATGGCGCTGAATTTCGCGGCGATCATCCTGGCCATCACAGGGATCCTGAATCCAGTGGTAGGGGCGCTGGTCCACAACGCCGGGTCCGTGCTGGTGATCGTCAACTCCGCTTTGCTGCTGCGAATGGGGAAGCGCTAGGCCTGCGCAAACTTAATGTCAGAAAGAAAAAGGACACTGTCTTTGTGAGGAACAGAGGCGGCGTCCTTTTCAATACATGCAAAAACATAACACTTTATAATATATCACCGGAGCCGGCCACTGTCATTGGCCGGTCAGGACAACAAAAAAATTCAGATTGTGGAGAATGAACAATGTATTTCATAGAAAATTTCGATAAGATAACAGACAGAAAAACTCACCAAGAAAATGTTGTAAAAATAACAAAGTGTGAAGGGGGCAAAGAGCAAGGATGAAAGTAGATGTAGAAAAGCTTGTCTCACGGATCGAGGAAATCTACGGGTGCGGCGCGAAAGAGGACGGGACCCACAGCCGGATGGCCTATTCAGAGGAAGATATAAGGGCGAGAAGGCTGTTTGCAGGCTACGGGAGAAAGCTGGGAATGCAGACCCGTATGGACGAGGCCGGGAATCTGATCCTGCGGATGGAAGGGAAAAATGAAACCCTTCCGGCCATCCAGCTGGGATCCCATCTGGACACGGTCCCTGACGGGGGCAAATACGATGGTGTCCTTGGCTGTCTGGCGGGGCTGGGAGTCTGCGAGGCATATATCGCCGCCGGAGAAAAGTCAGAACATCCGATAGAAGTGATCGTATTTACCGATGAAGAAGGCTTTCGGTTCGGGAAAGGTCTTCTGGGGAGCAGCGCGATCTGCGGACAGGCCCCGGACGTCTATGAATCAGAGACGGACATCTATGGCGCCCCGAGAAGCCAGGTCATGGAGAATTATGGCATCAAATGCAGTGAGATCGGGAAGGCAAGGAGAGATCCAAGAGATGTGCTCTGCTTCATCGAACTGCACATCGAGCAGGGGGCCACATTGGACCGGAAGCATATCCCTATCGGAGTGGTGACATCCATTGCCGGTGTGAGCCGCTACAACATCACCGTTACCGGGGAGACGAACCATGCGCCTTCACCGATGACGGCCTGGGTGAAGGAGAATATCCAGAAGGCGGTGAGAGAACTGGATTATCCTTATATGGAACTCCCAAGCGGCGCATTCCATGATTCTCTGATCATGAGCTCGGTGTTCCCCACAGGGATGATCTTCGTCCCCAGCGTCAATGGCGTCAGCCATTCCAGATATGAACTGACGCGGACGGAGGACATTGAGATGGGCTGCGATGTATTGTTGAAAGCGGTCCGGAATATTAACAAGATCAGCAAATAAAAAATTTATCAGTGAAAAAATGGCAAAGAAAAGGATTGGTATTATTTGGAGGCGGAACCGCGGGAACAGTACTCGGGATGATTGACATTCATCCGGGACAAGGCACGTATATCAGCAGCGAGACCAATTTCTTTATCATCCCGTTGTTCTGGTCACTGTTCCTGAATGGAAACCAGACGGAGGATATCATTACGGTCCGCAATATCCTGGAAGTAAAGGAGGCGGAATTGGCCGCTGGCTGTAACCGGGACAATCGGCTGGGCCGGCTGAATGACAGCTCCCACAAAATCCATAAGGCTTATATGGATTGGAACTAAGATACCAAGATAGATCTTGTGGACCTGGATGAGGAGGATGGAAACTTTGGCGAATGCAAATACTGGAAAGATCCGGTTGGGGTCAATGTGCTGGAGAAATTGGAGGAGAAGGCGGCCCAGGTGGAGTGGGGCGGACAGAAGCGCAGAGAACATTTCATTCTATTCAGCGTCAATGGTTTTACGCCGGAGCTGAAAGCGATGGCTAAGAGAGAGAGTGGACTATTTCCTTGAAAAAATGTTGACAAGTGTCAAAGTATGATTTTTATCATCTGAGAATTTCTCTCAAATTTCTCTTAAAAACGTTGACAAGCAAAAAAGTTTTGTGCTATATTAAAAAATGCACTATTGTGGAAAGCTATGCCATATTGTTGCGAAAAAACTGCTTGACAGAGCTGTTTTCAATGTGTTTGCAATGTTTTTGGGGCATCGACGCCGCCCACAAAAAAATAAATGAGGAGTGAAACGTCAATATGGAGAAAAACAGAATTCGTCCTATCAAAAGCGGAAAAAGTTCACGCATGAGCTATTCCAGGCAGAAAGAAGTTCTTCAGATGCCGAATTTGATCGAAGTCCAGAAGGATTCTTATCAGTGGTTTCTGGATGAGGGATTAAAAGAAGTATTTGATGATATTTCTCCCATTGCCGATTACAGCGGCCATTTAAGCCTGGAGTTTGTTGATTTTACTTTGTGTGAAGATGACGTAAAGTACTCGATCGAGGAATGCAAAGAGCGCGACGCTACCTATGCGGCGCCTCTGAAAGTGAAGGTGAGACTTCACAACAAAGAGACGGATGAAATCAACGAACATGAGATTTTTATGGGCGATCTGCCGTTGATGACCAGCACAGGAACCTTTGTGATCAATGGCGCGGAACGTGTCATTGTCAGTCAGCTTGTGCGTTCACCGGGCATTTACTATGCGATCACGCACGATAAGCTTGGAAAGAAGCTGTATTCATGCACGGTCATCCCGAACCGCGGCGCATGGCTGGAATATGAGACGGACTCCAATGACGTTTTTTATGTGCGTGTAGACAGAACCAGAAAGGTGCCGATCACGGTGCTGATCCGTGCCCTTGGGATCGGTACAAATCCCGAGATCATAGATTTATTTGGAGAGGAACCTAAGATCCTGGCCAGCTTCGAGAAGGACGCGGCCACCAATTATCAGGAAGGCCTGCTGGAGCTGTACAAGAAGATCCGGCCGGGAGAGCCGCTGGCAGTAGATAGCGCTGAGAGCCTGATCACCAGTATGTTCTTCGACCCTAAAAGGTATGACCTCGCCAAGGTGGGGCGTTATAAATTCAATAAGAAGCTGATGTTCCGCAACCGGATCGCCGGCCATGTGCTGGCGGAGGATGTGAAAAGCCCTCTGACAGGCGAAGTGCTGGCGGAGGCTGGCACGAAGGTGACCAGAGAGCTGGCAGACACCATCCAGAACGCGGCGGTTCCGTTCGTGTGGATCGAAAGACCGGAGGAAGAGCGCGATATCAAGGTGCTTTCTAATATGATGGTGGATCTGCGGTCCATCGTAGATATCGATCCTAAGGAAGTGGGTGTGACAGAGCTGGTATATTATCCGGTGCTTTCCGGGCTCCTGGAAGAGACGGGAGGGGATATCGATGAGCTCAAAGAAGGGATCCGCAGAGATATCCATGATCTGATTCCGAAGCACATTACCAAGGAAGATATCCTTGCTTCTATCAACTATAATATGCATCTGGAGTATGGACTTGGAAATGATGACGATATCGACCATCTGGGCAACCGACGGATCCGTGCCGTCGGCGAACTGCTGCAGAACCAGTATCGGATCGGCCTGTCCCGTCTGGAGCGGGTGGTCCGTGAGAGGATGACGACCCAGGATCTGGAGGGGATCTCTCCCCAGTCCCTGATCAATATCAAACCGGTGACGGCGGCGGTGAAGGAATTCTTTGGTTCCTCCCAGCTGTCCCAGTTCATGGACCAGAACAACCCGCTGGGCGAGCTGACCCACAAGAGACGTCTGTCGGCTCTGGGACCAGGTGGTCTGTCCAGAGACCGGGCCGGATTCGAGGTGCGTGACGTACACTATTCCCACTATGGGAGAATGTGTCCGATCGAGACGCCGGAAGGTCCGAACATCGGTCTGATCAACTCCCTGGCATGTTACGCCAGGATCAATCAGTACGGCTTCGTGGAGGCACCGTACCGCAAGATCGACCACTCTGACCCGGAGAATCCGGTGGTTACCGATGAAGTTGTATATATGACGGCGGATGAGGAAGATAACTACCATGTGGCTCAGGCTAACGAGCCTTTGGATGAGGAAGGGCATTTCGTCCGCAAGAATGTTTCCGGCCGTTACAGGGAGGAAACACAGGAATACGAGCGGAAGATGTTTGATTATATGGACGTTTCCCCGAAGATGGTATTTTCAGTGGCAACAGCCCTGATCCCGTTCCTGGAAAATGACGATGCCAACCGTGCCCTGATGGGCTCTAACATGCAACGCCAGGCGGTGCCTCTTCTGATGACGGAGGCTCCGGTAGTGGGAACAGGTATGGAAGAGAAAGCCGCTGTGGACTCCGGAGTATGTGTGACCGCAGAGAATAACGGAGTCGTGGAACGGGTAACCTCTACGGAGATCCATATCCGTGAGGAAGACGGTAATTTAAGAAAATATAAGCTGGCGAAGTTTGTCAGAAGTAACCAGAGCAACTGTTATAATCAGCGTCCCATTGTCTTCAAGGGGGATCAGGTGAAGGCCGGCGATGTGATCGCTGACGGTCCTTCCACCTCCAACGGGGAGATGGCGCTTGGAAAGAACCCTCTTATCGGTTTTATGACCTGGGAAGGATACAATTATGAGGATGCGGTCCTGTTGAGTGAACGGCTGGTGCAGGATGACGTGTATACCTCTGTGCATATTGAAGAGTATGAGGCGGAGGCCCGGGATACCAAGCTTGGGCCGGAAGAGATCACCCGTGATATTCCGGGTGTGGGCGATGACGCCCTCAAGAATCTGGATGAGCGGGGCATCATCCGCATCGGCGCGGAAGTGCGTGCCGGAGACATTCTGGTAGGCAAGGTGACGCCGAAAGGAGAGACGGAACTGACGGCGGAAGAGCGTCTCCTGCGGGCAATCTTCGGCGAGAAGGCCAGAGAAGTCCGGGACACTTCCCTGAAGGTGCCTCACGGAGAGTACGGGATCGTCGTGGATGCCAAAGTGTTCACCAGAGACAACGGAGATGAACTGTCTCCGGGCGTGAACCAGTCTGTGCGCATCTACATCGCTCAGAAACGAAAGATCTCCGTGGGCGACAAGATGGCGGGCCGCCATGGAAACAAAGGTGTCGTTTCCCGTGTGCTGCCGGTAGAAGATATGCCGTTCCTGCCAAATGGACGGCCGCTGGACATCGTGCTGAACCCGCTGGGCGTACCTTCTCGTATGAATATCGGACAGGTGCTGGAGATTCATCTCTCTCTGGCGGCGAAGGCGCTTGGATTCAACATCTCCACGCCGGTCTTTGACGGAGCGGATGAGAATGATATCATGGACACCCTGGATCTGGCCAATGATTATGTAAATTTGAGCTGGGAAGAGTTTGAGGCGAAGCACAAAGAAGAACTGCTCCCGGAAGTGATGGATTATCTCTATGAGAACCGGGATCACCGGAAGGTGTGGAAAGGCGTTCCGATCTCCAGAGACGGAAAAGTGCGCTTAAGAGACGGACGTACCGGAGAATATTTTGACAGTCCGGTCACCATCGGACACATGCACTATCTGAAGCTCCATCATCTGGTGGATGACAAGATCCATGCCCGTTCCACCGGGCCCTACTCTTTGGTCACCCAGCAGCCCCTGGGAGGAAAAGCCCAGTTCGGCGGACAGCGTTTTGGAGAGATGGAGGTGTGGGCTCTGGAGGCATACGGAGCATCCTACACCTTGCAGGAGATCCTGACGGTGAAATCCGACGACGTAGTCGGACGTGTCAAGACCTACGAGGCGATCATCAAGGGCGAAAACATCCCGGAGCCGGGAATCCCAGAATCCTTCAAGGTGCTGCTCAAAGAGCTGCAGTCCCTGGGACTGGATGTGCGCGTGCTGCGTGACGACAATACAGAAGTGGAGATCATGGAGACCGTAGATATGGGCGAGACCGATTTCCGTTCCCTGATCGAGGGAGATAAGAAATACGGCAAAGAGGACAACCTGGGCGAGCATGGCTACACGGAGCAGGAGTTCCAGGATGAACAGCTTGTGGATGTAGAGGAAGAGCCAGAAGAAGAGGAAGATTTTGAGATCGAATTTGAGGAAACTGATGATTTCGCGTATAATGATTTTTCTGATAACGAATAGGAAGGGGTGCCAGTATGCCAGAAAATAACAGGGAACAAACGTATCAGCCAATGACTTTTGACGCGATCAAGATCGGGTTGGCATCACCTGAGAAGATTTTGGAGTGGTCCAGGGGCGAGGTCACCAAGCCGGAGACCATCAACTACAGGACCTTGAAACCGGAGAAAGACGGCCTGTTCTGCGAGCGGATCTTCGGACCCAGCAAAGACTGGGAGTGTCACTGCGGGAAGTACAAGAAGATCCGATATAAGGGCGTAGTCTGCGACCGATGTGGTGTGGAAGTGACGAAATCCAGCGTGCGACGGGAGCGGATGGGGCACATCGCTCTGGCGGCTCCGGTATCCCATATCTGGTACTTTAAGGGCATTCCAAGCCGGATGGGTCTGATCCTGGATCTCTCCCCAAGGACCCTGGAGAAGGTGCTGTATTTCGCATCTTATATCGTGCTGGATAAAGGGGAGACGGACCTGATGTATAAGCAGGTGCTGTCAGAGCAGGAATACCAGGAGGCAAGAGAGAACTGGGGAAGCTCCTTCCGTGTGGGAATGGGTGCTGAGGCCATCCAGGAACTTCTGCGGGCAATCGATCTGGATAAGGAATATGAAGAACTGCAGGAGGGCTTAAAAGGCGCCACCGGACAGAAGCGGGCTCGTATCGTGAAACGCCTGGAGGTGGTAGAAGCCTTCCGTGAGTCCGGCAACAAGCCGGAGTGGATGATCATGACAAACATCCCGGTGATCCCGCCGGATCTGCGTCCTATGGTACAGCTGGACGGCGGCCGTTTCGCCACCAGTGACTTGAATGACCTGTACCGGAGGATCATCAACCGGAACAATCGTCTGAAACGTCTCTTAGAGCTGGGCGCGCCGGACATTATCGTAAGAAACGAAAAAAGGATGCTTCAAGAAGCGGTGGACGCTCTGATCGACAACGGCCGCAGGGGCCGTCCGGTCACAGGACCGGGAAACCGGGCGCTGAAGTCTCTTTCCGATATGTTGAAAGGAAAATCCGGACGTTTCCGTCAGAATCTGCTTGGAAAACGTGTGGATTATTCGGGACGTTCCGTTATCGTGGTGGGACCGGAGCTGAAGATCTATCAGTGTGGTCTGCCAAAAGAGATGGCGATCGAGCTGTTTAAGCCATTCGTTATGAAAGAATTGGTACAGAATGGAACGGCTCACAATA
Source organism: Candidatus Dorea gallistercoris (assembly GCA_019114065.1). Classification (GTDB taxonomy): domain Bacteria; phylum Bacillota; class Clostridia; order Lachnospirales; family Lachnospiraceae; genus Massilistercora; species Massilistercora gallistercoris. Next base: position 18,330 of record DXGF01000064.1, read on the forward strand.
TCAAGAACGCGAAGAAGATGGTAGAAAGACTGCAGCCAGAGGTATGGGATGTGCTGGAAGAAGTCATCAAGGAACATCCGGTCATGCTGAACCGTGCCCCTACGCTGCACCGCCTGGGTATCCAGGCGTTTGAGCCGATTCTGGTAGAGGGGAAGGCGATCAAGCTGCACCCGCTGGTATGTACGGCTTACAACGCGGACTTTGACGGGGATCAGATGGCGGTGCATCTGCCGCTGTCCGTGGAGGCTCAGGCAGAATGCCGGTTCCTCCTGCTGTCACCTAATAACCTGCTCAAACCCTCCGATGGAGGGCCGGTGGCGGTTCCATCCCAGGATATGGTGCTGGGGATCTATTATCTGACCCAGGAACGGCCGGGTGTGCTGGGAGAAGGTAAATCCTTCCGCAATGTGAATGAGGCGATCCTTGCCTATGAAAACGGAGCGATCACACTTCACTCCAAGATCAAGGTGCGTGTGAGCAAGAAGATGGCGGACGGAACAGTAAAATCTTCGATCATCGAATCCACGCTGGGAAGATTCCTCTTCAACGAGATCATCCCTCAGGATCTGGGATTCGTGGACCGGGAGATAGAGGGAAATGAGCTGAAGCTGGAGGTGGATTTCCACGTAGGGAAGAAACAGCTAAAGCAGATCCTGGAGAAAGTCATCAACACCCATGGGTCAACAGCTACGGCGGAAGTGCTGGACGCGGTGAAATCCATCGGTTACAAATACTCTACAAGAGCGGCTATGACCGTGTCGATTTCCGATATGACGGTGCCGCCCGAGAAACCGGAGATGATCCAGAAAGCCCAGGATACGGTGGATCGGATCACCAAGAACTACAAGCGTGGTCTGATCACAGAAGAAGAGCGGTATAAGGAAGTGGTAGAGACCTGGAAAGCCACCGATGATGCTCTGACAGAGGCTCTGCTTTCCGGTCTGGACAGATACAACAATATTTATATGATGGCGGATTCCGGAGCCCGTGGTTCTGATAAGCAGATCAAACAGCTGGCCGGTATGCGCGGCCTGATGGCGGATACCACCGGACGTACCATCGAGTTGCCGATCAGGTCAAACTTCCGAGAAGGACTGGACGTACTGGAGTATTTCATGTCCGCCCACGGAGCCAGGAAAGGTCTTTCCGATACGGCGCTTCGTACCGCTGACTCAGGGTATCTGACTCGGCGTCTGGTGGATGTCTCTCAGGAACTGATCATCCACGAGAGGGACTGTGTAAAGCCTGGTGAGGAGATTCCGGGAATGTATGTGAAAGCCTTCCTGGACGGAAACGAAGAGATCGAAAGCCTGCAGGAGCGGATCACAGGCCGGTATCTGTGCGAGGATATTAAAGACAAAGACGGCAATGTGCTGGTGAAGGCCAACCATATGGTAACCCCAAGAAGAGCAGAACTGATCATGAAGGCAGGCGTGGACGAGAATGGGGAGCCTTTAAAGAAAGTTAAGATCCGTACCATCCTGACCTGCCGTTCCCACAATGGAATCTGCGCAAAGTGTTATGGCGCCAACATGGCTACCGGAGAACCGGTGCAGGTTGGAGAAGCTGTGGGGATCATCGCGGCTCAGTCCATCGGGGAACCGGGTACCCAGCTTACCATGCGTACCTTCCATACCGGCGGTGTGGCCGGAGACGATATCACACAGGGTCTTCCCCGTGTGGAGGAGCTGTTTGAGGCGAGAAAACCGAAGGGACTTGCCATCATTACGGAATTTGCTGGTACAGCCACTATCAATGACACCAAGAAGAAGCGGGAAGTGATCGTGACTAATGAGGAGACTGGAGAAACCAAGGCATATCTGATTCCCTATGGTTCCAGGATCAAGGTGGCGGATGGCGCCCAGCTGGAGGCCGGTGATGAGCTGACAGAAGGAAGCGTCAACCCACATGACATCCTGAAGATCAAGGGACTGCGGGCAGTTCAGGATTATATGCTCCAGGAGGTACAGCGGGTATACCGTCTCCAGGGCGTGGATATCAACGATAAGCACATCGAGGTCATTGTCCGCCAGATGCTCAAGAAAGTGCGCATCGAGGATGCGGGAGATTCCGAGTTCCTTCCGGGAACCAATGTGGATATCCTGGAATTTGAAGACACGAATAAGAAGCTGGAGGAAGAGGGGAAAGAGCCGGCTGCCGGAGAGCAGATCATGCTTGGTATCACCAAGGCTTCTCTTGCCACCAACTCCTTCCTGTCAGCTGCCTCCTTCCAGGAGACCACCAAGGTCCTGACAGAGGCGGCGATCAAGGGCAAAGTGGATCCGCTGGTAGGCCTGAAGGAAAATGTTATCATCGGAAAACACATTCCGGCCGGAACGGGTATGAGAAAATACCGGGATATCCGTCTGGAGAGTGAAGAAGAAGTGAAGGGCGAGGAGAGTTATCTGGATCTGGAAGATGATTTCGCTGATACAGAAGTGAATTTCCCTGATACGGATGACAACTTGGAAGAGCCGGAGATCAGTGTGGAGACAGAAGAGGACAGCGTGGAAGATCCAGAACTAGTAGAAAACTAATATAGCATGGAAGGCCGCTTCATAATTTGTGATTATGGAGCGGTCTTTTTGATACACGTGCGCCTGGCGGCATAAGTTTTCAATAAATCTAAGATTTTATAAAACTTTTTGAAGACTTATTTCATTCTGACGGATGAGGAAGAGCAGAAGACATTTGAAGACGTGTTGTATGATACTGTTGAATAAACCCAGGAAAAGCCGCT
>DXGF01000065.1 GCA_019114065.1 Candidatus Dorea gallistercoris
CAACAATCTGCTTCCGCTGGGGAGCCTGGGATACCTCCTGTTCTGTACCAGGAAGAACGGCTGGGGCTGGGACAACTTTCTCAAGGAAGCCAACACCGGCAGGGGACCCAAGTTTCCGGCCGGATTTAAGACGTACGTGTCCTATGGGATCCCGCTGATCATCATGGTGATCTACCTGAAAGGATACTATGATATGTTCGCGGACCAGGGGCCAAAAGTCCTGGCCGGCTGGATGGCTGTGGCGGTGCTGTTCCTGGGATTCGTGCTGTACTGCGCGCTGGCGAAAGGGAAGCATCCGGCAGGCCGATAGAAAAGCTTATTTTTAGAGTGGCTCGTTCTCCAGAGCCTGGAGCATCAGATCAAGGGCTGTCACGCCGCCCTCTGCTGTATCTTCTGTGGCCGCCTCCCCATCCTGGGCCTGACCGGAATCACTGTCTGATGAGCCGCTGCACGCGGCGAGTGAAGATACCATAACAGCAGACAAGATCATTGTAAGTAATCGTTTCTTCATAATATTCATTCCTCCTACAAAGGCGCAGATATAGTCCGAGTAAAACGCCGCGTAATTGATCTCGTGCAGAACGAGCACCACCGTCTTGTCCAGTTCATCGCACAGCCGCCGAACGATCTTCATCATGTTGGTGGCGTGGTAGATGTCCAGATTATTTGTGGGCTCATCCAGGAGCACATACTCTGTGTCCTGGGCGATCACCATGGCGATATATGCTCTCTGTCTCTGCCCGCCGGACAGCTCGTCGATGAAACGGTCTTCAAACTCCTCCAGCTCCATGTACTCGATCGCCTTGTCGATCAGTTTCTCATCCTCCGCGTTCAGCCTTCCGCCCGAATACGGGAATCTTCCAAATGTGACAAGCTCCCTGACAGTCAGCTTCATCTGGATGTTGTTGGTCTGGGTCAGGATTGCCAGCCGTTTGGCCAGTTCCTTGCTCTTCCATCTGGAGATATCTGCTCCACAAGGAGCTGTCCTCCGATCAGCACTGCCATTCCAAATAAAGCCGAGCCAAGGATAAGCTGTCCGTGGCGATAGGTTTTGAGGAACTGCCGGGCAAGATTGGCAATGATCAGTCCCAGAAAAGAGATCGGTCCTACCATCGCCGTCGCCACCGCAATGCACAGGGTGACGCCCAGCAAAAGCCGTCGGATGCAGTTGTCATAATCCACACCCAGGTTGATCGCCTGCTCCTTTCCCAGGGTGATCACATTCAGCAGCGCCAGATCCTTTCTCAGCGCAAAGATCAGGATGGTCAGCACGAGAACAGAGAACACGATGATCTCTGAGTTGATATTGCTGAAGCTTGCCACCAGTGTGTTGAGCAGAGTGTCATATTCATTGGGGTCCATGACCCTGGTCAGCGTATTCTGGATGCTTGAGAAAAGTGAAGTCAGCACCGTTCCGATGAGCAGAACATAGAGTACATTGTGCTTTGTCTTTTTAAAAAGATAACTGTAGATCACCGTCGCTGTGACACCCATCAGGACCAGGTCGACTGCGAACGCCACATTGGTGTTGGAAGCGAACAGACTGACAGACCCGGCCGCAAAGTAGACAGCTGTATGGATCAGCGTGTACAGCGAGTTCATGCCGAGCAGGCATGGTGTCACTATGGTGTTGTTGATGATGGACTGGAACACCAAGGAGGCTCCGCCGATGGCAAACGCCGTGATCAGCATGACGATTAGCTTTGGTGTGCGTATCTTCAAGGCGTAAGCAAACAGCTTTTCGTTATCAAATCTTACCTCCACCAGCATGTAGGCCGCCGATACAGCAGCAGCGAACAGAGCCAGGATCACCAGTTTACGGATGTTTCTTTGGTATGCCAGGGGCACTCCCCGTTTTTTAACATTCATTCCCCGTCACATCCGCTTACCTGGGAGACCGCCGCCGCGCATCCGCATGTCCCGACGCTGCCGGATACGGCGGCGCCCAGCCGGACTGTTTTTCTTCCATGCTGCAGCCTGTAGAGCAGCAGTGCGATGAAGAGGACGCCTCCCAGGATTCCGACGATCAGCTCAATGGGCAGCTCATAGGGCATGATGACCACCCTTCCGATCATATCGCATACCAGGACGAAAATCGCGCCAAAGAGCGCAGTGTCCACCAGTGTGCCTCTGATCTTATCCCCCTTGAACATGGCGACGATGTTTGGTACGATCAGCCCGATATACGAGATCGACCCGACGACTACCACGATGGAAGCGGTGATTATTGCCGCGATCGTCAGTCCCATGATCAGTACAAGGTTGTAATGTACGCCGAGATTTTTGGAGAAGTCCTTTCCCATCACGACGATGTTAAAATGGTTTGCAAACGCAAATGCCAGGACAACCAGCGGCACTACCATCCATACGATCTCGTACCTTCCTTTTATCACCAGCGAGAAATGTCCCACCAGCCAGGTGGAGAGCGCCTGAGTCATTTCGTACTTATATGCCAGATAATTGGTCACACCGCCGATCACATTTCCGAACATGATTCCCACAAGAGGAACCATCACCACGTCTTTAAACTGGATCCTCTGGATAAACCACACAAACATCCAGGTCCCGAGTATCGCTGTGATGAAAGCGAAGACAGCCCTCCCCCACAGTGTGGAACCCGGCATGAAAAGAAGCGCAAGCAAGATCCCGAACTGCGCGGAAGAAATCGTCGCCCCTGTTGTTGGGGAGACAAACTTATTCATGCAGAGTTGCTGCATAATCAGTCCCGCGACACTCATGCCCACTCCCGTACACAGGATGGCGAGCAGGCGGGGCAGCCGCGAGAGAATGAAAATTTCCCACTGCCTGGAATCCCCCGTCATAAGGGCTCCCAGGTCAATATCAATGACACCTGCGAATAATGACAAGGCCGCCAGGATTACAAGGGCCGCTGCCAGAATCAGTGTCAGAAGTCTTTCTTTAATGTCATGTTCCCCTCCCTTCGATTGGGTTAGATGGACCTAACGTATCGTAAGTATATCATATCAGCCAAAAGCAAGAACGTTTTTCTGAATTTATTGATGGAAATTATCATTTATTGTTCGTTTAGAACCTGTACATGACTCGGATCGTCATCTGGCAGAAAGAGCTGATCGGAATCACACGTTAGGAAAAACTTGCCCTTGTCTGAAGTAAATAAGATAGAGGTTGTCGGGTTGAGCCTGCGGATTTCCTCTGAAAGAAGAGATCCCACCAGGAAATTATTTTCTTTGATATTGATCTTACTGCCCGTCCCGATCAGCTCTCTGCTCAGCGAGATCCAGAACCGGGCGCCGAACATTTCCACGGTTGACAGGACCAGATCCAGTTCATTTTCTACAGAATCACCGTAAAGCGTCTTTGCCACATCCATCAGAAAGGATTGTTCGATGCCGGAGATCACGTTGATCTCCCGGCCATCCCTCTCGTAAACGATTTTTTGATAGACGGCTTTGCCAAAAGGCTCTCCTCTATAGTTTGTACTCACGATCTTGACATTGGATTCCAGATTCAATGTGGCGGTAAACAGCAGATTGAGTTTTTCTTCCAGCATGGCCTGGCTGATGCTTGTCACCGGCGGATCGGTCAGGACGCCTTTCCCCACAATGGCCATGTCTGCCGTTGTGATATGCTCTAGAAGCCATCCGATCCCGGACCCTACAAAGTCCAGGACATCCTTTTTGCTGCACTGTCCGCTGGATGCGATCTTCTGATATTTGGCCAGCTGGACGCGGGTGAAATCATCGTGCTGCATCTTGTGCAGCGCATAGCCTTCATAGCCGATCTTCCGCATATACGCTTCTTCCTTTTTGGCATGGCGTTCAAAGTAGCTATTCAGATAATTCAGTCCTTCCTGTATGATGAAGAGGCGCATAAAGGCTTCATCGCCTCTGGACCGGACCCGGTCTAAAATACGTCCGGCTATCTCAAATATTTTTTTGTGTTCAAAATCGAATTCCTCTATCCCCATTGTATAATTTTCGCTCCAGGTTATCATGGTCATCCTCCTAATTATTCATGCGGTTTTTTCATTTGATGTACCTATGCTAAATCTGCTAAATTAAATAAACATTAAAATTTGCTGTTTTTTGACATTTATCGTATATGAAATGAGAGCATGAAAAAAGACAGATGGAATCTGTCTTTTTTGTCCCGCGTAGAATGACCTTGAGTGGATTTGTCAACGCTATTCTTTTCCGGCGGGACCAAGGGAGCCCATCACCTTTCGGTTCAGGACAGTGGTCAGGATAAACGTGAATACGTCTGAGACGGCCTGAGCCGACTGGATCCCGGTAAGTCCAAGGAGGCGGGGGAGCAAAAGCAGAGCAGGGATGAAGAAAAGCCCCTGTCTGGCGCCGGCCAGGACCGTGGCAGGCAGAGTCTTCCCCATGGTCTGCATCATCATATTGTTCATAATGATCCATCCGTTCAGAACAAACGTCAGACACTGGAACCGCAGGGTGGTGGTGCCGATTCGGATCACTTCCGCGTCATCCCGGAAGATGCCGATCAGATGGCCGGAGAGGATGCCTCCCACAACGGAGATGGCCAGCAAGATCACGGTAGAAACCTTTACACAGAACCAGAAGGCTTCCTTCACACGGCCATATTTCCCGGCTCCGTAATTGAAGCCACAGACCGGCTGAAACCCCTGGCCGAATCCGATCAAAGCAGAATTGGCGAACATGGTGATGCGGCTGACTACGGACATGGCGGCGATGGCCGCGTCCCCGTAAGGGTTAGCGGTGACATTTAAAGTCATAGTGGCAACGCTGCCGAGTCCCTGGCGGAACAAAGAGGGCAGACCTCCGCCTGCGATCTCTCTCAAGCGTTCCGGGGAGACCCGAACATTCCTAAGATGGATCGGAATACAGCGAGAGATGCGGATCCCCGCCAGAAGCAGACAGAAGCTGACGAACTGGCTTAAGATCGTGGCAATGGCCGCGCCTGAGATTCCCAGGCCGAAGACAAAGATAAAGATCGGATCCAAGATCACATTCAATACGCCTCCGGCGGTGATTCCGATCATGGCATAGAAGGCGTTCCCCTGGAAACGGATCTGATTATTCAGTACAAGCTGGGCGGTCATATAGGGAGCTCCCAGAAGGATGACTCTCAGATAAGCTTTGGTATAGGGCAGGATCGTATCTGTGGAGCCAAGGAGATAAGACAGCGGCTCCAGGAAGATAAGCCCCAGGATCATGAGCAGGATCCCCAGGGTGAAGGCCAGGAAGAATCCGGTGGAAGCCAGTTCCCTGGCAGCCAGGGTGTCCTTGGAGCCCAGTCTTCTGGAGATGGAGTTCCCGGAACCATGGCCGCAGAAGAAACCAAGAGCCTGTATGATGGCCATGACCGGGAATACCACTCCGACCGCGGCGGTGGCACTGGTGCTGAGTTTGCCGACAAAGAAGGTGTCAGCCATATTGTAAAATGAGGTGATGAGCATACTGATGATCGTGGGGACAGCAAGCCGGCCGATCAGGCCGGGGATAGGAGTCTCTGTCATCATTTCGTATTTTTGTTCCTGAGACATTGCTTTTGACAAGGTGATCGCTCCTGACATCATAAACTTGCGCAGGACAGTCGGGACAGCTATAGAAGGACCCTCTGTCGGGGAAAGCGCACTGTCTATGGTTATAGTAACACTTTATGAGAGAAGGGTCAAAAGGGATCTTGATTTTTGACCCTGATCCCATTCAGTGTTATAATCGTAATCATAGGAGTGAGAGCGTATGTTATATACATTTCCAGATTACTATGGAAAGTTTCGCTGCACCGCTGACCGATGCGAGGATACCTGCTGCGCGGGCTGGCAGATTGTGATCGATCACGGGACACTTGGACGTTACCGGAAGATGGGCGGTGAACTTGGCAAGAGGCTTGGCAGGCAGGTCAATTGGAAAGAGAAAGTATTCCAGAGAAAAGAGGGGGAGCGCTGCGCGTTCCTGGATGAGGAGAATCTGTGTGACATCTATAAAAGACTTGGGCAGAAAGGACTGTGCCGGACCTGTCGGCTGTATCCCAGGCATATCGAAGAATTTGAAAATGTGCGGGAAGTCACCCTTTCTGTCTCTTGTCCGGAGGCGGCCAGGATTCTTCTGGCGCACAAGGAGACGGTTTGTTTCTTAAGTGTCGAGAAGGAAGGCAGGGAAACGTATCGGGACTTTGACATGCTTACCTACTCTGTGCTGGCGGACGGACGGGATGTGATGATCCGTCTTCTGCAGGACAGAAGTCACCCCATCTGGCTGCGGACAGGGCTGGTCCTTGGTCTGGCCCATGACATGGAGCGGAGGATGCGCCAGAGCGCGATCTTTGCCTGTCAGGAGCTGTACGGCAGGTACGATAGCGGACAAGCCATCCTGTACACACGCGGGAAGCTGGAGACTTACGGAAGGCAGACAAAGAGGCGGTTTCTGGACGCAAGGCGGGAGTTCCAGACCTTATATGGACTGGAACTGCTCCGGGAGGACTGGGAGCGGCTTATACGGGAAAGCGAAGTGCTCCTCTATCAGCGCGGCGCTGGCCAGTACCGGGAGATGGAGGAGATGTTCCAGGACTGGCTGGGAGAGCAGATCCCGGACTGGGAGACGGCCTGTGAGCAGATCTTGGTCTACTTTATCTCTACCTACTTCTGCGGGGCAGTCTATGATGGAAGGATCTGGGGGAAAGCCCGGATGGCGGCTGCCAGCGCTTTTTTGATCTATGAACTCTGGAAAGCCAGATGGATGAAGAATGAAAGGACGCTGGATCTGGAGGATATGACAGAGATCCTCTATCGTTTCTCACGGGAGCTGGAACATTCCGATAAGAATCTGGAACGAATGGAGCGGAAGATGGAACGGTGGGGGATTCCGTGGATGGAGAGAAAGGAGGAATAGAATGGGACAGGATACAATAAAAGGGCTGTTCGCGTTTATCGAAGCCAGCCCTACCGCTTACCATGCGGTGGATCAGATGAGGGGAAAGCTGGAAAAGGAAGGATATCAGAGACTCTCAGAAGGGCAGGAGTGGACACTCCAGCCGGGAGGAAACTATTATGTGATCCGGGGAGGGTCTTCCCTGATCGCGTTCCGGGTTCCCCGCGGAGCGGTCAAAGGATTTCACATTGTGGCGAGCCACAGCGATTCCCCGGGGCTGAAGCTGAAGGAAAATCCGGAGATGGACACGGATGGGGGACTGGTGAAACTGAATGTTGAAAAATATGGAGGCATGCTGTGTTCCACCTGGTTTGACCGGCCTCTTGGCATAGCGGGAAGGCTCCTGCTCCATCAGGGCGGACGTCTGATCAGCAGGCTGATCGATCTGGGCCGGGATGTGTGCCTGATCCCCAGCCTTGCCATCCATATGAATCGGGAAGCCAACAACGGGATCAAATATAATGTACAAAAGGACCTGCTTCCCCTGTATCGCAGCCAGTCCGGCAGGAGAAGCCTGCTGGACCAGGCGGCTGCCGCGGCGGAGACGGAGCGGGAGCGGATCGCGGGGTATGATCTGTTTGTCTATAACCGGATGAAAGGAAGCGTCTGGGGCGGAGACGGGGAGTTTATCTCCATCAGTCGTCTGGATGACCTTCAGTGTGCCTACGCTTCCCTGGAAGCCTTCCTGGCTGCGAAAGAGGGAGGGAGTATTCCCGTCCACTGCGTCTTTGATAACGAGGAGGTGGGAAGTATGACCCGGCAGGGAGCGGATTCTACCTTTCTGTCAGATGTGCTGGCAAGGATCGGGGGGAGCCTGGGGAAGACACCGGCCGGATACCGGCAGATGCTGGCTATGAGCTTCCTGGTGTCGGCGGACAATGCCCACGGCGTACACCCTAATTATGAGGATCAGTCATGCCCGACGAACCGACCCCGTCTGAACGGAGGCGTTGTGCTGAAGTTCAGCGCAAATCAGAGGTACGCCACAGACGGATTTTCGGCGGCGGTGTTCCGGCAGATCTGCGGACAGGCGCAAGTGCCCTGTCAGGTCTTCGCCAACCGTTCAGATATGGCAGGGGGATCTACCCTTGGCAGCCTATCCGGCACCCAGGTTTCTATCCCTGCGGTGGACATCGGGCTAGCCCAGCTTGCCATGCATTCCGCTTATGAGACAGGCGGGAGCCGGGACACGGATCATCTGATCAGGGCGCTGAGGGAATTCTACCAGTGTTCTGTGTCAGAGGAGGCGGATGGGAGTTATATCCTGATCTGATGTGGAAAGTAGAGAAAAAAGCTGTGATCTTGGAGCGGCAGAGAAAAGGAGAACCCCAGGATGGATATCGATTGGGAAAAAGAACGACTGAACCGTCAGTTTGAGAAAAGACAGGACCTGTTGCTTGGTGGAAGCATCCTGCTGCTTCTGGTGGGACTTTTTCTGCTGATCTGTCTGCTTTTCTCCGTGGCGGATGAAGAGGCCGGCCCGGCCTCCTGGATAAGCCTCGGGATTGCCGGGGCCGGGGAACTGGCGGTCGGGATCTGTGGCATCCGCATTGCCAGAGAACGCACTGTGGATTTTTCCGGAGCCAGGATCATCGTGTATGAGTCGAAGCTGGGGCTGGTCCTTGGATGGCTGTTGTATGTGATCGGCCTTTTGATGGCAGTGCTGGTATTTGGATATGCCATAACCGATGACGGCGTTGCGCTGATCCTGACGGGCGTCATGCTCCTGCTGTTGTTTGGCTGGGCAGCCTGCTGCTGTGATTACCGGAACCGCAGGATCCTGGTGAATGAAGAGAGGGTCTGGGGCACCACCGCCTTTGGGAGAGACTGGATGTTCTCAAGAAGTGAGATCAGAGAAGTGTCCCTCAAGATGTCCCTGGGAAGTTTTGAGGCAAAGGGAAGGGACGGGAAGAAACTGTTCCGGTTTGAGTCCAATATGCATAACGCGGGAGCGCTGTTTGAAGCTCTTGACGGGAAGGTCCCTCCCTGGGTGGGAGAAGCATGGAAGGCGGATAAAGTGGGGAACTGGCGGAAGTTACATGAGATCCAATGGACCCCGGATCAGGAGACGGATCAGACCCGCCGGGCGGACCAGATCCGTAAAGGCTTTCGGATTCTGGCTCTGGTCAATGTGCTCTTTTCTGTCTTTCTCTATTTCTTCTGTCCAGGCAGCATCCTGGCGTTGAAATACCGGATCCTCCTGATCGAACTGCTTCCCCTTGCCTACTGTGTCTATGGGTGGGTGTTCAATGAGGTGATGTTCTGGATCGACGCCAATGCGTCCAAGGAGTGGAAGAGGCACCATGTGGGTCTGGGTCTGGGTTATATCCATGGAGCATTGACCATGCTTTTTGTGACCTCCGGAGTTCTCTCCTGGCAGATGAACTATGTGGCGGGAGAGGGCGTGGTCTGGATCTTGATCGGGGCGCTGACCGCCCTTCTGTGGCTGGTTACGTTATTCAGGACCAGAAAGGCCCGCCTGCGGAAGCTGACGATGGCTCTGATCTTGTTCCCCTTTCTGATCCTTTCTATGGGGATCGTGGAGGCAGGCCTGCTGGTTGTTTCCAAGCCCGCAGAAGAGAACCATTACCCGGCCCTTATCGTTGAGACCAGAGAGCATACGGCGGGAAGAGGACTGCCTAACTATTACGTGGAAGTAGCCCTGCCGGAGGGAAGAGTGGTGGAGGCGGAGGTTTCCCGGTCAATCTATCGGGAGATCAACGAGGGGGAGCCCAAGGTGGTATGTGAACACAGAGGGCCTTTTGGCATCCGGTTTGTGGCAGTCCATGATCCATAAAATGAAGAGGAAGAAGGAGGTTTGATTGATATGATCCAGATCGATCCAAAGATATGTATCGGCTGTGGCGCCTGTGTGAGAGACTGTCCGGGCGAGGCGCTGCGGCTGGAAGAAAAGAAAGCGGTATCTGTGCGGGACTGTATCCACTGCGGCCACTGTGTGGCTGTCTGTCCCACGAAAGCCGTCTCGATTCCGGAATACGATATGGAAGAAGTAGAAGAATACGAGAAGGATACATTTACCATCGATCCGGTCAATTTTCTCCATGCGGTGAAGTTCCGCCGGAGCATCCGGGATTATGAGGACCAGCCTGTTGAGCGGGAGAAGATGGAGCGGATCTTAAATGCGGGAAGGTATACGGCCACAGCCAAGAATACCCAGTCCTGCCGGTTTATCTTACTCCAGGAGGAACTGGGGGAGTTCAAGAAACAAGTCTGGAAGGAAATACCCGAGATCGTGGAAAGGCTGAGAGAAGTTGCGCCCCGGTATGCCCGGGTGTTTGAGCTGTTTTACCGGAAATATCAGAAAGACACCTGCGCGGACACCTTTTTCTTTAACAGCACTTCATTTCTGGTGATTACGGCGAGGGACCCGCTGGATGGAGGCCTGGCGGCGGCAAACATTGAGAATATGGCGGTGGCGGAAGGAGCAGGCGTCCTTTACAGCGGTTATCTGATCCGGATCCTCAAAAACAGCCCTGCGCTCCGGGAATGGCTTGCCATAGCGGAGGATGAGGAGATCGTCTGCTGTATGCTGCTGGGGTATCCCGCAGTGACTTACAAAAGAACCGCGCCAAGAAAAAAAGGAAATATCGAATGGAGGTAGAAGCAACATGAAAGTAATACTCGTAAACGGAAGTTCCAGAAAACAAGGATGTACCAACGAGGCTCTTGCGGAAGTAGAACGGGCGCTTAAGGAGGAAGGCATTGAGACGGAAATGTTCTTCATCGGCAACGAAGGACTGCCGGACTGTATCGCCTGTCATAAGTGCAGAGATACCGGGAAATGCGTGTTCGATGACTGCGTCAACCAGTTTGTGGAGAAGGCAGAAGAGGCGGATGGCTTCGTGTTTGGCTCACCGGTCTATTACGCCCACCCAAGCGGACGGCTTCTGACATTCATGGACCGGGCGTTCTATTCCTGCGGGAGAGCCTTTGCCTTTAAGCCGGCGGCAGCAGTCCTGAGCGCCAGAAGAGCAGGGACCACCGCATCCTTTGATGTGATCAACAAATATTTCACCATCTGTTCCATGCCGGTGGTGTCTTCCACCTATTGGAATCATGTGTACGGAGCCAAGCCGGAAGAGGTGCTGGAGGACAAAGAAGGCCTGATGACCATGTATAATATCGGGAAAAACATGGCGTGGATGCTCAAATGCATTGCCCTGGGGAAAGAAAACGGATTGGATCACCCGGAAAATAAGAAGATATTGACCAATTTTACTCGTTAAAAATGTCGCAAAAAGAGGGTTTGGTTTTTGTGCGGAATCACGAAAATCAAACCCTCTTTTTGTGCGCCAATACAAGGATTAATCGTGATTAATTATTGTGTTGACAGGAATGAAAAGCACAGGATATAATCAGGATAGAGATAAGATTAATCGTGATTAATCTTTAGTATTCGAGACAGACAGCCTGTGGCTGCTGAAAAAATATCAAGAAGG
>DXGF01000066.1 GCA_019114065.1 Candidatus Dorea gallistercoris
GTCCGGGCGACAAGTACTCATACGTATTGCGTGTAAGGAGCTGGAGGCCTGGTATTTTGGCGATCTGAGGGCGGTATCTAAAGCATATGGCAAAGATGTACAAAGACTGTCTTGAAAAAGCAGATACCGGATACCAGATGCGATCGAACATCCCAAAGAAGAGCTGAAAAAAATATTTCCAAAGCATCAGCAATTGAGTGGAGCTAGAAAAATAGCCGTACATATGGATATTGAAAACAATACATCAGCGAGCTTTAACTATTTTATCTCCGGTGTGAGAAACTTTGCCGCCTCTTCGGAATGAGCAGAGTATAAATTCCTCCTTTTTACAAATAATACATTTACTGACAACAGTCAAGGAGAACTGTCAGGATGTAAAAATGGAGGAATTTTTCTATGAAAGCAACAGGAATCGTTCGAAGGATCGATGATCTGGGAAGGGTCGTGATCCCGAAGGAAATCAGAAGGACACTGCGGATCCGGGAAGGAGACCCGCTGGAGATCTTCACAGACCGGGAAGGCGAGATCATATTGAAGAAATACTCTCCTATCGGAGAATTATCAACTTTTGCGAAGCAGTACGCGGAAAGCCTCTCCCAGACCATGGGGTGTCTGGTGTGCGTCTGTGATATGGACCAGGTGATCGCCGCGGCCGGGACAGGAAAGAAGGAACTGCAGGATCGTCTGATCAGCAGTCAGCTGGAGAAGGCGCTGGGGGAGAGGAATCCGCTGTTGGCCGCCGCGGGAGATAAGAAATATACCCAGATCGTGAAGGACCAGGATGAGGAGTATTCTTATGAGGTGGTCAGCCCGATCCTCTGCGAGGGGGATGTGATCGGCGGCGTGATCCTCCTTGCAAGGGAAGGAAAGAAAAAATTTACCGAGGTGGAGGAGAAAATGGCCTCCTGCGCGGCTGCCTTCCTAGGAAGACAGATGGAGCAGTAAAAACAAGGAATATTTAAGACCCTCTGTTCATATCTTGTGGTAGGAGACAAGGAGGGATGAGATGGAAAGACAAGTCCGGAAAGACTCCCCGGTCATGTGGATATTGAAAGCGCTGCTGATCTCCTACATCATGACAGGAGTCCTGCTGCTGCTTCTGACAGTACTCCTGTATAAACTGGAATTGAACGAGAAAGCGGTGTCGGCGGCAATCGTGGCAATCTACGTGCTCTCTACACTGATCGGGGGGATCGCCATCGGAAAGATGGCAAAGCTGAGAAGGTTTCTGTGGGGGATCGGTCTGGGGATCCTGTATTTCGCGCTTTTGATGGCGATCACCCTGGGCGTGTACCACACCCTGAACACAGACGGGGTGAATCTGGTCACCACCCTGATCCTCTGCGCGGGAGGCGGGATGGCCGGAGGGATGATTTCCTGATAAAGGGATTGCGAAAACTTTGGCGGAATGGTATAATAGCATAAGTTAAGCCAGAGACCAAGGAGGAAAAACTCATGAAACATGTAAAAACATTAAATACACAGACACTGAAAAACACTGTCAAAAAGGGCGGATGCGGGGAATGCCAGACATCCTGTCAGTCTGCCTGCAAGACCTCTTGCACCGTAGGAAATCAGACCTGCGAGAACAGGAAATAACGAATTTTCATTTGTGGATAGGAAATACCGGAGACAGCGGTCTTAAGGGTCGCTGTTTCTTGTCGTATAAAAGGTTACAAGTTCGGGTGCGGCTTGTAACTATAAAAGAGAAAAGGAAAGGGGTATCAAACCTTGATTCATCAGTATCAGAATAATGGATACAACATCGTCCTTGACGTGAACAGCGGCTCTGTCCATGTTGTGGACCAGCTGTGTTACGACCTGATCGGATGGCTGACGCAGAAGAAGGAATCCTATACCGCGCAGGAACTTGGCGAAGATGACCTGGGGCGGGCGGCCGTCCGGGCGCTGAGTGTGGACTATAGAGAAGAAGAAATCCTGGATGCGCTGGGGGATCTGCGGGAACTGACGGAGGCCGGACAGTTATTTACGGAAGATACATATGAGGACCTGATCGACGAGGTGAAACAGAGAAAGACGGTAGTGAAGGCCCTCTGCCTCCATATCGCTCACGACTGTAACCTGGCCTGTAAGTATTGCTTTGCCGAGGAAGGCGAGTATCATGGGAGGCGGGCGCTGATGAGCTGTGAAGTAGGAAAGAAAGCGCTGGACTTCCTGATCGCCAATTCCGGAAACCGCCGGAATCTGGAAGTGGATTTCTTCGGCGGGGAGCCGCTGATGAACTGGCAGGTCGTCAAGGATCTGGTGGCTTACGGGAGAGAGCAGGAGAAGATCTATGATAAGCGTTTCCGGTTTACCGTGACCACCAACGGTGTACTGCTAAATGACGAGATCCAGGACTTCATCAACCGGGAGATGGACAATGTGGTGCTGAGCCTGGATGGGCGCAAAGAGGTCAACGATCAAATGCGTCCCTTCCGGAACGGAAAGGGCAGCTATGACCTGATCGTGCCGAAATTCCAGAAACTGGCCGAGAGCAGGAACCAGGAGAAGTATTACGTCCGGGGGACATTTACCCGGAATAATCTGGATTTCTCCAAGGATATCCTGCATTTTGCGGACCTGGGGTTCCAGCAGATCTCAGTGGAGCCGGTGGTGGGAGATGAGACGGATCCCTACGCGATCCGGGAAGAGGATCTGCCGGTGATCCTGGAAGAGTATGACAAGCTTGCGAAGATCATGATCCAGCGGGAAAAGGAAGGAAAAGGTTTTCATTTCTTTCATTTTATGATAGACTTAGACGGTGGTCCCTGTGTGGCGAAACGTCTGTCAGGCTGCGGATCGGGAACGGAATACCTGGCTGTCACGCCCTGGGGAGATCTCTATCCCTGTCACCAGTTTGTGGGACAGGAAGAGTTCAAGATGGGGAGTGTAGAGGAGGGTATCACGCAGCCCAAGATTGGGGACGAATTCCGCGGCTGCAGTGTTTATTCCAAAGAAAAATGCAGGAGATGTTTCGCGAAATTTTACTGTAGTGGGGGATGTATGGCCAACGCCCACCATTTCCATGGAACGATCCACGACACGTATGATGTGGGATGTGAGATGGAGCGCAAGCGGGTGGAATGTGCGATCATGATAAAAGCGGCGCTGTCCTGAGTAAAAGGATGAGAGCGCGGAAAGGAAGTTGGACATGAAGAAAAGCAGAGGCATAGTAAGCCTTGTGGCAGCAGTGGCGCTGATCGTGCTGCTGGGGTATACCGCTGTCTTTGGACTTGGAGAAGGAGGAGCAGGCGCGGCCAGAAATATCAAGCTGGGTCTGGATCTGGCAGGGGGTGTGAGCATCACCTATCAGGTCAAAGAGGAGAATCCCTCCAGCGAAGATATGGCGGATACCATCTACAAACTCCAGAGACGTGTGGAGGAATACAGTACAGAGGCGGTGGTCTACCAGGAGGGGGACGACAGGATCAATATTGAGATCCCCGGTGTGTCAGATGCCAATCAGATCCTGGAAGAGCTGGGACAGCCAGGGTCTCTCTATTTTATCGCTCAGACCGGAAGTGACGGGTCGGAAAACTACAGCATGATCAATAATACCGGTGACCCGGCGCAGGATTATCAGTTAAATAAGACGATCGAAGAACTGGAGGAAGACGGTTCGATCGTTGTTACCGGCAATGAGGTCAGTGACGCCAGAGCAGGGGTGATCCAGGAGCAGACTACCCAGCGGGATGAAAATGTAGTGTCTTTGACCTTCACCGATGAAGGAGCAGAAAAATTCGCTGCGGCGACAGAGAAAGCCAATGAAAACGGGGAGACCATCGCGATCTATTACGATGGGACCTTTGTGAGCGTGCCCAATGTAAACAGCGCGATCGAGAATGGGGAAGCCCAGATCAGCGGCAATATGACCTATGACGAGGCGAATACACTGGCTTCCACCATCCGGATCGGAGGACTGCAGCTGGAGCTGGAAGAACTGCGTTCCAATGTGGTGGGCGCTCAGCTCGGAGAGGAGGCCATCAGCACCAGTCTGATGGCGGGAGCGATCGGCCTTGGGATCATTTTCCTGTTTATGATCGTTGTCTATTATCTGCCAGGGCTGGCGTCCAGCCTGGCGCTGATCATATATACGGAGATCGTCCTTTTGATCTTAAACGCTTTTGATGTGACACTGACGCTGCAGGGGATCGCGGGTATCATCCTGAGCATCGGTATGGCGGTGGATGCCAACGTGATCATCTTCGCCCGGGTGAAAGAAGAAATGTCCCGGGGGAAGAGTGTGCGCAATGCCTTAAAGGCCGGTTTCCACAAGGCTCTCTCCGCGATCGTGGACGGGAATGTGACCACCTTGATCGCGGCGGCTGTTCTGTGGTTCCTGGGATCTGGGACGGTAAAAGGATTTGCCCAGACTCTGGCCATCGGTATCATCGTGTCCATGTTCACAGCGCTTGTGATCACCCGGATGATCGTGTTCGCCTTCTATGCGGTGGGCATCCGCAATCCCAAGGTCTATTACCGGCCGAAGAAAGAGCGGGAACCGATCAACTTCCTTGGAAAGCGGAAATGGTTTTTCTCCATCTCCATCGGATTGATCCTGCTTGGATTCGTGATCATGGGAGTCAATGGGGGCAGGGGCGCGGGAGCTTTCTCCTACAGCCTGGATTTCCAGGGAGGAACTTC
>DXGF01000067.1 GCA_019114065.1 Candidatus Dorea gallistercoris
TTAAAGTAAGCTCGAATACTATCATAGCATTCCCTGGAGGATTTGAAAACAGTTTCTTTACTTGAGAAATCATGATCAAAGGCGCGGCATATCCGTTTTCCCACATGCCGCGCCTTTGATCTTCTGCTTCACATATTTTTATATGGGTTTCAGTCTCCGATATCAGAGTGTCCCTGTTCAAATTCCCACTGAAGGCCATATTTGTCAATAAAGTAGAAATACCGCACTTGACCAAGGATTTTGGCTGTCTGCGCGTTTCTTTCGTCCTCTTCCCGCATATCCTGATCGAAGAACCGCACCTCTGACGGCTTTGTCTCGCTGATCTGGAATACCTGGTAATCTTCACTCTCGTTGATAAGATGCGTATCCGGCATAGACTTGATGTGCAGAAACGCCTCATCGATATTCGTGATCTTCAGTGCTACATGACGGGCGCCGCTGACATCATTGGCCGCGAAAATCACCGGCTCTTTGCGCCCCTCCGGATAATGGTACTCCATCAACTCCAGTGTCAGCTTGGTTCCCGGCACATTTACAAACGCGATGGAGACATCTCCTTCCGACGCTTCCTTGATAAAGCCGCCGGCTTTGAAAAAGCCCTCATTTTTCCAGTGGGGCAGGTAATGGTCCGGCACTACCCCCAGAAGCTTCTGATAATAGGAGACCGCCTCCATCATATCATCTACAAAAATACACACATGGGACAGACCGATAAATTTGGGCATGGAAGCCTGCACAGAAGCAGTGAACTCCTTTTTCACCACCAGTTCCACCCAGTGGCTTTTTACAGATACTACCACATCATCCGCCAGACCGGTCAGGATGGATTTCTCTACTCCCTCCAATTCGGCTTCTTTCTCTTCCCTTTTCTGGCTTTTCGCATAAGCCGCCAGCGACCAGGTCGTCTGCTCCGTGCGCATAGAAGGGATGGCGACAGGGATTCCGCCGACAAAGCCGGCGCTCATAGAACTATACAGTTCGGGATAATCCCCGCTGCTGAGCATCCCTGCCAGGAGGGCGCTGATTTTATTTTTCAGTCCTTTGACAGGCGCGTTGGCCTTGGCTTTGGATGCTTCTATAAATGCTGCTTTTGCCTCCTCCTCGATGGGCGCGACCGCGGTCAGATGCAGCTCACAGGCTGTCCCTTCCCATTCCATCCACAGAGAGCCTCTGCAGTCCTTCAGGATATCGTTCGTCATAGAGATCATTTCCTCACTCAACAGACGGAGGATGTTCGTCTGCTCCCGATTCAGTCCTGCCTGCGCGGACGCCTGCTCAACCTCCTGCAGCACGTTTACAGCGCAGGAAAGATTGTTAGATAATGCAACTTCATTTGATTTCATCATTGATCAACTCCTTGTAATTGTATTTAGATTGTTTAGAGAACTATTCCAGAATCCCATGATCTCTGGCCAAAGCCTGAATGCTCCGGTCATAGGTGGCTTCCGCTTCTTTGGAGAAGAAGCAGCCCGGCACTCCTTCGTTGTGATCCCGGTGATGGGCCACACAGTCACAGCATTTGCCGTGCCTCGGGCAGTCAAAGGTGCAGGGACATTCCCGTTTGTTGTCGCATTTGTTATCCATCGTTCATTCCTCCTGTTTTCTATCTGTGTTTATTATTACCAGCGCTTTTGGATCGTCAGGATATTGAATCCGTCCTCATATTCATATTTAATCTCATCCATCGTCTTTTTCACCATAAAGATACCCAGGCCACCGATATCCCTGTCTTCCGCGGAAAGCGTGATATCCGGATCTTCCCGACCGGTGGGGTCGTAGGGACGACCATTGTCCGCAAATCGGATCACCACACGATCTTCCTCTGTCTCGCATCCTACCGATACAGAAGATGCGCCACTGTACCGGATAATATTGGAGAAGATCTCGTCTGCCGCGATGTTGATCTGTGATACGATCTTCATTGGAGCGTCCTGCTTTGCAAGACAGTCCTCCAAAAAAGCGGACAGCCCCTCCATGCTCTCCAGATTTGGAGACACACTGATCTTTCTCATATTCTCAGACGGGACGGCCCTGATCTTGATCGCCAGCATAGTGATATCATCAAACTGGGGCGCTTCTCCTACAAACAACCCGATATCGTCTTTCACGTTCCGGAGAAGTTCCTCCGGGTCCGCGTCCTCTTTCTGGTTCAGGGCTGCAAGCATCCGATCCGTCCCATACAATGTATCCGCCGCATCCGTAGCTTCTGCCACACCGTCGGTATAGACAAACAGCGTATCTCCCTCTTCCAGCTCCAGTTCATATTCCCGGTAACGGGCCCCTTCCATGCCAGCCAGCACGAATCCGTGTCTGTCTTTATACAACTCAAACTTCCCGTTCTTGTGTCTGACTGCCGGATATTCATGCCCGGCATTCGCCGCGGTCAGTTTTCCGGTGGAGATCTCATAGATCCCCAGCCACACGGTGACGAACATTTCCGCCTCATTGTTTTCACACAGCTGGTTGTTGACCTTTTCCAATGTGGCCTTGGGCGGCAGCCCCGCCTGCGCCGCGTTTTTTAACAGGGTCTTGGCGATCACCATAAACAGAGCCGCCGGAACCCCCTTCCCCGACACGTCTGCCATGACCAGAGCCAGATGGTCATCATCCACCAGAAAGAAATCATAGAAATCCCCACCCACCTCCTTGGCCGGGGTCATCATCGCATAGACATCAAACTCTTTGTGACTTGGAAAGGCCGGGAAAATACAGGGCAGCATACTGGCCTGTATCTGTGTGGCAACATTCAATTCTGTAGCGATCCGTTCCTTGTCTGCGGTCACTGCCGCCAGATTTGACATATACTCATCCAGTTCGTACACCATGTTCCGGAAGGAAACCGCCAAAGCGCCGATCTCATCTCCTGTAGGGATCTCATCCGCGAGCTGCTGGAGGCGCAGACCGAGATTTTCCTCCTGTTCGTGTCCCTGTCTGGCATACAGTTCTGTCAGATAAGAAAGCCGCTCTACAGGAGTCGTGATATTGCGCTCTATGTACCACAGGAACAGAAGAGCGATGCCGTAGAGTAGATTAATGGTGATCCCCAGCACTAGATAAATGTAATTCCAAACTTCCAGACGGCTCAGTTCGCCTCCCATGTTTAATGCGTCAAAAGCCACCACCGCGACCAGGATCAGGAAGATCAGCGTCAGCAGCAGGAACACAGCCGTCACCTTTGCCTTGATGGAAATCTGAATCCCCTCCCGACGGGCAGGCAGCGGCTCTACTTTGCCGACAGGGCGAAATATGTAGATCACCAGTCCCACCATTACCACACACAGGCATCCCAGGGCCAGGGATCGGTCGATCACAGCCCCCTGCTGGAAGAGCGAGTAGAAAAAATACCCCACTCCGACCGCGCCGATGACGACCAGAGGCAGATCCAGCCATCGGGCCTTGCGCTGGAGTCTGGCGTTCTCCTGATACTCCGGCACGACAGACCCCAGTCTGGTCCTGCTCCAGAAGGACAACACCGGTATGCCCAGAATAATGGCAAAATCAAAATTATTGAAAAACAGCAGCGGGAACGAGGAAAAAAAGGACTGGAATCCCGCCGCCTCAAAAATCAGCGAAAGAGACACTGTGGTGAGAAAGGAATCGATCAGGACCACCAGGATATATTTGATGATCTCCCGCACCGTGTTCAGGCGCGCCGGATGGATCGGCTCCTTGCCCAAACGCAGTGTGTACCACAACTTGTATGGAATGTAGGTATAAAAGAAATTGACCACAAAGCCGGTCAGGCATATAAAGGCATTGGAGCCTGACAAGATATCCGAGATCAGGTTCCCGATGGATATCCCCCAGGCAGCCGCGGGGCCGAACTGAATGCCAAATACCAGCGGCACCATATTGGCCGGACGGACCTCCGTCACCCCCGGCAAAAGGGTAAACAGGCTGCGAAATGGAAGCGCTATAGCAAAAAACACCACGGCACTGAGCAGCATATACACCCATCCACTCTTTCTTCCAAAAACCGCAACGATCTCTTTCATGCTTTCTCATCCTTTCCGGCGCCATGTCAAAGCACTGACATAATGTCCGTCCCCCTGCATGATCTTCCGCAGTTCACCCGCTAACGGGTGAGGCTGTAAAAATGTTTCCAGCTCTCCCTGGTGCCAAAAATGATTTGCCCGGAACCACAGTTCCAGCAATTCCTCCTCAGAGACAGCCCGCGTGATCGGATTATCCTCCCCGAGCATATACAGACGGGGCGCTGTATCCCGGTTGCGGCACAGATACAGCGCCATCTGCAGCATCTCTGTAAACACCAGGTCGATCACCCGGTACGTCAGGCTGATCACACCCTCCCGGTAGAAGTTCACCGGCTTCCCCTCAGCCATTATGTATAGGTTTTTTTCAACACCGTCAAAACTGAAGTGATAGCAGCTGTACCATTCCGATGTCTCCCGACCTTCAAGCACAAGCCCAGGAATCTCGGCCTCCTTCCCCTCCAGATATCGAAGGATATAGGCAAATTCCACATCCTTTGAAGAACCACTGGCCAGATAGACATTGGTCCCCTGCCCCATAAGAAAAACCCGGAACAATTCCTCTCCAAAGGAAGACCTGCCCGCACAGCCAATGACGATCGTATCTTCGAAAAACATCTCCGGATCCGGATAGGGATAGGTCCGCAGTCCGTCATCCTCCGCGACCTGCCGCACACGTGGATCCAAGTCATAAGCTTCCATCCGGCAGAAACGCCCTTCCAGCGCCATGCGGCAGCTGCGCCCCACAATGCCGTAGCCCAGCAGCAGCACAGAGTGAAAGGGATAAAAGACATCTGCCGCGTAGAGCATCAGCCCCAGTTCCTCCACGACCCTCTGACCGATAAAGATAGACTCCAGATTCATCTTGATATTCGAGCGGGCGATGCTGGCACAGGGATATGCGTATCGATATCCATGCCGGCTCATGCTCTTTAGAGTGCCGGAAGTCGTCTGCTCCACTACCCCAATGATCTGATCCTCAATCTGCGGAAACAGCGGCTTCACCCGCTGCAGTACTTCAAAATGATAGCCTCCGTCTTCCAGGATCAGCAGCTTTTTCCCCCGGCGCAGCTGAGGAATCAGCTCCTGTCGGAAAGCCTCTTCTACCAGGAGCAGAGCAGCCTCCATAAATTCCCGGCCGCCACATCCAAACTCTGCTCCATCCTTTATCAGGTGATAGACTCCCTCCCGCCGTATTCCGTAATAGCAGGGTCCGGAGTATGCCTGGACAATATCCTGATTACTGTAGGGCGGGGTCACAAGCGTCACATGGTCAAACAGGCTTTTCAACACATTGTTA
>DXGF01000068.1 GCA_019114065.1 Candidatus Dorea gallistercoris
CGTCGGACAGGATCAAGGTCTGGGAAGGCCCCACACAGGTTGTCTTCAAGTGAGCGTGGGAATTTCCTTCCATGTGCTGATAGTAGGACCTGCGGGTGGGAAAGGTTTCCTCCAGCCCGCAGAGCATGTCGTGCACCACATCCGGGTCCGCGTTCTCATTGATGGTGAATCCCGCCGTCGTATGAGGGGAATACACCACCACGATCCCATTTTTGATCCCGCTTTTCTCCACATCCTCCCGGATCATCCCCGTCACCTTCGTCATCTGCTGGGGACTTCCGGTAGAGATTTTGTGCTCAAATAAGTTCATCTCTCACCCTCCTGTCTCTTCCCTAGTTTTCCAGATATTTCTGAAGCGCGTCATACTGCTTCTTCATCAGCCGGTATCCATGCTCATAGAAGTGCATCAGCGCGTCATAGTTTTTCTCTAATCTGGAAACGGTAGGGATCAAAGGCCGCAACACGAAGATCTTGCCCTCATCCTCCAGTTTCTCGATCAGGTTCATCTGTCGGTTATAGATGTAGCTTCTCTGGATGGTCACCGACACCAGATTCGGATACTTCTTATAAGCTCTCCGGTACAGATTGGCCAGTCCTCTGGACGTAGGTTTCTTCCGATAGCCTGGATTCCGGGTCTGGATCACCACGATCTTGTCGTTCCTGATCTCCTGGGCCCGCTCAATGGGGACCGAGTCTGCCAGTCCGCCGTCCAGATAAGGGATCCCGTCGATATTGACCATCGGAGCCAGGAGCGGCATACTGCTGGAAGCCCTGCACAGCTTCATCAGCATCTCCCGGTCATGGTCTTCTGTCCGGTACTCCGCCCTTCCCGTCACACAGTTGGTGATCACGATCTCACACTCCATCTCCGAAGCGAAATAGGTGTCAAAATCAAAAGGAAAGATCTCGTTGGGATACCGTTCAAACACCATATCCATATCCAGTATGCTTTTCTCCTTGATAAAATCTCTCAATCCGTGATAGTAATTATATTCCTTGTCCTTCTGGATCATACAGTCTCTGGTCCTGCCCGGCTGTTTCGACACATAATCCACAGCGTTGCAGGAGCCTGCGGACACGCCGATCACATGGGACAGATACAGATCCTTCTCCATCAGATAGTCCAGTGCCCCGGAAGTAAACACGCCTCTTGTGGCGCCTCCCTCCAGCACCATGGTTCCAGTCACCATACTCATACCTCCCTTCTTTACCTGTTATTATATACCCATTTTCCAAATTGGCAAACATCTCTTGCCAATTCCGGGCGGATTTGTTAAGATAGGCGTTGAATGTAACCGTATATTTATTCTGAAGATCAGTAAGGAGTCGTAAGGATTATGATTAGTACAAGCAATATTACGTTACGTGTTGGAAAAAAAGCTTTGTTTGAAGATGTGAATATCAAATTTACGGAAGGAAACTGCTATGGGCTGATTGGCGCCAATGGCGCGGGAAAGTCTACCTTCTTAAAGATCCTATCCGGCCAGCTGGAGCCCACCAAGGGGGAGGTCTCCATCACACCGGGCGAGCGTCTCTCCTTCCTCCAGCAGGACCATTTCCAGTATGACGGATATCCGGTGCTGGACACGGTCATGATGGGAAACGCCAGACTGTACGAGATCATGAAGGAGAAGGAAGCCATCTACGCCAAGGAGGATTTCACCGACGAGGACGGCATCAAGGCCAGTGAGCTGGAGGCGGAATTCGCTTCCATGAACGGCTGGGAGGCGGAGTCTGACGCCGCTTCTCTGCTGAACGGTCTTGGCATCGGGACGGAGTTCCACTATGAGATGATGAAGAACCTGGACGGCCCTTTGAAGGTAAAGGTCCTGCTGGCCCAGGCTCTCTTTGGCAGCCCGGACATCCTGCTCCTGGACGAGCCCACCAACCACCTGGACTTAGACGCCATCGCCTGGCTGGAAGAGTTCCTCATTAATTTTGACAATACGGTGATCGTGGTCTCCCACGACCGCTATTTCCTGAATAAGGTCTGCACCCAGATCGCGGATATCGACTACGGTAAGATCAAGCTGTACGCCGGAAACTACGATTTCTGGTATGAGTCCAGCCAGCTTCTGATCCGCCAGATGAAGGAAGCCAACAAGAAGAAGGAAGAAAAGATCAAAGAGCTGCAGGAATTCATTTCCCGGTTCAGCGCCAACGCTTCCAAGTCCCGGCAGGCCACTTCCAGAAAACGCGCTCTGGAGAAGATCCAGCTGGATGAGATCCAGCCGTCCAGCCGGAAATACCCCTACATCGACTTTCGGCCGGACCGGGAGATCGGGAATGAGGTACTGACGGTGGAAGGGCTTTCCAAGACCATCAATGGGGAAAAGGTCTTAGACAACCTGTCCTTTACGTTAAACCGGGAAGACAAGGTAGCCTTTGTGGGCGGAAATGAATTGGCCAAGACCACCCTGTTCCAGATCCTGACTGGTGAGATGGAACCGGATGAGGGCACCTATAAATGGGGCATCACCACCTCCCAGGCTTATTTCCCCTTAGATCCAGGTACGGAATTTGACAACGACTACACCATCGTGGAGTGGTTGACCCAGTATTCTGAGGAAAAGGACGTAACCTATGTCCGGGGCTTCCTGGGCCGTATGCTCTTCTCCGGCGAGGACGGAGTGAAGAAGGTCAAAGTCCTGTCCGGCGGGGAGAAGGTCCGCTGTCTGCTGTCCAAAATGATGATCTCCGGGGCCAATGTGCTGATCCTGGACGAGCCCACCAACCACCTGGATATGGAGGCCATCACCGCCCTCAACAACGGACTGATCAAATTCCCGGGAGTGATCCTCTTTAGCTCCAGAGACCACCAGATCGTACAGACCACCGCAAACCGGATCATGGAGATCGTAACCGGCGGAAAACTGATCGACAAGATCACCACCTACGATGAATATCTGGAAAGCGACGAGATGGCAAGAAAACGTCAGACCTACTCCGTCAACCAGGAGGAGGACGATTAGATTACCATCATCCCGGACATGATGCAGGCTCCGGCCGCTCCACAGGAGCAGACCTCTTCCACCTGCCCTGCTCCCGGATGGATGCCACCGATGCCATAGACGGGTATTGGAACGGCCTGGCAGACTTCCCGGAGGAACTGGATTCCTCTGGGGGCCAGGCCTTTTTTGCAGTCTGTCACATACAGGTGTCCCGCCGCCAAGTAATCCGCCCCAAGACCGGCCGCTTCCCTAGCCTCTTCCACCGAGTGGACAGACGTTCCGATCTGGTCAAAATCCTTTCTCAGGAACTGCTCCCCGCCCCAGTACCGCAGCAGAGGCAGGGGCAGGTGGAGCCTTCGCGCTCCCGCCTGTCTGGCGGCCACCAGGTATGTGTGGTAGATACAGGGCACCCCATAAGATTCACAGATTGTCTTAACTCGTCCTGCCAGATCAGCGTAAGTTTCTTCTAGCAGGTCTTTTTCTCTCACAATCACCGCCGCCGGCCCAAGGCGGCAGATCCGTTCTATTTGTTCCTCATAGGGGCGCTTCGCAAGGTGTCGGTTTGTCACCGCCACCACCCGGCTCCATTCTTCTCCCCTACACATAGAGATACTCCGCCATCACCGGCTGTAAGCGCATGGCTTCTAATGCCTGGCAGACTTCCTCCACCGTCCGCCCGTCGGCGATCTCAAACTGCTCGTCTCCTTTATCCGCCACTTCTTCTCCATGCTCACCGATCCCGGTGCTGACCCCCGCCGAGATCTTGGTGGCCGCTATATTTACCAGATTGTCCCGGACCCTCGCGCATTCCCGGCTGGAAATGGTGATGCTGGCAAAGGGCATGAACAGCCGGTAAGCGCACACCACCTGGAGAAGCTGGGCTTCGTGGACATCCATGGGGTTGATCTTGTCATTGTTGATGATGGGTCGCAGGCGGGGACAGGAAAAGGCGATCTCCCCGTGGGGATATTTCTTCTGCAGCAGATAGGCGTGCAGGGCCGTGGCAAAGGCATCCTTTCGGTAATCATCCAGCCCCAGCAGAGCCGCGAACCCGGCGCCTCGCATCCCGCCTCTTAAGGCCCGCTCCTGGGCGTTGAACCGGTAAGGGAAGATCCGCTTATATCCGGCCAGATGCAGGGTCTCGTATTTATCGGAATTGTAAGTCTCCTGGAAGACGGTCACGTAATCCGCTCCGCAGGCGTGAAGATAGGCGTACTCATCGGAATTCATAGGATAGACCTCCAGGCCGATGACCCGGAAATACTTCCTGGCGATCTGACAGGCCCGTCCGATATATTCTACCGTGGACCTCTTCCTGCTCTCCCCAGTCAAAAGCAGCACCTCCTTAAGGCCGCTCCTGGCGATGGCGGCGAACTCTCTGTGGATCTCGTCCTCATCAAGCTGAGCCCTGCGGATCTTGTTATGGCAGTTAAAGCCGCAGTAGATGCAGTAATTTTCACAGTAGTTGGCGAGGTATACCGGCGTAAACAGATTCACCGAATTCCCAAAATGCTTCCTGGTCTCTGCCTGCGCCGCCTGGGCGATGTCCTCCAGAAGAGGAAGCGCCGACGGGGATAAGAGAGCTTTCAGCTCTTCTGGACCCCGGTTTTCTTTCGCCAGAGCCTTTCTTACATCTGCCTCTGTATAGAGGTCCGGGTCAAAGTGATCCATCTCCCGGATCACTTGGTCCATCACCTGAGAGCCAATGTCCTCCATGTCCGGCAGATACGTCATGTGATCGATCCGGTTTTCCCTCTGATGCTCCCGGATCTCTTCCGTCAAAATACTTTCATTGATGTGTGTCTGCTCACTCATGTGTCTCTCCTTCTTCTTCGTCTCTTAAATATCCGGTCAAGGGGGAGGAAGCGCTTCCTCCATGACTTCTCACAGTTCCCATGCCGGCCAGATAGGCCGCTCTTCCAGCTTCCACCGCCAGGCCCATGGCCTTTGCCATGACTTTCACATCCCCGGAGGTGGCGATGGCGGTGTTGGCCATTACCGCGGCGGCGCCCATTTCCATCGCCTCACATGCCTGGGAAGGCTTCCCGATGCCTGCGTCCACGATCACCGGCAGATCGATCTCATCGATCAGGATCTGGATAAACTCCTTGGTGCAGAGCCCCTTGTTGGAACCGATAGGAGCGCCCAGCGGCATGATGCAGGCCGCACCTGCCTTAGCCATATCTCTTGCCGCGTTAAGGTCCGGGTACATATAGGGCATGACCACAAATCCTTCTTGATTCAGGATCTCCACCGCCTTAATGGTCTCCTGGTTGTCGGGGAGCAGATATTTGGTGTCCCGCATGATCTCGATCTTGATCAGATCGCTGCCACAGACTTCCCTGGACAGCCTTGCGATGCGCACCGCCTCGTCCGCGTTCCTGGCCCCGGAAGTATTGGGTAGCAGGGCCACTTCCTTGGGGATATAGTCCAAAATGTTGGCGGCTCCTCCCTCGTTGGCCCGGCGCAGGGCCATGGTCACGATCTGGGCGCCTGCGTTCTCCACCGCCGCCTGGATCAGATCCAGAGAGTATTTGCCAGATCCCAGGATAAATCGGGAAGTAAATTCATGATCGCCAAGTTTCCATGTATCGTTCTTCTGTTCCATTGTTCCTTCTCCTTCTTGCTTACTTTCTGCTGTGTGTCGTCTGGGCGGCCAGGGAATGCTCTGTCACTGCATCCCTTCCGCCTCCAGGATCAACCGCGTCACCAGGTTGGCCTGATGGGCCGCGCACAGCGCCACTCTTGGGGCCATCAGCCCCCTGCCCTCCTCTGCCTCTGTTTTCTCATCTCC
>DXGF01000069.1 GCA_019114065.1 Candidatus Dorea gallistercoris
TCTATACAAGTATTGTTCTGTTTCTTGAAGCGGCAAGGACACCCAAAAATAAAAAGGTATAATCTCAGCGGCGGCGCGGAAATGTGTGACCCACAATTCCGCGCCGCCCTTTGATTTTCTTCTCATTCTACAATATCAATCTCGATCGTCCCTGACATCTCGCTGACCAGCTCGCCTCCAGAGACAATCTGCCCCAATTCGAACAACGAGCCATTCTCACTGTAGTCATCATAAAACATCACTACATCTCCCCAAGGGGCATAATAAGCCAGGGTCCCGGCGCCTCCCTGCGCCAATGGTGAATCCGTAGTATCTAGTTCTTCTGGTGGATAAAAGATTTTCTCATTTGTGCTGTAATCCTCTACCTCGATCGTGAGCGGAAGCTGATCGTAAAAAGCATCTGCCGCCGTTCCGTCATTCAATTCATAAATGACCGTATTCTCCCCGAACTGTACGGAAATCTGCCGCCCTGCCGCTTCTGGTCCCTCAGTCTCTTCCGCATCTTTCTCCTCTTCTTTCTGAGCGCCTGTCTCTTCCCGCAATGCTGCCTTTTCCCGAGATGCTGCCTCTTTTTGAGACGCTGTATCATTGGTATCTGGCGTATCGCCGCAGCCAGATATACTCATAATAACCCCAATACAAACCACTGCTAAAACTTTCCTTCTCATGCCGCCTCCTATTTACTATTTTCTTATTTCTATGATTATTATAAAGAGGTTCGGCTTCTATGTCTAATACCCGTCAATTATCATTCTTCATTCCCTTTGCGTATGGGCGGTTTTAATCCGCTCTGTTCCGCACAGTTTAATGGACAAAAGGTAATTCTATGTAAAATCTATAGACATCTATATCGTTTTGCAGTATGATATCAATGATAATCATACAACGAGGAGGAATTATCATGAAATATTGTACAAAATGCGGCGCTGTCTGCCCGGACAACGCCCAGTTCTGTCCAGAGTGCGGAAGTACACTGCCGGAAGGCGCTCCCCAGGGTGGCCCGAATAATATGAACGGCGGATCGACGAATAACAGTGGACAATACAGCTACGGAAACGGCCAGAACTACCAGAGCCAGTCCAATAATTACGGCGGACCGAATTACCAGAATCAGGGTATACAGCCAAACTTCGGGATCACCCCCAGAAGCATTCCACTGGCAATCATTTTCTCCATCATCACCTGTGGAATCTACGGGCTTTACTGGCTGGTCAAGCTCAACGATGAAGTGAACCAGCTCTCCGGCGAATATCAGGCAACCAGCGGCGGCATGGTCCTGGTGTTCACCATCATCACTTGCGGGATCTATGGGTGGTACTGGCTCTACAAGATGGGAGAGCGCTGTGACCGGATCAAAGGCATGAACGGAAGCTCCGGTATCCTTTACCTAGTCCTTGGTATCTTCGGTCTCAGCATCATCAGTTACTGCCTGATCCAGGATACCATCAATAAGACTGTCGAGAGGTAAAGAATCTGACTATAGCATAGTTAACAGCAGCATGACCAAAAAGCCGGCAATCAAAAGGAAAGATAAAACATCCTTGATCGCCGGCTTTATTCATTAATCTTTCGTTTGGGTACACCCCTTTTGTCATTTTGGGACACCGCAAAAGTCAATTTGGGACGTAGTAAAATTGCATTTTACTACGTCCCAAATTGACTACATTCTCTTGATCCGCTCGATCGCAGCCACCGTATTCTCATAGCTTCCAAATGCGGTCAGCCGGAAATATCCTTCCCCGCTTGGTCCGAATCCAGAGCCAGGGGTCCCTACTACTCCTGCCTTCTCCAGCAGATAGTCAAAGAACTCCCAGGATGTCATTCCTTCTGGTGTCTCCAACCAGATATAGGGCGCGTTTACACCGCCGGACACTTGATAGCCTGCTTCTTTCAGTCCATCGTAAATGACTTTGGCGTTTTTCATATAGTA
Organism: Candidatus Dorea gallistercoris; assembly: GCA_019114065.1. Taxonomy (GTDB): domain Bacteria; phylum Bacillota; class Clostridia; order Lachnospirales; family Lachnospiraceae; genus Massilistercora; species Massilistercora gallistercoris. The sequence continues at coordinate 1,931 of DXGF01000069.1, forward strand.
TGCGACCTGTGCTTTTAACTGGTCTCTGCCCGCATCGGAATAGACTGCTTCGCCGGCCCGCTGTACGATATAGGGCGCTCCGTTGTATTTGGTCCCGTGGCGTCTTGCCCACAGGGAGTGGAGTGTCACATCACCGGATTTCAGCTCTTTGGGCACTACCGCGGCACCCAGTCTGACACCGGTAAATCCTGCGTTTTTGGAGAAGCTTCTCAGTTCGATGGCGCAGGTCCTTGCCCCTTCACACTCATAGATAGAATGAGGAACGTCTTCCTCTGAAATGTATGCCTCGTAGGCGGCATCGTAGATGATCACCGCGCCTGCTTTATTGGCGTAATCTACCCATTCCTGAAGCTGGGACTTCGTGATGGTGGAACCGGTTGGATTATTGGGGAAGCACAGGTAAATGATGTCCGGCGTCTCTTTGGGCAGTTCCGGCGCGAAATTGGTCTCCTTTGTACAAGGCATATAGATCACATCGCTCCAGGTCTCGCTCTTGGGATCATAGGTCCCGGTACGGCCTGCCATCACATTAGTATCTACATATACCGGATATACCGGGTCGCATACCGCGATCTTATTGTCTTTGGCGAAAATCTCCTGGATATTTCCAGAGTCGCATTTTGCCCCGTCAGAGATGAAGATTTCATCCGCCTGGATATCGCAGCCTTTATCCTGATAGTCGTTTTTCGCCATGGCGCTTCTCAGAAACTCATAGCCCAGATCCGGCGCGTAGCCGTGAAAGGTCTCCGCATGAGCCATCTCATCCACCGCCTTGTGAAGGCTTTCAATGATCGCCGGCGCCAAAGGCTGGGTCACATCCCCGATGCCCAGACGGATGATACTCTTGTCCGGGTTCGCCTCCTGATATGCCGCCACCTTCTTCCCAATGGTGGAGAAAAGATAACTCCCCGGAAGTTTCAAATAATCTTGGTTTACTTTGAACATACGCTTCTCTCCTTCTTTCTTACTCTTCTTTCTTATTCTTGTTTATTTTCTCTTGGATGCCGCTTCCACCGCATCCAGGTCAATCTCTCCCTCAAATACCGTCCTGGCTGGGCCGGTCATAAAGACGTGGCCGCCTTCCCCGCTCCATTCGATCTTAAGATCGCCGCCCAGAAGCCGGACTGTTACCTGAGCTTCTGTCAGACCGTTTAAGATGGAAGCCACCGCCACGGCGCAGGCTCCTGTCCCGCAGGCCAGGGTTTCCCCGGAGCCCCGCTCCCACACCCGCATCTCAACCGTATGCCGGTCGATCACACAGGCAAACTCTGTGTTGATCCGATTGGGAAATCTGGGATGATGCTCAAACGCCGGACCGATCTTGTCAAGCTCCAGTCCTTTCACGTCATCCACATAGACAACCGCGTGGGGGTTCCCCATAGACACGCCGGTGATATGGTACTCTTTTCCATCCACCAGAATCGGCTCGTCCACCACAGACGCGTCCCCTGTCCCAGGAGCGGCGGCCGGATTTTTCACTTTCCCGCCTGCTTTCATCAGGATCGGGATCTTCTCTGCCTCAAGCATCGGCGCCCCCATATCCACCCGGATCTGGTCCGCTTTCCCGTTTTTGGGAAAGATTTCCAGATGCTTGATTCCTCCCAGTGTCTCTACAGTGATGCTGGTCTGATCCGTCAGACCATAGTCGTAAACGTATTTGGCCACACAGCGGATGCCATTTCCGCACATCTCGCCTCTGGACCCATCCGCATTGTACATGCGCATCTCAAAATCAGCCACGTCGGATGGACAGATCAAGATCAGCCCGTCAGACCCGATCCCGAAATGCCGGTCGCTGACCAGTCTCGCCGCCCACTCCGGGTCCATGACCTCTTCCTTCAAACAGTCCACATAGACATAATCATTGCCCAGTCCCTGCATTTTGGTAAATCTCATACCATCTCTCCTCGTAAAAATGGGCGTTCTCATTCCCTGATGAAAACGCCTTTGTTTTTCTTCTTTAACCCTGGAATCTTCCGCCTATTCTTCATCGTCCAGCCAGTAGTCATCCTCCATTCGGTTATAGGTATTGCCGTTATTATTCCCGCAGGCAATGCCCTTTTTCACCGGGGCCAGCAGGAACCCTTTGACTACTCCCAGCAGCAGACAACAAAGGATGACTAAAATCTTCTCCGCCGGCGTCCAGTCTCTCTCAAAAAAATCTTTGATACCTTCCCAGACAGCTTTCATAGCCGTACCTCCTTATCTAATTTATACTCACCTTACGTTTCCGGTGTCATAGGACACCCGGGCTTTTGACCCTGGTATCATTATAGAATATTTCCTCACAAAAGGAAAGGGGAAATGTGATTGAAAAATAGAGTCCGCTCTGCTAAAATAAGAATATTCTATGATGTCAGGGTCAAAAGGTCTAAACCCACATGAGCTTGCTCATAAGTGGGTGAAAGACCTTGGGACCCGCCCCGATATGAGCATAAAAGTGGGATACATATCCCACGATATGCGAATATGGGGCAGGATTGTGGAAGTGCGTAGCACGGAGCAATCCGCTGACATCGCGGTTGGGAGCTTTTGACCCCAACATCATTCTATAGATCAGAAAGGGGATATGAGTATGAGCCTTGCAATACCGATCGAAACCAGCGCCCGCCACATCCATCTGTGTGAAGAGGATTTTCATATTCTCTTTGGAGAAGGCGGCGGCCTTACCTACAAAGCGGACTTAAGCCAGCCCGGCCAGTATCTCTGCGAAGAACGGCTGACTGTCGAAGGTCCCAAAGGAAAATTTGAGAATGTGGCTGTCCTTGGCCCCTTCCGGAAGGAAACACAGGTGGAGATCTCCATGACCGATTCCCGGAAGCTTGGGATCCCCGGCACAATCCGCCAGTCCGGCGAGACGTATGGCACGCCGGGCTGCGCCCTGATCGGTCCTGCCGGCAGTCTGGATCTGGACCACGGCGTCATTGTCGCCAAGCGGCACATCCATATGACACCGGTACAGGCTGCCCAGCTCAATGTCAAGGACAACGACGACGTGTTCGTGATCATGGAAAGCTACGAGCGCTCTCTCATTTTTGCCGACGTCGTGGTCCGGGTCAGTCCGGATTACGCCCTTGCCATGCACGTGGACACCGATGAGGCAAATGCCTTCGCAAATGAAAATAACCCCACCGGGGTTATTCTCAAACTCTTTGGCGGCCGCACCTACAACCTGCAGAAATGGGCGGAAGAACTGCAGAGCGGCATCCACCGGCTGTAATCCCTCTTACAGCTTCGCGCTCAGGGTCTTCGCCGTTACCCCTTCCACCATGCCAAGCTTCCCGGAGAGGGAGCTGGTAGCATCCTGGGGTGCGTCGATCACCACGCTGATAATCGAAACGCCTCTCTGACGGTAAGGAAGTCCCATCCGGCCTACAATATACTGGCGGTATTCATGGAGCAAGTCATTGACCGTCACTGCCGCCTCTTCGTTTTTGACGATGATGCTGATCACCGATACTCTGTTTTCCATTCTATATTCCTCAATCCTTATTCCGAAAGCCAGGTGATATCCATCTCTTTCTACAAGGCGTCCACGATTTGACTTGAGAATCTCTCCAGATCTTTCCCCCGGTCTCTTTTCAGCACTGACTTCACAGAAAGCTGTTCCTCCAGGATGCGCATCTCCTTCATTTCCTCCAGCATCTTTAGGATCTGCCTGCCTGCTGCCGCGGCCCAGGTTCCATTTTCCATCACAGCGACGGTCCGCTTCTGCACCGAAAGCGCTTTCATGTCTGTCAGCAGGTTCTCCATCGGCGGGTAGATGCCTCCGTTATAGGTGGGGCACGCGATCACGATATGGCTGACACGGAAGATCTCGGAGATCAGGTCAGACACATGGGTCCGGGACACATCGTAGACCGCGATATTCTTCACACCTTTCTCCGCCAGAGCGCAGGTCAGGGCGTTGACCGCCTGCTCTGTGTGGCCGTAGATCGATCCATAGATCACCGCCACCCCTTTTTCTTCCGGCTCATATTTGCTCCATTTATCGTATTTCTCAATAAACCAGGCAAGATCTGCGCGCCAGATCGGTCCGTGGAGGGGACAGATCATCTGGATGTCCAGAGCAGAAGTCTTTTTCAGAAGAGCCTGCACCTGAGCGCCGTATTTCCCCACGATATTGGCGTAATATCTCCGGGCATCCGCCAGATATTCCTTCTCGAAATCCACCTCATCATTGAAAATGGTCCCGTTCAGCGCTCCGAAGGTGCCAAAGGCATCGGCGGAAAACAGGATCTTCTCTTTCTCATCGTAGGAAACCATGACCTCCGGCCAGTGGACCATAGGCGCCATGATAAAACGAAGAGTGTGGCTTCCCAAGGAAAGAGTATCTCCCTCCTTCACCGCAATGGCTCGCCCCTCTGTCTCTACATCGAAGAATTGGCCGATCATCTGGATCGCCTTGGCGCTGCCTGCCACCTGCATCTGGGGGTACTTCTCCATCAGAAGCCGGATATTCGCGCAGTGATCAGGCTCCATGTGGTGCACGATCAGATAATCGATGGAACGTCCCTCCAAAGTCCCTTCCAGATTCTCCAGAAACTGCTCCGTGGCCGATCCGTCCACCGTATCCATCAAGGCCACCTTCTCATCCATGATCAGATAAGAATTATAAGATACACCCCTCGGCACCGGGAACAGATTCTCAAACAGCGTGATCCGCCTGTCATTGCAGCCAACCCACAGAATGTCTTCGGTTACTTTTCTTATACTCTGCATTCGGTATTCCTCCTGAATCTACTTTTCTATCAAACACTTTCAAAAATCCATTCCACATTATACCATACATCTGGCCCCCGGTCAAAAGTTTAACGGTCCTGGATCTGCCTTCCTTTCACATCCATATGATAGTTCTCCCGGTAGATCAATTCGGAAAGAGGCACAATCTCATATCCTTGTTCCTGAAGCCCCAGGATCACTTCCGGCAGCGCTTCCGCCGTATACTTGGTCCCACAGTGGAACCGCAGGATGGAGCCATTGCGCAGATCCTCATGCCCCAGCACCGTTTCCACGATATGACCCCTCCCATAGTCTTTCCAGTCCATGCTGTCCACATCCCAGAGGACTGTGTGATAGCCCTGGCTTTCCGCCTCCAGGATCACTTCGTCGTCATAGTCGCCGTAGGGCGGCCGGAACAGTTCCATCTGTACTCCGGTCAATTCCCCCACCGCCTGGTGGGCCGCCCGGATCTCCTGCGCCTTCTCCTCCCGTGACAGTCCCGTCATATTCCTGTGGTCCTGGCTGTGGTTTCCCAGGTCATGCCCCTTTTCCTGGACAGCCTTCACTTCTTCCGGGTACTTCTGCGCCCACATTCCCGTGACGAAAAAGGAAGCCCGCACCTGATAGGTTTCCAGGATATCCAGGATTTTATGTATGTCTTTGTTTCCCCATGACACATCGAAGGTCAGGGCTATCTTTCTCTCTTGTGTCTCCACAGAGCAGATCGGCATCTCACGCCCGTTGACATTATTGGAAATGCTGACATACTCCTGTGCGTATCTCCACAGACCGGCGGTCAGGATCAGGGCGATCACAGACAAAAGCCCCAGGGAACGCCATTTCTTTTTCTTCCGGGTCTCCATAGAAAACTCCCCAGCCTATACCATTACTGATAATATATGCGGCTGGATTCTGTCCGGTTCCAGACAGGGACGGGGGTTTTTTAATTTTCCCCCGTCCCTATCAGAAGTTCTACCGGACAGTGATCAGAACCCATCACATCCGTCAGTATTTTCGCATCCTGCAGCCGGTCCTTCAGGCAGTCTGACACACAGAAATAGTCGATGCGCCACCCCGCGTTTTTCTCTCTGGCTTTGAACCGGTAGGACCACCAGGAGTATATTCCCTCCGCCTCCGGATAGAAGTAGCGGAAGGTGTCCACGAATCCCGCTTCCAGAACTTTTGAGAATTTTTCTCGTTCTTCGTCTGTAAATCCCGCGTTCTTCCGATTGGTCTTGGGATTCTTCAGATCGATCTCCTTGTGGGCCACATTCAGATCCCCGCAGAAGATGACCGGTTTCTTCTCCTCCAGCTTCTTCAGATAGGCCAGGAAATCTTCCTCCCACTGCATCCGATAAGGAAGCCTGGCCAGTTCGTTCTGAGAATTGGGCGTATACACGGTCACAAAGTAAAAATCTTCGTATTCCAGGGTGATCACCCGGCCCTCTTTGTCATGTTCCTCGATCCCGATGCCCATGGCCACGCTCAGGGGCTCTTTCTTCGTAAAGACCGCCGTTCCGGAATATCCTTTGCGCTCCGCGTAATTCCAATACTGGTGATAGCCCGGCGTCTCAAGCTGGATCTGTCCTTCCTGCAGCTTGGTCTCCTGGATGCAGAAGATATCCGCGTCCGCCTCATGGAAAAAGTCCATAAAGCCTTTCTGCACGCAGGCCCGGATGCCATTCACATTCCATGAAATCAATTTCATCTGTCGTTCCTCCATCTGTTCGCTCTTTTCTTACTGAACGCCTTTCTCTTAATAATAGACCTTCCGCAGGAACAGTCCTCTTGCAGGAGCCAGGAAGCCGGCAAGGGACCGGTCCTCCGCCGCGATCACCACCGGAAGCTTATCCGCCTCCCGCTCTCCGGTGCCGATCTCCAGCAGCGTACCCGTCAGGATGCGGACCATATGGTACAGGAAGCCAGTCCCATAATAGGTGATCCTGACCTTCTCCCCGCTGCTCACGATCTTGATATTGGTAATCCTGCGGACCGGGTCTTTGCAGTCCTTATCGTCGGTAAAACTGGTAAAATTCTTGGGTCCGATCAGATACTGGGCCGCCTCCCGCATGGCCTCGATATCCAGCTTCACCGGGTAATGGTAACAGTATCTTCTGGAGAATACATCCGGCTTCTCCCGGCAGTCGATATAGTATTCGTATTTCTTCCCCTTGGCGCTCTTCCTGGCGTGAAATCCATTTCTCACCAGTTCTACCTTTACGATCCTGATATCCTCCGGCAGATACCGGTTGAGCGCGTCCTTGAATTCCTTAGGGTCATACAGCTTAGACAACCTGACGCTGGCCACCTGTCCCCTGGCATGGACACCCGCGTCCGTTCTGCCGGAACCATCCACCTGGACCCGGTAGCCTACCAGCTTCCCGATGCTCCATTCCAGAACAAACTGGATGGTATTGTCAGTCGTCGCCTGGCGCTGCCACCCCTGATATCTGCTCCCGTCATAGGAAATCGTCAGTTTATACGTTCTCATCTCTCTTCTCACCTAACCCGCTGTACTTTTTGATCTTCTTCTAATCTTTCAAAAACTTCTTCAGCTCGTCCATAAATGTGTTCACATCCTTAAACTCCCGGTAGACAGAGGCAAACCTGACATAAGCCACCTCGTCTAAGTCCTTCAGCGCATCCATGACGATCTCTCCGATAGCGCTGCTGGGGATCTCCTTCTCCTCCAGACTGAAGATCCTGGTCTCGATCCCGTCAATGGTCCGCTGGATATCCTCCGCGGATACCGGACGCTTGTAACAGGCCCGCAGGATCCCCTTCTCGATCTTGCCCCGGTTATATTGTTCCCGGTTATTGTCTTTCTTAATGATGATCAAAGGGATCGTCTCGATCTTCTCATAGGTGGTGAACCGCTTCCCGCACACGTCACAGGAACGCCTCCTCCTTATGGAGTTGCCGTCCTCCGCCGGCCGGGAATCGATCACTCTCGTATCAGGATTGCTGCAGTATGGACACTTCATCTTGTCTGGATTCCTTTCTTTAATCGTATATATAGTATATCTTTCCCCCATCCAGAAGTCAAACCCATCCGGCTGGTTTTTCGATCAATTTTCACGCTCTTCGTGGATCTCCACTAGGATGATGTCTGGTCCGATCTTCTTCACACAGCGAAAAGGGATCACATATTCCCCTCCATCAGAGAAAATCCCGCAGAATTTACCGGGTTTGGGTATGACGATGGCCTCGATGCTCCCCTGACATTCATCTATGATCAAATCTACCACATATCCTAACTTTTTACAATTACAGGCATTGATCACTTCTTTATCTTCCAGCTCACAAAGTCTCAAAGCAGGTCCCTTCTTCCCCGGATGCGAAAGCATCCGTATACACTTCTTATAGATAGTATATGCGGATGCTTTCTTTTCGTACTTTTATCTGTGTTCCCTTACGCGGACATGATCTTCTCGCTCTCGAAGGCCTTCACGATCACCGCCAGGAGCAGGCCTCCCAGCACAAAGGTCTCCAGGAGAGCGATCCCATACTGAAGAGCGCTCACTTCCTGGCTCAGCACAGCCTGGAGGGCCAGTGCGTTATTATAAAATGGGATCATATAGTCCTGCATCCCGGGGCTGCCGGAAGTGAACATCGTCAGGAGTCCTACGATCAGGATCAGCATATAAATGGGCATCACATAAGTATTCGCCTCTTTCACCGACTTGGCGAACACAGAGATCAAAGCGATGATGCTGGCGTACAGAAAGGCGATCGCCACCAACATTGCCCCAAGCATCAGGACCTGGGCAGGACTCAGGCTGATGTTCAGTTCCTCCAGGGATCCCATGGCCATGCTGTTCTTCATGATCGGGGCGCAGATCACCATCGCCGCCACATAGATCAGGGAGGACACGCCGGAGACCAGCATCAGGGCAAATACTTTCCCCAGGGCGATGGAACTTCGCTTCACCGGGGCCACCAGAAGGCTTGCCATGGTCCCCCGCTCTTTCTCTCCCGCTATCATATCGGTGCCGATTCCCATCGCTCCGGCAAACAGAAGGATCGTGATAAAGTAGGGCAGCAGCATTCCTATGGCCTTGTTGCTGGCCTTGGCCTCGTCCTGGATCACCATCTCGGGATTGTCCGTGTTTACCTGGAATACCGTAAGCTCCGACAGGTCCGCCACCCGCTGTGAGAGAAGGGTCTGCCGGTACCCTTCCAGAAGCTGGTTCATACTGTCAAACGCGGCTGCGGAATAGTTTTCCGAAGGATTATAGTAGGTCTTGATCTGGGGGATCTGGCTTCCCGCCTCATAAGATCCCACACTTTCTTCAAATCCCTCCGGGAATTCTACGATCAGATCCGCCTCCCCGGCCAGGACCGCCTCCCTGGCTTCCTCCATCTCTCCTTCGGTATCGAGGGAAACCACATGGAAAGAATCCCCGGAAGCTTCCAGAAGTCCCGCGAAACTTTCCGGTTCCCGGACCATATATACTTCCGCCACATGGCTGCGGATATCTTCCTGCATATTGGAGACCAGGGTATTGATCACCGCCAGAATCACGACCATGATGACCACCGGCAGCAGGAATACGGAAAACATCATCTTCTTATCTCTGAAGATCCGGGCCATTTCTTTCCCGAAGATCTGTCTGATCCCACTCATCTACACCTCCCCCTTTCTTGCTTTATAGAGCTCAAAGAAGGCATCCTCTAAGTCCTTCGTCCCGGTCCTGCGGAGAAGCTCCTCCAGCGTTCCTTCCGCCACCTTGCACCCGTCGATGATGATGCCGATCCGGTCGCATAATTTCTCCGCCTCCGACATGATGTGGGTGGACACCAGAATCAGCTTCCCTTCTTCTCTTAACTTCCGCAGATAATCCGTCACATTCCTGGCTGTGATGATGTCCAGACCATTGGTGGGTTCATCGAAGATGATCACCTGTGGGTCGTGAGCCAGACTGACCGCGATCGCTGCCTTCTGCTTCATTCCGGTGGACAGTTCCTTGATGGGTTTGCGGGAGAACTCCCGGATTCCAAAGTAAGAGAACAATTCCTCCTTGCGCTCTTCCAGGCGCTCTGCCGGCACGTTGTGGAGTTTCCCGAAGAAATCGAACATATAGTCCGGGTCAAACTTCTCATCCAGCTTGATGTCGCTGGTCAGGAACCCGATGGCGTTCCTGACCGCCTCCGGTTCCTTCTGCACCTCATGGCCTTCTACATAGATCTCCCCGTCGGTGGGTCTCAGCAGTGTGGAGATACAGCGCAGGGTCGTCGTCTTCCCTGCTCCGTTGGGGCCCAGAAGTCCATAGATCTCCCCCCGCCTGGCCGTGAAGCTTACATTGTCCACCGCGGTTTTCAGAGGGTCCTTTGTCTTCAGTTCCGCCATCTGTTTCTTATTCAGCTTAAAGACCTTCGTCAGCCCTTTGATCTCGATCATGTCATAGTTCCTCTCTTTTATTGTATTAATAAACTAGTATAATAATATATTCAAGAGAAGGTTTTGTCAAGACCGCCCTTATTATGTTTATGATCACGAGCACAAAACAATATGTGAAAGTATCCTTGCATTCCTTATTCTGCACTTGTCCAAAAATAAAGGCAGTATTCCACCCATCTATGGGGCGTATACCGCCTTTTCTTGTTATCCCGTCTTAACTCCCAACGAGCCTCATCCGTTATGCTTCTTCCAAATCGATCACGGCGACCGGGCAACAGTCTCTGGCATCCACAGCGGATGCCTCGCATTCTGGCGGCACGCTGTCCGCGTAGGCTTCTGCCAGCCCGTCTTCATCAAACCGGAATACTTCCGGGCAGGCAGCCACGCAGGCGCCACAGGATATGCATCCATCGTTTACTTTGGCTTTCATGGACCTTCCTCCTTACGCTTTTTGCTGGTAGTATGGCCCATTTTCCCCATTTCTATGCCTGGATGATCGTCCCGGTCTTCCCTTTTAACGCCTCCGACAGTTTATCAAAGGAAGTGATCAGCGCCCTTCTTCCCTCCCGCTTCTCAATGAAGGAAAGGGATGCGCTGAATTTAGGAAGCATGTTGTATTCCCCAAAATGTCCTTCTTCCATGAAGGTCCTGGCTTCTTCCACGGATATCTTACCCAGCTCCGCTTCTTCCGGCCGGCCCATATTGATCTTCACCTTCTCTACACTGGTCAGGATGATCAGTTCGTCGGCGTCGATCTCTTCCGCCATCCTTCCGGCCGCCAGATCCTTCTCGATCACCGCGCTGGCTCCCTTTAAATGATTATCCTGCTGGAGCACCGGAATACCGCCACCTCCGCAGGCCACCACGATCTGGTCCGCATCCAGCAGAGCTTTGATGGCATCGATCTCCACGATGCTGACCGGATTAGGGGCGGACACGATCCGCCGGAAGCCTTTCCCCGGCTCCTCCACCACATAATTTCCCTTCTTGCGCTCTTCATTAGCCTCTTCCGCGTTCATATAGCGTCCCAGGACTTTCGTGGGCCGATAAAACGCGTCGTCATAAGGGTCCACGATCACCTGGGTCAGGATGGTGCTCACTGTCCGGTAGATCCCCCGGTCCAGCAATTCTTCCCGGATGCTGTTCTGAAGATCATATCCGATATATCCCTGGCTCATGGCGGAACACACAGACATCGGCGCCGCGGTGTAATCCTGGTGGGCCTTGCCGAACTCGTTCATGGCCGTGTGGATCATCCCTACCTGGGGCGCGTTGCTGTGAGTGATCGCCACCTGATAGCCCTGCTCGATCAGATCCGCGATCACCTTTGACGTATGTTTTACTGCTTCTTTCTGCTCCGGGAGCGTCGTTCCCAGAGCCCGGTGGCCAAGAGCCACCACAACTCGTTTCTTCATAATCCTTACCTCTGTCCTCCGGTGGTTTATTTTTGGCTTCTCTTATCTCTCTATCTTAGCACACCGCCAATTTCCTGTAAATCTTTATTCCGCTTCCGTCTCTTCCACCGCTTCTTCCTCCCGGACCTTCCTGACCGCCTCTTCCACTGTCGGCAGGATCCTGCCCTCACGGATGAGACTGCCGTTTCCCATAAATTTCAGCTCTTCCTCCAGATGCCGGGAGGCTTCTGTAAGATAGAACTGGATCCCCTGCTTCTTTAGGTTCTCAGCCAGGATCTCCAGCCGGTCAGCCGCTGTAAGGTCGATGCTGCTGATGGGCGCCGCCCTTACGATCACCGCCTTCGTGTCTTCCCGGATGCTGTTTTCAATATCCTGCTGGAAAATCTTGATGTTGGCGAAAAACAACCGCTCTCCAAAGCGATAGATCACCATATGTTCCGGCGCTTCTGCCTCTTCGTTCTCCCGGATATCGAAAAGACCTTCCCTCCCGGGGATCTTTCCCAGAAATGCCCTGGGCGGGTTGGTCACTTCTACAACCACTTCTGTGATCACCACGATAAACGACAGGATCATTCCGATCACCACGCCATACACCGTGCCAAGGAAGAGTACGCCCAGCATAGCCGCCACGAAGATCCCAAAATCCCGTTTCCTGACTTTCCACAGCCGCACCGCCAGATGTACTTCCACCACCTTCGTCAAGGCGCAGATCACGATGGCAGTCAGAACAGGGACCGGCAGATATTCGATGAAGCCCGTTCCCGTAAAGAGCAGGACCAGCATAACGATCCCAGCCGTCACCGACACAAGCTGAGTATGGCCGCCGTACTGGTCGTTCATGGAAGTCCTAGAAATACTTCCGTTGACCGGACAGCTTCCGGTCAGGGCCGCCGCCCCATTTCCCAGGGCACAGGCCAGGATCTCCCGGTTCTCGTCAATCTTATAGCCGTTCTTCAGAGCGAATTCATTTTCCGCCAGAAGTGTTTCCGCCATCACCACCGCGGCTACCATCAGGGATCTGCCTGCCACATGGGTCAGCTCCACACTTCCGAAGGCCGGAAGGACAAGGCCGGAGAAGCCCGGGTCCACATGGGACAACAGGGCCACTTCGTACTGTTCCAGATGGAAGACCGCGGTAAGCACGGCTCCACCAGCCATAACAAAGATAGGCATGGGAAACTTGGGGATCAGCCGGTTTGCCAGAAGGATGATGACCAGAGAGACGATCCCCAGGAGCAGGGCGACAGGATTGACCTCCTCTGCCGTCTCCAGGATATGCATCACCAGCTCCGGCGCCTCTCCCGCCTCCACGGTACCGCCCAGCAGCTTTGGAATCTGCATCAGGATGATCTCGATCCCGATCCCGCTGATGAATCCGCCCATGACCGGAGAAGAGATAAAGTCCACGATCCTCCCAGCTTTCAAAAGATAAAAAAGCAGAAGCCATAAGCAGGTAAACAGCGCCATCATAGGGACAAAAGCCATGGCTTCCGGCGTGCCGCCCACGATCCCAAGAGATGCCAGGGTGGAGCCCACCAGCGCCGCCGGCGTCGCATCCACTCCCAGGATGAACTGCCTGGATCCGGTGACCGCCGCAAACACGATGATGGGGACCACAGACCCATACAGCCCATACACCGGCGGCAGGCCGGAAACCTCCGCATAGCCCATGGATATCGGAATAGATACCGCCGCAATGATGATCCCAACGAAAATATCTTTGGGAAGATATCTGATCGAATATCCCCAAAGTGTACTGAATAATCCTTTTGCTTTCTTCTTTGGCACGTTTGCATCCCCCTATTCTCAAAAACTCGATGACCAACACAAAAAAGGCTCAACCGCCGTCCTGGAGGTCAAGCCTTCGCATCGGGGTAACAGGATTCGAACCTGCGACCTCACGGCCCCCAGCCGTGCGCTCTAACCAAACTGAGCCATACCCCGATAGAGATATTCTATCGAAAATCGTCGAAGAATGCAAGCATTATTTTCGGTATTCTTTTCCATAAGGATATGCTAAAATAAGATTATTATACATAAAAGTCGTAAAATACCTGGAAAGGAGCAAGATTCTTATGAAAACTATCGTCATTGGTCCCAGAGGAAAAATGGGCAAATTGATCACCCAGGCGGCCGCCGCCCGCAAGGATCTGGAGCTGGTGGCCGGGATTGGCCCCAAAGGCAGAGACTATATTGGGGAAGACCTGGGAACGGTGGCAATGACCGGCCGCCTTCTCGGCGTTCCTGTCACAGATGATCTGGAGCGCGTCATTGATACCTGCGACGTCATCATTGATTTCTCCACCAGAGAAGTCTCTATGGATGTCTTAACCGCCGCCATTGCGCACAAAAAGGCTCTGGTATGTGGCACCACCGGCTTCTCGGCGGAAGAAACGCGCAGATTCCAGGAGGCCGCCAGGGAAATCCCCCTGCTCTATGCCGCCAACACCTCCAAACTGGTCAATGTCATGAATAAACTGTTGGAATTAGTGGCGCAGACAGTCGGCAGCGACCTGGATATCGAAATCCTGGAAATGCATGACCAATGGAAAAAAGATGTTCCCAGCGGAACTTCCAAAGAAATGGGAGAGATCATGGCCCATGCCTTAGGAAAAGAGCTGGACGACATTGCCGTTTACGGCCGGGAAAAGGGCGAGAACCCCCGCAAGCCTGGGACCATTGGCTATCACTCTCTGCGGGCCGGCAACATTCCCAGCAGCCACACCGTGTATTTTGGCGGTCTTGGGGAGAGACTGGAGATCACCCACCATTCCTACAACTGGGAGTGCTTCGCCAGGGGAGCCTGCGACTGCGCCGCATATTTAGAAGGGAAAGGGCCGGGGTACTATACCATACAAGATGTGCTGAAGCTGTAGCTGGGGCCTTAAGAGGAAACAGGGTAAGATAAACGCTCCGTCCGCATAGATACCATTTTAGAGAGCGTTACTCAAACCTCCGGGTCAGCAGCCCTTCTTCCTCCAGCAGTTCTTCAACCGTCTCAAAGCCGAGGCGCTCTAAGAGTTTCAGTACATAGGGATTCTCCAGAGGGGTCTGGAAGGCGGATTTCTCTCCGTAGGCGTCCACCTTCTCCCTCCCGGTCTCCCGGTCCAGGATTGCTCTTGGGCCTCCCACGCAGCCTCCCTGGCACCCCATTCCCTCGAAGAAATTGGCCTGGGTCTGCCCGTCTTTGATTCGCCGGATCAGTTCCATACATGCCTTCGCCCCGTCCGCCTGTTCTGCCCGCACCGGAATCTTTCTGTCGGGATTCAGCTGCTGTGTCATCTCAGACACCGCCTGGCTGACTCCTCCGGTGCGGGCATAGAGCCTGCCGGCCTTGGAAGCGTGTTCCTTCTCTTCCGGCGCCAGTTCCTCCGGGTGGATATGGGCCGCCTCAAACAAATCCCTGACCTCCTGAAAGGTCAGCACATAGTCTACCGCATCGGCGATATCCGGCTCCCTTGCCTCCTTCTTCTTTGCCAGGCAGGGGCCGGCAAACACGGTAAGAGCCCCCGGATGAAGCCGTTTCACGATGCGCCCGCAGGCCACCATAGGCGATACCGCTCCCGGCACATTGGGCACCAGTTCGTGGTACATCTTACGGATCATGGCGATCCACACCGGACAGCAGCAGCTGGTCAGCTGGAAGTCCCCCGCTTTGCGTATGTGCCGGTCAAATTCCAGCGCTTCCTTAAATGTTAAGATATCCGCGAAAAGCGCCACCTCCACCATTCCCGCAAATCCGAGGGCTTTAAACGCGCTCCTGAGCTGTCCGGGCGTTACGTCCTCCTGAAACTGGCCCAGGAAGGCCGGCGCGATCATCATATAGGCCGGCCCTTCTGCCTCCCGCACCGCTTTCATGGCGGCCAGCGCATCTTTATTTCCGATGAGCCGCTGATCCTGACAGGCCTCCACACACGCTTCGCATCCAGTACATAGATCAGGATCGATCCAGAGCCTTCCATCCGGCTCCCTTCGGATCGCGTCAAAGACACAGCTGTTCCTGCAAGCCTCATCGTACGCGCATCTCTGACATTCGCTGACGGCTATGACCGGCGCGTATTTCTCCGGGTGGAGAAGGCAGTCCAGGTGCCTTGGGTCATATTGGGCGGGCAGCGGTTCCCGCAGTGTTTCCTTTCTCTTTAGAAGTTGTTGATAGAGCTCTTCAAAACGGCTCTGCTCACTTTGTATTTCCATGATCCATCCAGCTTTCCATATATTTTTTAGGAATAGTATGGATAAAGAGCCCTGTTTTTATCCCCTCAAGTCTTTCTTTTGATTTTCTTAAGAATTTTTATAAACATTTTCATGTTCCGACATATTTGGGTCACAACTTCTTTGTATAATAAATTTATCGATAACAGAAGACGGCGGCTGTGCTCATGATATCTTATCTGTATGGCTGTTAGTCTTCGCCTAACAACAACGAAAGTTTAGATAGATTTTTTCATCCCCCTCCGGGCCGGCGCGATAAGCGCCGGCCCCTCTCTCTTCCTTTGGTCTTTTTTGAATTTGGGTATTCCGCTCTTTCCCCAGTTATGCTATAATACATTACGGTGCTTTTGGAGACGTATCGAAGTGGTCATAACGAGCCGCACTCGAAATGCGGTTGTCCTTTTTGGGCACGTGGGTTCGAATCCCACCGTCTCCGCCAACAACAATCCCGCGTAAATCAAGGGTTTACGCGGGTTTTCTTATGTCTTTTTGCGGGTGATTTTGCCCTGCTGAAAACAGGCAAATCCGGGTGAATGGTGCCCGTGGTGCCCCGATTTGTGGTGCC
>DXGF01000070.1 GCA_019114065.1 Candidatus Dorea gallistercoris
ACGGGTTTTCGCTGTGTATCTGTATCACTTTCCCTGTTCAAACAGGATCAGCCGTCATATTCCACTTGATGCTCCTGATCAAAATAAATCTCAAAAGCCGCAGCTTCTCCGTAAGTTTCCTTCAGCGCCCGCTCTACCGCAGAAAAGCTGTCCATCAGATGTTCCTGCTGTTCCTGTGTCAATTTTTCCACCCGGTAGTCATAATCGAACACATCAATATAGAACTCATACAGATCACATTCCAGATAATCCCTGGCCGTAAGTTCATTGGCCGTGAACCAGGGTTCCTCCCACAGCGCATCATAGAATTCCTGATCCGGATTTCCGTTCCGGTAAGAAATCCTGATGTCCAGACAGTCCGCTTCCTGCTCTGATACAATATCCAGGATCAATTCCTGCCGTACCTCTTCCCCGGCCAAATCAAAAGATATCTCCATCAGTTCCTGTATCATAGCCTGTTTCGCGGAATACCGCTCAGGGCTGAAGAATCCGTGCTTATCTTGGTTTATCTTCATGGTATGGCTGCTGATCTGCCAGATCTCCCTCTTACCGTCTCGATTTATAAACGCGATATCCCAGTTCCGGAAGCCGCCACCAAAACACCAACTCCTATCATCCCTGCCCGCTTGATCCACTTCATCTCTGGCCTCTCCTCTTATCTGCTATTTCCTTCCATTATGGAGGACACAGACCGCAAAAGCAAGCATACCGCAAGAATTCCTTAATGTGGTCTTAAGAAATTTCCTTCTTCTTTTAGAATTCTCTCATACTTTTGTCACATTTTCCCTTTATACTAAATGTCAGATAGTTGAAAAACACTTCAACTATCGCCCCCCTCTCATAAAGACAGACATCAGGATGCTCCTGATGCCACACTTTACTCTCATTCCTTTAGATAACAACGACGAAACCCGCCAGCTGTAAGGTTGGCGGGTTTTCGCTGTTTGTTACTGTTCTAAATTCTCTCTCAGCCAGAGATACAGGTCTTCATATACCTTATCCCGGTCTGTCTCATTGAGAATCTCGTGCCGGTCATCCCTGTACAACTTCAGATCTACATTTTCCATCCCGGCCGCTTTATACTTCTCATATACCTTCCGGACTCCTTTCCCGAACGCCCCTACCGGATCATCTTCTCCGGCCACAAAGAAGACCGGAAGATCTTTTGGCAGCCGCTTCATGCTGTCAGAACGGGCCAGCGCCTTCATCCCCTCCAGCATCTGATAATATCCGGCCAGCGTAAACCGGAAATGGCACAGCGGGTCTTGTGTATACTTCTCCCACATCCGCGGGTCAGAGGTCGTCCAGTCCCCCGCACCGCCGCCCGATTTGAAATGTCTCCGGTAGACACCCAGACACAGACCGTCCACCAGTGGGCTCCGATGTCTCCATCCTTTGAGAGCCGCAAGAATCCTGCACAGAAACTGCCCAGCAAACAGCACAGGCAGCGGCTGATACCCGGTCCCCATGATGATCGCGCCGGCAAGTCCCTGGCCATACATGGTCAGATATTGGCGTACCAGAAATGAACCCATACTGTGCCCCAACATAAAATAGGGGATATCTGGATACTTTTTCATCGTTCTGAGACGGAGGATATGGATATCCCCGACCACATACTGATTCCCTTTGGCCTCATCAAAATGTCCGTAATCCTCCTGGCTCCGCACAGATTTGCCGTGGCCCAGATGATCATGTCCCACCACGTAAAAGCCTTTCCCTGCCAGGTAAGCGGCAAATTCATCATAGCGGTCGATATATTCCACCATCCCATGACACATCTGGAGGATCCCCACGATCTCGCCATCCGGAATCCATTCGATGCTATGGATCTTCGTCACCCTGTCCCGCGACAGATACCCGAACTCTCTCTTCGTCATCGCTCACACCTCCAAACGCAGTGTAAGTCTTTAACGTTCTTCCATCGGAATATACTCTCTGTGAGGTGCAAGTGGTTTGTACGCCGGCCGGATAATCTTGTCTACATTCTTCAGCTCTTCCAGGCGATGCGCACTCCACCCCACGATACGGGCCGCCGCGAAGATCGGCGTATAGAGAGCTGGCGGAAGATCCAGCATACTGTAGACCAGCCCGCTGTAGAAATCCACGTTTGCGTTCACGCCTTTGTAGATCCGTCGCTTCTCTCCAATGATCTCAGGCGCCATATGTTCCACCATCTCATACAGAGCGTACTCTTTCTCGCAGCCTTTCTCTTTGGCCAGTTTCTTCACAAATTTCTTGAAAATGTCTGCTCTCGGGTCTGAAACGGAGTAGATCGCGTGCCCCATTCCGTAGATCAATCCCCGCTTGTCGAAGGCTTTCTTATCCAGAAGGTCGCCCAGGTAGGCGCGTACCGCATCCCGGTCCTCCCAGTCAGAGATCTGGTGCATCATATCCTCGAACATCTGGGTAACCTTGATATTCGCCCCGCCATGCTTCGGCCCCTTCAAAGAAGCCATGGCCGCCGCGATCGTAGAATATGTATCCGTTCCGGAGGAGGTTACCACGTGGGTCGTAAAGGTGGAGTTATTTCCACCGCCATGATCCATATGGAGGACCAGCGCCATATCCAGGATCCTGGCTTCTAATTTCGTATATTTCCGGTCTTCCCGCAGCATCATCAGAATATTCTCCGCTGTCGAAAGCTCCGGTGACGGCGCATAGATAAACAAATCATCTCCCATCCGGTAATTATACGCGTGATATCCGTATACCATCAGCATTGGAAACTGGCTGATCAAATTCAGACACTGTCTGAGCACATTGGGGATTGTCGTGTCATCCGCTTTCGCATCATAGGAATACAAGTTTAAAATCGAGCGGGAGACGCTGTTCATCATATCCCGGCCCGGCGCTTTCATGATAACATCCCGCACAAAATTGGGCGGCAGAGTGCGGCGCTCCACTAACGTCTCATGGAACAGCGCCAGCTCTTTCTCGTTTGGCAGTTCCCCAAACAGCAGAAGATAGGAAATCTCCTCAAATCCATAATGCTTCTCTTTGAGGAATCCCTGGACCAGATCCTTGATATTATAGCCACGATAGTAAAGGTTTCCCTCGCAGGGAACTTCTTTCCCATCTACCATTCTTGTAGCGCACACATCAGAAATGTTGGTCAGACCTGCCAGAACGCCTTTCCCGTTTACATCACGAAGCCCTCGCTTTACTTCGTATTTTGTATACAGTTCTTTGGCAATCGCATTTTTCTCTTCACAGATCTCCGCAAAATGCTGGATCTCAGGTGTGATCTCAAATAATGCTTTCTCTACGCTTCTTCCCATAATCATCATCCTTTCTGTCTGTTTTTTATATGATTGCTCAACCTGGCAAATTCCTCCAGCGTGAGGGTCTCTCCCCGCACGTCCACACCTTTCCCAAGTTGTTCAATTCCATCTCTTATCAGTTCCTCTGTAAGCTCCAGTGCGCCAGAATTTCTAAGAGCGTTGCGGAGAGTCTTCCTTCTCTGGTTAAATGCCGCCCTGATGATATCGAACATGAACTTTTCCTCCTCCACCTTGACCGGCGGCTCTTCATACCTGGTCAACCGGATCACCGCGGAGCCCACCTTCGGCCGGGGCATAAAGCAGTTCGGTGGAACATTTGCCACAATATAAGGCTTTGCATAGTACTGGACAGCCAAAGATAATGCGCCATAGTTCTTATTTCCCGGTCCTGTCTGCATCCGCTGGGCCACTTCCTTTTGCACCATGACCGTGATACTTTCCACTGGGACATGACTCTCGAACAGCCCCATAATAATCGGCGTCGTGATATAATACGGAAGATTCGCCACCACCTTGATCGTGCGGCCGCCATTTTCCTGGTCCGCCAGCTCATAGATATCCATCTTCAGAACGTCCTCGTTGATAACTTTCACATTGTCATATCCACTTAAAGTCTCTGAAAGAATAGGGATCAAATGGCTGTCAATCTCTACAGCCACCACTTTCCCGGCGGCCTCCGCCAGATACTGTGTCATCGTACCGATCCCCGGCCCGATTTCCAGAACCATATCTTCTTTTGTAATGTCTGCCGCCTGGATGATCTTGTCCAGTACATGGGTATCAATCAAGAAATTCTGTCCGAACTTTTTCTGAAATGTGAAATGATATTTCCGCAGAATTTCGATCGTATTCTGCGGATTCCCCAGTTTCTCCCTGCTCATAGACACTCCCTAGATTACCATATCGTAAGATACATTATACAATATTATGAATTTTTAAGAAATAGCTAAAAAATGAAAAATTATTAAGATTGTGTGAACCAGGACGTAGCCTTTTGAAAGTTTACTACGTCCCAAATTGACTTTTGCCCTGTACCTTTTTGTCAAATGGGGCGTACCCATTATCACAGCCGGTACATCTTCCGGGCGTTTTTTTCTGTCTGCTCTACCACTTCTTCATAGGAAATATCTTTCAGACGAGCAATTTCCTCTGCCACATAGCGGATATATCTGGAGTCATTCCGTTTCCCCCGATAGGGCACGGGAGCCAGATAGGGGCAGTCGGTCTCCAGTAAAATAGATTCCAGCGGGATCGCTTCTACAACTTCCTTGATCTTCCTGGCGTTTTTAAACGTGACGACTCCGCCAATCCCGATATAGAATCCCATCTTTACATATTCTTCCGCCATTTCTCTGGAATAGGAGAAACAGTGTATCACTCCGGCAAGGCCAACGGCGTGTTTTTTCATGATTTCCACGGTATCCGCCGCCGATTCCCTGCTGTGGATCAGGACTGGCAGACATAATTCTCTCGCCAGATCAAGCTGGCGGATAAACCATTTCTTTTGCTGCTCATGGGATTCTTTATCCCAGTAATAGTCCAGTCCGACCTCTCCTACCGCTACCACTTTTTCCCACTGAAACAACTGCTTCATCCGGGCGAAAGATTCTTCATTCAAAGCTCCCACCTCGTCCGGGTGGATACCCACGGCCGCATACATAAACGGATATTTCTGCGCCATCTCCACTACCTTCTGACAGGAATCGTAAGAAGCACTCACATTCACGATCGTTCCCACTCCCTCCGATTTCATCGACATCAGAAGTTCTTGCCGGTCTTTGTCAAATTGCTCGTCATCATAGTGCGCATGTGTGTCAAAAATCATAGTACCTCCTTGGTTTGGGCCGTGGTATTTTTAAAAATACCACGGCCCAAATTGAAAAAGCCCTGTCCCTTTTTACACTTTTCTGAAATCCTATTACAGTAATTCTGCTCTTAACTGTTCTGGCGTCTTCATAGACAATAATGCCGGGGAAATATCAAACACCGTCTTTGCTCCGCTTTCTCCGGCTTTTGCCAGGCGATATGCCGCTCTTGCGTAGCAGATCAGCACACTTGCGGTAAATTCCGGGTTGGAATCCAACTTCAATGAATACTCAATAATATGATTATTCTCTTCTGTTCCCGTTTTTCCACTGCGGATCACAAACCCGCCATGAGGCATTTTGCTATGGTTTTCCTTCAGTTCTTCTTCTGTAATAAATGTTACGGTTGTGTCGTATTCGTCGAAATAATTTGGCATTGTCTTGATCGCGTTCTCGATTTCCGCCAAATCCGCTCCTTCTTCCGGCACCACATAACACTCCCGCAGGTGTTTCTCCCGTGTAGTAAGTTCTGGCTCGCTTCCGCTTCTTACCCGGTCTACCGCTTCTTCGATCGGCACCGTGTACTGGATCGCATTTTTCACGCCTTTCACACGGCGAATCGCGTCCGAGTGTCCCTGGCTGACGCCCTTGCCCCAAAAGGTGTAAGTGCTCCCATTCACAAGAATAGACTCCGCATAAAGCCGATTCAAGGAAAACATTCCCGGATCCCAGCCAACAGAAATAATCCCTACATTTCCACCGTCTTTGGCCGCTTTGTCAACATTCGCAAAATATTCTGGAATCTTTGCGTGCGTATCAAAGCTATCGATCGTGTTAAAATCCTTTGCGATCTGAGGGCCCATTACCGGCAGATCCGTGGCAGAACCACCGCAAAGCATCATCACATCAATCTCGCCTTTCATCGACGGCATATCATCCATGCGCAGTACCGCCGCTCCCACAGTCTGGATTTTTACAGAGGCCGGATCTCTTCTTGTAAATACTGCCTTTAATTCCATATCCTCATTGCAGGCGATCGCAGTCTCTACACCTTTTCCAATATTTCCATAACCAACAATCCCAATTCTGATTTTCTCCATTTCTTCTCCTTTCTCTTTCATCTGGGCCGTGGTATTTTTAAAAATACCACGGCCCAGATTGAAAATACCCTGTCCCTTTTTGACATTTTAGCAGATTTCTGCTCCTGCGGGCATATCCTTTTCCGGGGTCACCAATGCCAGATTCCCATCTGCGTCTTCCGCGCACAGCAGCATACCTTCTGACAGCACTCCTGCCAGCTTCGCTGGTTTCAGATTGGTCAGCACCATTACTTTCTTGCCCACCATCTCTCCTGGTGTGTAATATGCCTTGATACCGGACACGATCTGCTTAACCTGGCTTCCTATTTTTACTTTGGAGCACAATAATTTTTTCGATTTTGGCACTGCCTCACAGGCGATGATCTCACCTACCTGGAACTGCATTTTCCCAAATTCTTCAAATGTGATCTCTGGCTTTGGCTCCAGGTCGATCACCGGCCCTTCTTCTTTGGCTTCTTCCACTGGCGGATGCAGCTCTTCTACTTTCTTCATTACCTCTTCCAGATCCAGTCTGGCAAACAGGATCTCCGGCTTCTCGGTAACTTTCCCATCTCCAAGCTGGGCACGGATCTTCTCTGCTGTCTCTGGCATATAGGGCGCGAGAAGGTCTGCTCCCACTTTAATACTCTCGATCAGATTATAGAGCACGGTTTCCAGACGATCCTTCTTTTCCTCTTCTTTCGCAAGTGCCCAGGGCATCGTCTCGTCAATATATTTGTTGCAGCGTTTGAACAGATTGAATATCTCCGTCATAGCATCTGCCACCCGCAGCTCGTCCATCTTAGCATCCACGACTTCTGGTGTATGGGCCACGACTCCCTTCAAATCCCCATCTACTTCTTCCGCCGCGCCTTTGTCTGCCACGGTCCCTCCAAAATATTTATTGGCCATGGAAATCGTCCGGTTTACCAGATTCCCCAAGGTGTTGGCAAGATCTGAGTTCATCCGTTCCACCATCAGTTCCCAAGTGATCACGCCGTCGTTTTCAAAAGGCATCTCATGGAGCACAAAATACCGTACTGCATCTACGCCAAAGAAATCTACCAATTCATCCGCATACAGCACATTTCCCTTGGATTTACTCATTTTCCCATCCCCCTGAAGAAGCCAGGGATGGCCGAAGATCTGCTTGGGAAGCGGCAGATCCAGTGACATCAGGAAAATAGGCCAGTAAATGGTATGAAAACGGATAATATCCTTCCCGATCAGATGCAGATCCGCCGGCCAGTTCTTCTGAAACAGCCGGGAACATTCCCCGTCACAATCGTAGCCAATGCCGGTAATATAGTTAGTCAGCGCATCCAGCCATACGTAAACCACATGACCGGGATCAAAATCCACCGGAATTCCCCATTTAAAGGAGGTCCTGGACACGCAGAGATCCTGGAGGCCTGGCAGCAGGAAATTATTCATCATTTCGTTTTTCCTGGATACCGGCTGGATAAATTCTGGATGGGTATTGATATGCTCGATCAGCCGATCCGCGTATTTGCTCATCTTAAAGAAATAGGCTTCCTCTCTGGCCGGCTGCACCTCCCGCCCACAGTCAGGACATTTGCCGTCTACCAGCTGAGACTCTGTAAAAAAGGATTCACAGGGGGTGCAGTACATCCCCTCGTAATATCCCTTATAAATATCGCCTTTCTCATACATTTTCTTGAAAATCTTCTGCACCTGGCGTTCATGATCCTCATCCGTCGTACGGATGAATTTGTCATAAGAAGTATTCATCAGATCCCAGATCCGCTTGATCTCCCCGGCCACATTGTCCACAAATTCCTTGGGCGTGACTCCTGCTTCCTGGGCTTTCAGTTCAATTTTCTGCCCATGCTCATCCGTCCCTGTCTGGAAGAACACATCATATCCTTTGCTTCTTTTATAACGGGCAATGGCATCTGCCAGCACGATCTCGTAGGTATTTCCAATATGGGGTTTTCCTGAGGTATAGGCAATCGCCGTGGTCATATAATATTTTGGTTTTTCCATTTTCTTGCTCTCCTCCCTTATTCAGACCGATCTCGCATAAAAAAATCTCCGATCTTTCCAATCTGGAAAAATCAGAGAAGACGAGGAACTCCCGTGTTACCACTTCTGTTCGCCTGTGTCTCACGGCACAGACCTTAGCGGGTGAATCACCCTGCCGCTGTAAAGGGCGGACCCTTCGCAGCCTTGCACACAGATACTTACCAACAATCTTTCTTTGCCGCCTCCCGCAGAAGGCTTAGAATCTGCTATGTTCGGTGCGCCGCTTGGGAGCCATCTTCCGCCAACCTCCATCCATCCCTCTCAGCCTCGGCTTCCTGCCGCCGGGATTTCTCTGTAGAATCTCAATTGGCGTACTCTTTCCGTCATTGCGTTTGCATATTTATTCGTGTTAGAAATCGTAGCATACCCTTGTGCGGCATGTCAAGGAAAATGTCATCAAAAAGCCAGGAAAAAGCGGAAACCCTTTTTTATATCTCAATACCTAAAAAGGCTCTCCGCGCGTAAAGCCGGAGAACCTTTGCTCACTCTCTCTTTTTAGTTTGTGATCGTCTGCTCTGTCTCTTTGTCGAATACGTGGATCTTCTCCGCGTCTAAAGCGAACTTCACCGTATCTCCAGTTCTTGCGGTTGTCCTTGGGTCCACTCTTGCCGTCATACTGGAGCCTTCATAATCGAAATACAGGAACACTTCCGCTCCCAGCATCTCATATACTCGGATCTTCGCCTCGATCACAGTATTGGGGGAAGCCTGCAGGAATGCCGGTTCATCATGCACGTCTTCCGGCCGGATTCCGAGTACCACCGTCTTTCCATCATATCCGCCGTCGATCAGCTTCTTCGCCTTTGCCGCCGGCAGTTCGATCTCAGAAGGTCCAGCTGCCAGGAAGACTTTATCTCCCTGCACTTTACAGGTGGCGTCTACAAAGTTCATCTGTGGAGATCCGATGAATCCTGCCACAAACAGGTTGCATGGATAATCATACAGTGTCTGCGGGGTATCTACCTGCTGGACTACGCCGGCGTTCATGACAACAATCCTGGTACCAAGGGTCATGGCCTCCGTCTGGTCATGGGTTACATAGATGATGGTCGTTCCCAGTCTCTGATGCAGTTTGGAAATCTCGATACGCATCTGGCCGCGCAGTTTTGCGTCCAGGTTGGAAAGAGGCTCATCCATCAGGAACACCTTGGGATTACGTACGATCGCGCGCCCCATGGCGACACGCTGCCTCTGTCCTCCGGACAGCGCCTTGGGCTTGCGGTCCAGAAGCGCCTCCAGATCCAGAATCCGTGCTGCTTCACGGACCATTTTATCAATCTCATCCTTTGGTACTTTTCTTAATTTCAGACCAAAAGCCATATTATCGTAAACCGTCATATGCGGATACAGAGCGTAATTCTGGAATACCATAGCGATATCTCTATCCTTTGGTTCCACATCATTTACTACCTTGTCCTCGATCTTCAGTTCACCGGAAGTGATATCCTCAAGACCGGCTATCATACGGAGTGTGGTTGATTTCCCACAGCCGGACGGTCCCACGAAGATGATAAATTCTTTATCTTCGATCTCAAGGTTGAAATCCTTGACCGCCTCAAATCCGTTTGGATAGGTTTTATTAATGTGTTTCAATGATAAACTTGCCATCTTTGAATTCCTCCTGGTTCATTTCTAAGACATCTTGGATGTCGCTCACTCTGGTATGAAGTATAGTAAAAAACTCCAGCTTGGGCCATGCCCAAGTTGAACAATCTTTTTTATCATTTCTATACAACTTGACGAAACCTACAGAAGTTCTCGGTATATCTCCCGTTTGCTCACTCCCCGGTCTTTCGCCACCTGCTTCATAGCTTCCTTCCTCTCCATCCCCTGTCGCAGATAAAGGTCCATATGCTCATCCAAGCTCATTTCCCTCCAGGACTCTTCTCTCTCCCTCTGGATCTCCTTCCGGTCTCTCCCCTGGAGCACCAGGACGCATTCTCCTTTGGGCGGCTGTTCCCGATATTGTTCGAATGCCGCCTTCAGCGTTGTCTGAAACACTTCCTCATGCTTTTTGGTCAGTTCCCTGCAAAGACTCATCCGCCGGTCTCCCAGCGTTTCCAGCAGCACTTCCAGCGTTTTGACCAGCCGGTGGGGCGCCTCATAGAGGACGATCGTGCGAGTCTCTTCTTTTAACTCATTTAAAATGTCCTGACGCTCTTTTTTATCTGTGGGGAGAAATGCCTCAAAGGCAAATCTCCTGGCTGGCAGGCCGGAAATCGTGAGCGCTGTCACACAGGCTGCCGGACCAGGTACGGCCGTCACTGGAATACCCGCCTCATGGCACATGGCCGCCAGTTCCTCTCCCGGATCAGAGATCCCAGGCGTTCCCGCATCTGTGATCAGAGCGATATCATCTCCGTTTTGGAGCCGTTCCACTAGCTTTTTCCCCTTCTCGATCTTATTGTACTCATGATAGCTGGTCATGGGCGTCCTGATCTCAAAATGATTGAGCAGCTTGATGCTGTTGCGGGTATCTTCCGCCGCGATCAAATCTACTTCTTTCAAGATACGCAGCGCCCGGAAGGTCATATCTTCCAGGTTTCCGATCGGTGTCGCGCATAGATACAGCGTACCTGTCATCTTTCTCCTCCTTTTCTACAAGTCCTGCCCGCGGGAATAGATTTCCAGAAGTTCCGGCGTATAACTCCCATCCTTCTGGTAAACGATCAGCGGCGGCTCCACCCGCATCCGGGGATTCCCGCCTTTCAGGCCCTCCAGGAGCACCATGTTCGGCTCCTTGTCGATCCTCGGGCAGACCAGCCGCATCCGCTTCGGCTCCAGATGATGCTCCCACATCTTCCGCAGGATCTCCGGCAGGCGGAAGGGACGGTGTACCATATAGAACCGCCCCTTATCCCGCAGGACTTTACTGCTTTCCCGCAGAATGTCATCCAGTGTGCACAGAACCTCATGTCTGGCGATATACAGGGCCTCTTTCTCATTTCTCAGGCCATGATCCCCGATCATATAAGGCGGGTTCACGGTAACAACAGAAAAAGAGGCCGCGCCAAATACTGCTGCCGCCTCTTTCAAGTCCCCCGTCACAATCTGGATTCGGTCCTCCAGATGGTTAAGGCCGACACTCCTTCTTGCCATGTCCGCGCTTTCCTCCTGTATCTCCAGTCCCACATAGGAACCTCCTTCATTCTTCGCCTCCAGCAGGATCGGCAGGATCCCGGTCCCTGTGCCCAGATCCAGCGCCCGCTCGCCCCGGCGCACTCTGGCAAAAGAAGAAAGCAACACCGCATCCATTCCGAAACAAAATCTTCCGGGAGTCTGGATGATCTGATAGTCTTTGATCTGAAGGTCATCCAGACGCTCATCCTCTCTCAGATCAGGCATCGTCCAGCTTTGATTTTCCATTTTTCTCTTCCAGCCCTTTTAACTGCGCCATTTCTTCCTTGGACAATTTCGCGTCCTTTTTCTTCCGCCTTGGTTTGAACTTCAGCTCTGAAGCCTTGTATTCCCGTATCTCTTTCTCGTCATTGTCCAGATTCACGACCACCTTCACCTGCTGGCGCAGGACATTGACCGCCTGTACGTCCCCTTTCAGCCCTTCCGGTGTGATCACGTGATCGCCATTAGACGGAAGATGGCTGTTCAATTCCTCGTAGATTTCTTCTTCGTTGGTCAGGCAGCACATCAGCCGCCCGCAGACCCCGGATATCTTCGTCGGATTCAGGGACAGGTTCTGCTCTTTCGCCATTTTGATAGAGACCGGGGCAAATTCTGTCAGATACGTATGACAGCACAGCGGTCTCCCACAGATGCCAATCCCTCCACGGATCTTCGTCTCATCTCTCACTCCGATCTGACGCAGTTCGATCCTGGTGCGGAACACACTGGCCAGGTCCTTGACCAGTTCACGGAAATCAATCCGCCCATCCGCGGTAAAATAGAATAACACCTTATTGTTGTCGAAGGTATATTCCGCATCGATCAGTTTCATTTCCAGCCCATGTTTGCGGATCTTCTCCAGGCAGATCCCAAAGGCTTCTTTCTCCTTCTCCCGGTTTTTCTCTTCCTTTCTCACATCCTCCGCCGTGGCGATCCGGATCACAGACTTCAAAGGCGGCGTGATCTTGTCGTCCTCCACCTCTTTCGGGCCCAGTACCACAGAGCCAAACTCCACGCCTCTGGCAGTCTCCACGATCACCTTATCGCCTGTCTTAAGCTCCAGTTTCCCCGGTGAGAAATAGTAAATCTTTCCGGCCGTCCGAAATCTTACGCCTATTATCGTTGTCATACCGTTAATTCTCCTTTATCGTCAGGAACAGAAGTTCCATGGTCAGCTCAAAATTCACATTTGCCTTCAGCCTGGCCTTCGCCTTCTCAAGACTTTCCAGGATCAGCTCAATCCCCTCATAAGAGCTCTTCTTCACCTGATCTTTGATCACATTGATCTGATCCTTAAACACCACTTTCTCCACATCCTTCGTCGCCTTATACATCAGCACATCCCTGTACCACACCATCAGGATATCCAGGTAATCGTTGATCTCCAGTTTATACGTGGTAATATGGTTCACCGCCTCGATGATCTCGTCCATCCCCATTTCATGGATGTACTTCAGGAGCTGGATCGCTTCCTCCCGGATCTCATTGAAATGCTCCGAATCAGCCAGCATGATCGCCCGGCCCATGTTCCCCTGGGCAAATGCCGTGCAAATATCCGCCTTGTAATCAGGCACTTCCAGCTTCTCCATCAGATACTTCTTGATCAGTGTGTCCTTGATATTTCTCAGCTTGAGCATCACACACCGGGACGTAATGGTCGGAAGCAGCAGATCCGCGTTCTCCGTGAGCAGCAAGATCACCACATACTCCGGCGGCTCCTCGATGGTCTTTAAAAGCGCGTTCTGTGCCTGGATCGTCATAAGGTCCGCCTCCGGGATGATATAAATCTTGTAAGGTCCCTGGTAAGGCTTTATGGCCACCGTCTGGTTCACCTGCTCCCGGATATCATCCACACTGATGCTGCCGGGCTTCTCATGGACGACCCGGATGATATCCGGATGGTTCCCGCTCTCTGCCTGGATACAGGAGTGGCACTCCCCGCAGGGTTCCGGACCCCTTTTTTCACACAAAAGAGTCATCGCGAAAAGCCGGGCCAGCATCTTCTTTCCGGCTCCCCGCTGCCCGTTCAGAATATACGCGTGCGACACCTTGTCCGCTGTCACCGCGTTCTGAATATATTTGATGATATCCTTATGTCCGACCACGTCCTTAAAGCTTCCCATACCGTATTCCCTCTGCTATTTCTTCCAAACATTGTGACTGATCCTGATTGCGGTACCTTCTCGCGATCCCTGCCTTCTTCAGATTCTCCTCTGAGAAATCTTCCTTGTCCGCCAGAAACCGCCTGCACATTTCATCATATCTTGGGACCGCCTGGCGGCGTTCCCGCTCCAGCGCCCGGCCCAGCCGCTCTCCATCCTCTACTTCCAGATAAATGGGGACCAGGATCTCTGCTCCAAAATATTCTTTCATCCTCTGATAGGATTCCAGCGTCCCGATCATCAGATAATCCGCTTCTCCCAGACAGATCTGTCCGTCATCCACAGTGGCGTATTTCCAGTCTCCGCACACCGTGTGATACGTGCGCAGCTCGATCAGTCTTCTGTCCAGCCGATACTGCTCCAGCCGTTCCTCAGACACGAAGAAATACTCAACGCCATCCTGTTCTCCTTCCCGGGCCGGCCGTGTGGTATACAGCACCACCCGCCTCAGTTCTGGAAAGATTCTCTGCAGTTCCCGATACATGGTGTCCTTCCCGGAAGAACTTTTCCCCATGATATAGTATATCTTACCCATTCATCCAAACCTCGATCCAGCCTTCCCGCGCCGGGCCTTCCACTGTAAATCCCTGTTCCTGACAGCGGTCCAGGATCCTCACCGCCTCGGCGCTGATCCTCTCGCCCGGTACGATCAGCGGGATCCCTGGCGGATACAGGTAAGCGTATTCCATGGAGACCGCGCCAGCGCTCTCCTCCCAGGGAACTCTGCGTCCGCCGCCAGCTGCCGCCTCTTCCAAAGCCGCGCTGGTAAATACCTGTTCCAGCCTTGGATACTGTACTTCATCATAAGGCTTGCTAGCATTATACATCAAACCGGACATTTCATCAATGTCAAATAATGCCCTGGAAAACCGTTCCATTCCCTCATCCGTGTCGCCGGGGGCGGTCATCGCCAGCACATATCCGCCGGCGGCCATCTCCATCTGCAGATGGTATCTCTCCAGCAATACTCCATACAGTTCCCGCCCGGTCATGCCCGCTCCTCTTCCGGAGACGATGATCTTGGAAGGCTCCTGGTCCGGCCGCCGCACGAGAGCAAGCCAGCCCAGCTTCGCCAGCTCCTTCCTCAGTCTGTCAAGCCGCTTTACATAGGGCTGCCACAGTCCCTCTTCCCCGTCTCCCAGCCGGTGGACACAGTGATCGATGCTGGCCATCAGCACATAGGATGGGCTGCTGCTCTGCAGCATGTCCAGGTATCGCCGTACCTTCGCTCGGTCCACGATCGGCCCGTTCATATGCAGAAGCGCTGTCTGAGTCAAAGATGGGAGAGTTTTGTGAAGACTGTGCACCACGATATCGGCGCCTTTCGTATTAGAATTCTCAGGAAAATAAGGGTGGAAGCCGAAATGTGCTCCATGGGCCTCATCCACGATCAGCGGGATCCCCTTCTCGTGGACCGCATCGGCGATCGCCGCCACATCCGAGACGATGCCCTCATAAGTGGGGGATACGATCGCCACCGCCCGGACCTCCGGATGTTCTTCCAGCGCCCTTCGCACATCTTCCACGGCGATCTGCGTATTCATCCCGGCTTCCTGATCGAAACCCGGATACAGATAGACCGGCTTCAATTCCTTCATATAGATCGCGTGATACACAGACTTGTGGCAGTTTCTTGCCACAAGAATGGTATCACCTTTCTTCACCGCGCCGGAGAGGGCGCTTAAGATCCCCGCGGTACTTCCATTGATCAGGAAATGGGTTTCCTCCGCGTGAAAGACTTCCGCCGCCCGCTCCTGAGCCTCCTTTAAGAGCCCCCTTGCGTGGTGCAGGTCGTCAAAGCCCTCGATCTCTGTAATATCGATCTGATATAATCGCTCCAGACCCGGCATGCCCGGTCTCCGCTTGTGTCCGGGCATGTGGAATCCGTAATAGTCAGATTTTCCGTATATCCTCAGCTTATCGTATAGTGTATCCATTACAATCTTTTTAACAATTCTTCTCTTTCCTTTTCATATCCGGGTTTGCCAAGCAGGGCGAACATATTTCTCTTATAACTCTCAACCCCCGGCTGGTTGAATGGGTTGACTCCGGAAATATAGCCGCTGACTCCACAGGCAAACTCGAAGAAGTAAAAGAGCTGCCCCAGAGAGAATTCATCCTGGGCCGGGATATTCACCCGCAGATTCGGCACATTTCCGTCGGTGTGCGCCAGGATCGTTCCGTTCATCGCGCTTTTATTTACAAAATCCATCGTTTTCCCCGCAAGATAATTCAGACCGTCCAGATCCACCGACTCTTCCTGAAGGACCACCTCTTCTTTAGATTCTTCCACGCACATCACCGTCTCATACATGATCCGGCTTCCGTCCTGGATGAACTGGCCCATAGAATGAAGATCCGTGGTGAGATCCACCGATGCCGGGAAGATCCCCTTCTGGTCCTTCCCTTCACTCTCTCCGTAAAGCTGCTTCCACCACTCAGACACATAGTGGAGGCTTGGCTCATAATTAGCCAGGATCTCTACGGATCTGCCCTTTCTGTGGAGGATATTTCTGACCGCCGCGTACTGAAGCGCCGGATTCTCGTCAAACCCGCGTTCCAGCGCCTGCTCTCTTCCACATGCCGCTCCCTCCATCAGCCGGTCAATATCCGCGCCGCTCACCGCGATGGGCAGCAGGCCGACCGCCGTCAGGACGGAAAATCTTCCTCCCACATCATCCGGCACCACAAAGGTTTCATACCCCTCCTCGTCCGCCAGATTCTTGAGCGCTCCTTTCGCCTTGTCCGTCGTCGCGTAGATCCTCTTGGCCGCGGCTTCTCTGCCGTACTTCTTCTCCAGGAGTTCTTTGAAGACCCGGAAAGCGATGGCCGGCTCCGTTGTCGTCCCGGATTTCGAGATGATATTCACTGAGAAGTCACGCTCTCCCACCACTTCGATCAGATCTTTTAGATACGTACTGCTGATGCTGTTTCCCGCATAGTAGATTTCCGGGGTTTTGCGGATCTCCTTTGAAACAGAGTTATAAAAACTGTGACGCAGGAATTCGATCGCGGCCCTTGCCCCAAGGTAAGAACCTCCGATCCCGATCACGATCAGCACCTCCGAATCGGACTGGATCTTCCCCGCGGCCGCCCTGATCCGAGAGAATTCTTCTTTGTCATAATCTACCGGAAGATCGATCCAGCCCAGAAAATCATTTCCCGCTCCGCTTCTCTCTACCAGCACTTCCTTCGCCTGCTCCGCGATCCTCTCCATCGCCTTGACTTCATGATCTGCGATAAACTTCTCTGCCTTCGAATAATCGAATGTCACACTGTTTCCCATAACGACTCCTTTCCCTCTATCGCTGAATGTAAAATTTCCCATATATCTCTTACATTTTAGCAAATCGCTATGCTTTAATCAAGCCATAAACTCCTCCAGGATCTGCCGGATCAGCACATCTTTCGGGGTCTCGGCCTGCTCTTCCTTCTGGGGTTTCTCCGGGCTCTGCCG
>DXGF01000071.1 GCA_019114065.1 Candidatus Dorea gallistercoris
GGCAGACAAAGGGCATGGGTGTCATGTCCTTTTTTCAGCATTTAGGGAGGAGACTGTTATGAAGAGACTGCTGTTTATCTACAATCCTCATGCGGGGAAGGAATTGATCAAGACCAAACTTTCTGATATCATCGATCTTTTTGTTAAGGCGGGATATGAGGTGGTCACGTATCCCACACAATCCTACCGGGATGCCTACCGGAAGGTGAAGAATTATGATCCTGGAGCCTTTGATCTGGTGGTATGCAGCGGGGGAGATGGGACCATCGATGAAGTGGTGACAGGGATGATGCACAGACAAGACAAGGTGCCGGTGGGATATATCCCCACAGGCACGACCAATGATTTTGCCAACAGCCTCCATATTCCCAAAGGACTTCTGCGGGCCGCGGACAACGCGGTAAACGGGACCGCGTTTTCCTGTGATGTGGGGAGATTTAACGATGGCTTCTTTGTGTATATCGCGGCGTTCGGACTTTTTACCGACGTCTCTTATGAGACCAAACAGGCGATGAAGAATGTACTGGGGCATCTGGCCTATGTGCTGGAAGGCACAAAACGACTGTTTAATGTTCCTTCTTACCGGATCAAGGTCACTCATGACGGGGAGGCCCTGGAGGATGAATTCATATTCGGAATGGTGACCAACTCCCGCTCTGTAGGCGGATTCCGCAATATGATCGGCAGAAAAGTAGTTTTTGACGACGGGCTTTTTGAGGTGACTCTGATCAAGACGCCAAAGAATCCGATGGCGCTCCAGGAGATTGTGGCGTCGCTGCTTACCGAGCAGGTAGACACGAAGCATATGTATTCCTTCCGCAGCGGGCGGGTGACGTTTGAATCTCTGGAGGAGATCCCCTGGACGCTGGATGGGGAGTTTGGCGGGAACCATGATATGGTCACTATTGAAAATCTGAATAAACAGCTTCAGATCATGGTCCCCACAGACTGTGTGGGACAGCTGACGGCAGAACCGGAGCAATTCCGGATAGAGACGGAGAAAAAGGAAGAGGAATAACAAATGGAAAAAAGAGAAAAATTTTCATCCCGGATGGGATTTATCCTGATTTCAGCAGGCTGCGCTATCGGTCTTGGAAATGTATGGAGATTTCCTTATATCACAGGAGCGTATGGAGGAGGAACCTTTGTCTTGATGTACTTCTTCTTCCTGCTGATCTTAGGACTTCCAATCGTAGTAATGGAATTTGCTGTAGGCAGAGGCAGCCAGAAAAGTTCCGCCTTGTCTTTTAACGTACTAGAGCCCAAGGGAAGCAAGTGGCACTTGTTCCGGTATTTTACTATGGCGGGCAATTTTCTCCTGATGATGTTCTACACAACGATCGCAGGATGGATGCTGGCATACTTTTTCAAAATGCTTTCCGGGGAATTCGTGGGCGCGGACACAAAGCAGGTGGAGGGGATCTTTGGGGAACTGACTTCGAATCGGAACGAGATGCTCTTCTGGATGATCGTGATCTGCGTGATCGCGCTACTGATCTGTTCCATGGGACTGGAGAAAGGTGTAGAGAAGATCACAAAGTGGATGATGACCAGCCTCTTCGTGATCTTGCTGATCCTGGTCATCCGCGCCGTGACCCTTCCGGGAGCGGCGGAAGGACTGGAGTTCTATCTGAAGCCGGACCTGGGAAAGATCCAGGAAGCCGGGCTTTCAGAAGCAGTGTTCGCGGCCATGGGCCAGTCTTTCTTTACCCTGAGTGTAGGAGCAGGATCCCTGGCGATCTTCGGCAGTTATATCGGAAAGGAACGGAGCCTGGCGGGGGAAGCGGTGAGCATCCTGGTCTTGGATACCTGTGTGGCGGTCTTGTCCGGCTTGATCATTTTTCCGGCCTGCTTCGCCTTTGGTGTCAACCCGGGAGAAGGTCCCGGGCTGGTGTTTGTCACTCTGCCCAATGTGTTTCGGGAGATGCCGGGAGGAAGGCTGTGGGGAAGCCTCTTTTTCCTCTTTATGACCTTCGCCGCCCTGTCCACGGTGATCGCGGTATTCCAGAATATCATCCAGTATGCGCTGGATCTGTGGGGATGGAAGCTTCGTAAGTCAGTCCTTGTGAACGGGGCGCTCCTGATTCTTCTTAGCATCCCCTGTGTGCTGGGGCTGACAGACTGGGCCGGATTTACTGTGGCAGGCAAGAACATCATGGATCTGGAAGATTTTATCGTGAGCAACAATGTCCTGCCACTGGGGTCTGTGGTGTACCTTCTGTTCTGTGTGACTCGGTATGGATGGGGATGGGATAATTTTATCCAGGAGGCCAATGCGGGAAAGGGCCTGAAGTTCCCTGTGTGCAGAGCGGTCCGGATTTATCTGACGTTCATCCTTCCGCTGATCATCCTGGGGATTTTTATCCAGGGATATATAGGAATGATCACCGGATAAAAATTGTAACTATTCAGCCATGCGGCTGACTGAATAGTTACTAAAAATTTTAGAGATTTACAAAAAGTACTTGCCTAATCCAGATTTGTCTGCTATACTAGGCAAGTACGATATGAATGGCTCCGTGGTCAAGAGGTCAAGACGCTAGCCTCTCACGCTGGAATCAGGGGTTCGATTCCCCTCGGAGTCACTAAGAAAGCCTTGGAAACAGGGCTTTTTTTCGTGTTCGGTAATCGAGAAAAGTACTTGCGCTCGTACTTGCGGCGGCGGGCTGTCTGATCGGATTTCTGGCCCCATATGCCAACATTGTGAATTTTATTTATGCGGTATTATGCGGTAAATGGGAAGGTTGGTTTTGTGTTGGCGCTGTTAGTGACGGTAAGGAGAATATCAGAGATTTTGCCGCAAATAAGTAAAGTCTTCTAAAAACTTAACTGGCGCTTTCCTGTGTAATCATCTATAATAAATAAAAAATATATTGTAGTAGGAGGAAAGAAAATGGCCAGATTTACAAGGGATCTAGTC
>DXGF01000010.1 GCA_019114065.1 Candidatus Dorea gallistercoris
GTGGTATTTTTAAAAATACCACGGCCCAGATTGAAAATACCCTGTCCCTTTTGAAAGGTGCTATGCTATAATTGTTGCCGGAGGTGAGGACATGGTCTATCCATTTGGTGAGCATTTGTATTCTGTGGAGATGGATGAGTGGGAGGCTTCGCCGGTTCCGGCGGTCTTTCTAACGAACTCATCCCAGGCCCCTTCGGTTTTTGAAAAATTGAATATTACCTATGAAGCGGATATGCAGCTTTCTAAGATTGGATTTTGCAAGATTGAGAATCAGCAGGACGGTCTGGTGGGCACATTCTGTATTCCGAAGCTGTTGGATGTGCTAGGCAGCAGATATAAGATCGCGATTTTTATTAATGACCGGCATATTGTGATCGTGGATGATGAAGATTTCTCCCTCCGGCTGATCCGTAGGATCCAGCAGAAGAAAATGCATCAAGGTGAGACAAGGGAGCGGTTTATCTATAATTATATTGCGGAATTTATCAGCCGCGATCAGGAGCTTCTGGTTACTTATGAGAAGAAACTGTTTGAGATGGAGGAAGATGTGACCCGGGGAAAGATCAAAGACTTCCAGGCCCGTCTTATGCCGCTGCGCAGAGAACTTCTGACCCTGCGGAGCTACTATGATGAGATCATGGATCTTGCCAAAGAACTGGAGGAAAATGAAAACGGTTTATTCCAAAAGAAGCAGTTGAAATATTTTGGGACGCTGGCGGACCGGGCGGACCGCTTAAAGAGCAGAACGGAGCACCTTCTGGAATACGCGGGTCAGGTGAAGGAAGCCCATCAATCCCAAATCGACACCAGACAGAACAATAATATGCAGTTCCTGACGGTGGTTTCCACGATCTTTTTCCCGTTGACGCTGATCACTGGCTGGTATGGGATGAATTTTAAGGATATGCCGGGACTGGAAGACGGCTATCCGGGAGTGGTGATCCTAAGTATCGTGATCGTGGCCGCCTGTATTTTGATCTTTAAGAAAAAGAAAATTTTATAACAGAAGCGAAATCCCCTGCGACGTTTTCCGAATGGATGTGTGGGGCGTGCGCCGGGTGTACGGTGCGCGTGAATAAAAAACAGGGTGACACACAGCTTCCCGTGATGCCATCCTGTTTTGCTGTTCTATGATCTGCCAACCTGATTTTTCTAGTTGGAATTCAGCGTAGAATTCGAACTCGACGATGTATCTGAACCTGAAGACGTGCTCGACCCGGAGGACGTGCCTGACCCGGAGGATGTGTCAGAACCTGAGGATGTATCTGACCCGGAGGACGTGCCTGACCCTGTAGAGCCTTCCAAATCTGATGACGTATCCGAACCGGAAGAGGTGTCGGTATCGGAAGATGTATCACTGTCAGAATCCGAAGAATATTCGGAATCGGACGACGTGTCTGAATCAGAATCCGATTCGGAAGTGGTCGAGGAGCTGTCTGAATCATCGTCGCTGGTACACGCGGTCAGAGCTCCCGTGGCAAGAACCGCCACGCACGCTAGTAAAAATAGTCTGCGAAATATTTTATGTTTCATGTCACAACACTCCTTTCAAAAATCTTCTAAAGTTTCCGTTTCCCGTTCTATTCAATCATATAACTAAATCCACATCCTTTTGTTTTAACAGATAGTCAAAACTATACAGAAGAATTGTGTCCAGAGCGTGATAACTTTATGGAGAAAAAAAGGAAAAAGTGTGAAGTATAAGGATCGGGTTCAGACACGGAGACTTGCCTTATATCCCAGACCTCTTACAGTCAGGATATGAAAATCTGGCGACTGGGCAAAGCGCTTTCGCAGACGATTGATATGGACGCTGACAGTCGGTTCCATGGAATTGGTGGCAGGTCCCCAGAGCTCTTCCAGAAGCTGTCCTCTGGTAAATGTCTGCTCTGGATAGGAGAGCAGTTTATATAGAAGCTGGAATTCTTTCCGTGGAAGTGTATGAACGAGGGCCTCCTGCCGCACGGTCAAGGTTCTGGCGTCCAACAAAGTGGAGCCTACGCGGATACAGGGATTAGAAATCTTGTGAAAACGGCGGAGAAGAGCGCGGATGCGAAGGACAAGCTCTTCCTCGTCGGCAGGTTTTCCCACATAGTCGTCGGCGCCTGCGAGAAAACCTCGTTTCACATCCTGGATCAGACATTTCTCCGACAAAATCAGGATTGGCATCTCATTCTGATAGTTCCGAAGTAGTCTTACAAATTCGTACCCATCCATATCTGGCAGTAGAATATCCAGAAGGATCAAATCTGCGTGAATCCCCTCCAACAGCCCCAAGGTTTCCCTCGCGGAGGCGGCAGGATAACACCGGTATCCCGTCCTGGAGAGCAGATGCGCCAGGTGGCGCCGGAGTGGTCTGTTACCGTCTGTAATGATGATCTGAAACATAAAATTCCTCCTATAATGGGGCTTTTGGACAGTATAGCACGAAATCATGAAGAAACTGTTTTCGCGGCCAGAATTCACAGATATTTCAAAAAAGAGCGGTTTAAGTTTAACTCCTGTTTAAATTAGAGGATTAAAATACCTAATAACTAAGAAAACATATCAAAATTCATTTACAGAGGTATCCGTATGCAAACGAAAGAAAATCAGGTCCATATCAATCTGCTGACAAAACAGATCCCTTTATTAAAAAAGCGGGAATTAAAACAGGAAGGCAAGGAGGAAGAGTGGACAAAAATTTTGGAATATCTGCTGGACCACCAACAAAAGACTCTGGCCTGCGAGCTTCTGGAAAAAGGGGTCCTAAACATTTTGAAGGAAGAAAGGCGGTCCGGGATCTACCGCAAGATCCTGCGATATAAGGATGAGCGGATGTTCCGGTATATTTTAAAATATGAAGGAGAAGTTTCTGAGAGGATATTTTTCTCCCCAGAAAGTAATATGGAAAAATTGTTTCTGAAAGTGATCTTAAACAAATATAGGAAGTCGGTAGAACTAGAAGAAGGAAGGAACCGCCTGTGGGAAATCTGTTTTGCCTGCGGGGCGGATCAGATGATGCGCTGGATCTTAAAAAAGAAAAAGGATTATCAATATCTGGGTCGGATCGCGGGAAACGGCTCAGATGAAATCTTCCATGTGCTGGACAGTACTCCTGCTCGGAGCGTACTCCTAGATGTGAGAAAAGAGGTGCTGACAGAGGCGTTTCTTACCAAATCTGGAAAGGAACGTCTGGATTATCTAGAAAAAAGAGGCTGGGCAAAGGGAGATCACAGAAAGGAGAAGATATCTATCTCGAAAGAAGCCAGGGGAAAATTGGGACAGAGAACGTACAAAAAAAGTAAGCGGGGGCATCAGGAGAAGGCTATGGATGAAAAGAAACTAAAATATCTGCTCCGCTGCGAGGCAGAAAAAGCTAAGAATCTGGAAGAGCCAAAAAGTAGAAGATATAAAAGAAAAGCGGCATGCATATGATGATACCAAGGTCAAAAACCAAGGTTCTGTGGAACGGTATGGCTTAGGAAAGGGAAGAGACGCATGAAAATTTTATTGTATGTCAGTGATCTGATCGTTCCCCTGCTGATCTTCGGGATTGTCAGCTACGGGCTTTTGATGAAGGTGGAAGTCTATGAAACGTTCATCACAGGAGCAAAAAGTGGATTTTTCACAGTGATCAAACTCATCCCCACACTGGTGGGATTGATGGTGGCGGTGGGAATCCTGCGGGCTTCCGGCTTCCTGGATTTCCTGGCAAGGATCGCGGGAGGTCTGACGGAGCCATTGGGCTTTCCGGCAGAGCTGGTGCCCTTAAGCGTAGTAAAAATGTTTTCGTCCTCGGCAGCTACCGGTCTTTTGCTGGATCTCTATAAGGAATACGGGACGGATTCTTATATTGGGAAAGTGGCGTCCATCAGTATGAGCTGCACAGAGACCATTTTTTATACCATGAGTGTTTACTTTATGACGGCAAAAGTTACGAAGAGCAGGTACACACTGGCCGGGGCCCTTTTGGCAACCGCCGGGGGACTTATAGCCAGCGTGGCGCTGGGCGGGCTGTGACTGCAGGGGATAGAAAGGAGATTTTGGGAGAATAAGGAAAGATTCCGGGAAAAAGATCCGAGAGAAATGTCAAAAGTTCTTGACATTTCTCTTTTTTAAATTTACAATTAAAATGTCAAAAGAATTTGACATTTATTGACGCTGGCAGCAATTATTTATGGCGCTATGCTGCTTTACTATAAAAAGCAATATGGGGACTACTATGGAAAATAAGATTCGGGAAAAGCGAAAAGAACTGGGATTCTCCCAGGAACAGCTGGCAAAACGCTGCGGAGTGGTCCGGCAGACGGTGAACGCCATCGAGAATAATAAATACGATCCCACCCTGGCTCTTGCGTTTCAACTGGCAAAGGAGCTGGGAATCACCGTAGATGAATTATTTATGCATGGACAGAGCAGAGACACACAGCCGGAAGGGAGAAGGTAAATGAAAGCAGAATATATCATAAATGCCTGCAGCGGGATCTGTATAGAGGTACTGCCTGGACAAGAGATCGCCGTCATTGATCTGGAAGGCGGACAGGTGGTGGACTTTTTTGCGGAAAACGCGG
The DNA here is from genome assembly GCA_019114065.1 of Candidatus Dorea gallistercoris. Taxonomy (GTDB): domain Bacteria; phylum Bacillota; class Clostridia; order Lachnospirales; family Lachnospiraceae; genus Massilistercora; species Massilistercora gallistercoris. The sequence goes on from DXGF01000010.1 coordinate 4,554, forward strand.
AAAACCGGGAAGAATTTCTGTCCACGGGAGTCACCATTGACTGCAATGAATCCCTGCGTTTGAAGGTGGGAGATGGGATTTACTCGAACCGCTACCGGAAAATGTTTGAGATCCTCTATGATGAGGTGGGGGAGCATGACCTTCTGCATCCCTGCTGCCGTCCGGAAATGTACGACTTCTTCTACCAAAATGGGAAGGACCATCCCAACTGTCTTGACAATATCAACCACAGCCTGGGAGAAGCAAGGCTGATCATCCAGCCGGTCAATCTCTTCATGCATACGAAACTGTACAGCGACGGAAGGATCTCGGTAGAGCCGCCTGTTTCCAAGCCGGGAGATCAGATCATCTTGAGGGCGGATATGCATATGCGTTTGGGAATTGCCGCATGCAGCGTGTCGGAAAGCAAGTGCAATAACGGGGCCTGTACACCGGTGAAAATAGTGGTGCGGTCAGGAGAGGGAACAGTATGAGAAAGGTTGTTTTATTTATCGCTATGAGCCTGGACGGCTATATTGGAGATCGAAATGGCGGGGTGTTCTGGCTTGGCGGCCAGGATCCGGAGGGCGCTGTCCTGGATACCTATTCGGTTTTCATAAAAAATGTTGACACCGTGGTCATGGGCTGGAAGACTTATCATCAAGTCGTGACGGAGCTGTCGCCAAAGGAATGGGTATATGAAGGGTTGACAAGCTATGTGGTCACCCACAGGGAGATACCTTCCGCAGACCAGATCATTTTCACCCATCAGCCGCCCCGGGAACTGGTCCGGGATCTGAAAGAGAAACCGGGAAAAAATATCTGGATCTGCGGAGGAGCAGACATTATCCAGCCCCTGGTGAAAGCAGACCTGATCGACGAATATCACATTTCGGTGATCCCGATGATCTTAGGGGGCGGAATCCGTTTGTTTCAAGAGGATTTGGAAGGAGAGGCGGCAGAAATTCCGCTGCAATTGCTCCGCGCCCAAACGTATAATGGAATCACCGAGCTGGTTTACACACATAGATATTAATACGCAAGATTTTAACACGCAGATAAAAGGATAGGAGTGAACAGCATACATGCAGCTTCGCCAAGAGATCCCGGATACATTCTGGAGTTTGTTTCGTTCCATAAACCGGGAGACATACATTGACGCTCTTTTGTGCATCAGTGAAGAATACCAATATAATAATTATTTTCTCACCAAAGAAACCTGTATCCAGGTACTGAGCGACCGGAACGCCAGGAAACAGTTCGAACTGAAGTGGGAGGAGACAGAAACCGATTTCGATATGCTGGAAACGCCGGCATCCCGGATTTTAAACTGGCTGCTGAAGACCGGCTGGTTAAAGCGGATCGAGGATTATCACACCCTGGTGACCAACATTGTGATCCCGGATTACTCGGCGGTTTTTATCGATGCCTTTGAACGGCTGAGTTCAGAGGGGATGGAGGAAACTGAAGTTTATATCCAGAATGTCTACGGCACGTTGTTTTCCTTCCGGAATGATCCCAGAGTGAACTTAAGCATGCTGCGCACGGCGCTTGTCAATACCAGAAGGCTCAATAAAGCGCTGCAGGATATGCTCCACAATATGGACCGCTTTTTTGGCCGGCTTCTGGACCAGGAGTTCTACGGGGATCTGTTAAAAGAACACCTGAACGGTTATGTCGAAGAGATCGTGCGCAAGAAGTACCACATTTTGAAAACCTCGGATAACTTCTATATTTATAAGATGGACATTAAAAAATGTCTGCGGGAGATGCGGGAAGATGAGGAATGGATCGAGCTGGTCCGGGAACGTTCCCGGATGATGGGGGATGTGGAGGAAGATGTGCTGGATCTTCTCGACCAGATCGAGAGAGGGTTTGACGACATTGAGCATAGGATCTCCAACATGGACCGGGAGCACACCAAGTATGTGCGGGCTACGGTTACCCGGCTGAATTATCTGCTGAGCCAGGAGTCAGACACCAGAGGGCTGGTTGTCCAGCTTTTAAATCAAATGTCTCAAGGCGGCAGGGGAGAAGCTTTGCTCAAGAAGACCTCGGAGAAGATCAACCTGTCTCTGCTGGAAATCCTATCGGAGCGGTCTCTCTATAAACGGCGGAAGCCCAGAAAGGACTTTATCAGCCAGATGGCTTTGGAGGAAGAAGAACAAGACCTTTCCAAGGAGGCGATCCTGCGGCTGAACCGGATCCATACCCGGTACAGCACAGAGCAGATCGAGGCGTTTATCGAGGAACATATGACAGATGAGATCATGGATGCGGCCAAGGTGGATATTTCCGATGAAGAAAGCTTCGAGAAGTTGATCCTGGCCTACGATTACAGTACCAGAAGAGACAGCCGGTATATGATACTGGAAGAGGAACCGGAGATGATCCAGCAGGGACCTTACCGGTATCCGGCGCTGAAATTTGTGAGGAAACGGTTATGATAGAATATTTTGAAGAACGGACCCAGGAAGAACAAGAAGAGATCACGGAGGTGATCCAGACACTTTACCGCCAGACTTTTCTTTTGGAACGGAAATTTGACCGCAGGGCTGGGCGGATGCAGTATACCAGAGAATACCGGACCTGCGCGAAACATTTGGAGTTTCTGAGGATGTATTTTGCCGTGGCGGGGATCGAGCTGAGAGAAAACGTACATATGGGGATTTTCTACATCCAGGGAGAGCAGCTCTGGGGAGAGAAGCTGCCCAGACTTACGACCATTTATCTTCTGGTGATGAAGATCTTATATGACGAACAGATGGCCGCCGCCTCTTCCAGCAGCCATGTGGTCACCACGCTGGGAGCGGTCAATGGCAAAGCAGGCAGTTTCGGCGTGCTGAAAAGCCTGCCCTCGCCTACAGAGATGCGGCGGACCATTGCGCTTCTGAAGAAATACCAGATCATTGAGCCGCTGGACGTGCTGGAAGAATTGAACGAGCATACCAGGCTGGTCATCTATCCCTGCATCCACGCGGTCCTGCAGGGAGACGACATCCGGCAGCTTTTGGATACATTTAACGAGGAGGAACAAAGTGGAGACGAAACAGCCATTCAAAATACTATCGAAGATCTGCCTGAATAACTGGCATTATATTAACCGGAAGGTTCTGTCTTTCAGCGAAGGAGTGAATTTCTTCACCGGACATTCGGGAAGCGGGAAATCCACGGTGATCGATGCCCTTCAGATCGTGCTGTATGCCAATACTGACGGTCGGGGATTCTTTAATAAGGCGGCCGCCGATGATTCTGACCGGACCCTGATTGAATATCTGCGGGGCATGGTCAATATCAGCGACAACAATGAATCCCAGTATCTGCGGAATCAGAATTTCTCCAGTACCATTGTGCTGGAATTCACCCACAGCGGTACCGGAGAGAAAGAATGTGTGGGCGTGGTCTTTGATGTGGAGACGGCCACCAATGAGGTGAGCCGGCTTTTCTTCTGGCATGCCGGCGGGATTTTGGACAACCATTACCGGGGAGAAAAGCGGGTTTTAAGTACGGCGGAATTAAAAGAATATTTCCAGCGGATGCTGCCGCCGGAGCGATATTACTGCGGCCCCAGCAATGAGCGGTTCCGCCGCCAGCTTTATGACGTTTATCTGGGCGGACTGGACATGGAGAAATTCCCCCGGCTTTTTAAGCGGGCCATTCCCTTCCGGATGAACATTAAACTGGAAGAATTCGTCAAGGAATATATTTGCATGGAGCAGGACATCCACATTGAAGATCTGCAGGAAAGCGTCATGCAGTACGGCAGGATGCGCGCCCGGATCGAGGAAACCCTGGCAGAAGTGGAGAAGCTGCGGAAAATCAGGGAAATTTATGACGCCTACGAAGCCATGGGAAGAGAGGCCAGGTCCGGCGCTTATCAGGTGACCCGTTTGGAAATCCTGCAGTTGACGGAGAAGATCCAAGAGTGCAGGGACAAAATGAAGAACCGGGAAGAAGGAGCCAAAGAGCAGGAGAGGCAGTTAGAACAGCTTGCCCAGGAACAGCAGGAGCTGCAGAAAGAGTATGAGGAAATCCTGGTGAAGATCGCAGACAGCGGTTATTCCCGGATGGAGACGGAGCTTGCCGCATTGAACGAGACCATCCAGCGGCTGGAGACCAGCAAAGGGCGGTGGGACCAGACGGCCCGGCGGCTGGAGGCATGGAAGGAAACAGACAGTCCTTCCAACCAGACCTTGTGGGATATCAAGAAGTTCGTCCAGGGAAATATTTCTCCGGAGGAACTTGTACGGCTCCAGGAAAGCCTTCAGGAGATCCGCAGGGAATTAGAGGAGCAGCGCCAGGAAGCGGCCGGAGACCTTCGAAGGATCAAGCGGGAAGAAAAAGAGACAAAAGAAGAATTAGAGGAACTTAAGAAGGGAAGCAAGGCATATCCCAGAGAGCTGGAAGAAGCCAGATATGAACTGCGCCGCCGGCTCCACGAGAACTGCGGCAGATTTGTGAATGTGCAGATCCTGGCGGACCTTCTGGATATCCGGGACGAGCGGTGGCACAACGCGGTGGAAGGGTATCTTGGCAA